>NZ_CP012477.1:300000-600000 GCF_001281315.1 Arthrobacter sp. ERGS1:01 | reverse complement strand
GCGTCGACACGGAGGCCGTCGATGTGGAACTCCTCCATCCAGTACAGGGCGTTGGCCACCAGGAAGTTGCGCACCTCGTTGCGGCCAAAGTCAAAGATGAGCGTCCCCCAGTCGGGGTGCTCCCCCAGCCGCGGGTCGGCGTGCTCGTATTGGGCGCCACCATTGAACTTGGCCAACGCCCATTCGTCCTTGGGGAAATGGGCCGGGACCCAGTCCATGATGACGCCGATCCCGGCCTGGTGCAGGGAGTCGACGAGGAAGCGGAACTCATCGGGGTGGCCGAAGCGGGAGGTGGGGGCAAAGTAGGAGGTGACCTGGTAGCCCCAGGAACCGCCAAACGGGTGCTCGGCCACGGGCATGAACTCGATGTGCGTGAAGCCGAGGTCCTTGACGTAGTCAACGAGCTCGGTGGCCAGTTCCCGGTAGCCCAGGCCCTGGCGCCACGAGCCGAGGTGCACCTCGTAGACGCTCATGGGCGAATTGTGCGGGTCCCTGGCGGCCCGGGCGGCCATCCATTCGGCATCGCCAAAGGCGTAGTTTGACTGGACAACCCGCGACGCCGTCAACGGCGGCACCTCGGTTCCATAAGCCATGGGATCGGCCTTTTCCAGCCACTGTCCGTCCTCGGTGAGGATCTGGAACTTGTAGCGGGCGCCGGCTTCCACGTCCGGGATGAACACTTCCCATACACCGGAGGTGCCCAGGCTGCGCATGGCGTGGCCGCGGCCGTCCCAACCGTTGAACTCCCCGATCACACGCACCGCGCGCACTGCCGGGACCCAGACGGAAAAGCTGACGCCGCTGATGTCGCCAAGGCTGGAGTGGTAGTGCTGGACGTGGGCGCCCAAAACCGTCCACAGGGTCTCGTGCCGGCCCTCGGCCATCAGGTGCAGGTCAAGCTCGCCCACGGTGGGCAGGTACCGGTAGGAATCGTCCATGCGGTGCACGCCGTCGGCGTAGCGGACGTCGAGCCGGTAGTCGGGCACGTGCCCCGCCTCTTCGACGGGCACGACGGCGACCCAGATGCCGTCGTGTTCGTGCGCCATCGGGACGCTTCCGCCGGCCGTCACCAGGGATACCCCCTGGGCGAGGTGGCGCAGAGTGCGGATCGTGACGAGCTCGGCGCCGTCGGCCGAACCGCTCAGGTGGGCGCCCAGTACGGAATGCGGCGCGTAGTAGGTCCCCGCGGAAACACTTGCCAGGATTCCGGCATCCACTGCCAGGGGGTCGCGTTCTTCATTCCCATGTCCACACTTCTTTCACTTGATTCAAACAATTCCCGCACGGCCAGCACCGGCACGGAGAGCCAGTCCGGCCGGTTTTGTAATTCATAGACAACTTCATAGAGGGCCTTGTCCAGCCAGAGGGCCGAAAAGAGCGCCGGATCGGCGTCGTCGCCACCGGCCGCACTCCCCCGGTATCCGTCAAGGAACGCTTCGCAGCACGCCCTGGTCCAGGCGGCGGCGTCGTCCGCGGTGACGGTTCCGCCACGGGCTGCCTGCGCCCCGGCGTAGTCAAAGGAGCGCAGCATGCCAATGACGTCGCGCAGCGGCACGTCGGGAAGGCCGCGTTGCGCCAGCGGCCGCAGCGGCTCGCCCTCAAAGTCCAGCAGGTACCAGCCGGTGGCGCCCGGTTTGCCGGCCCGGACCAGCTGGCCCAGGTGCAGATCGCCGTGAATGCGCTGCACCTCGGGCAATCGGCGAAGTGCGCGCAGCCCGTCAATCACGGCGTCCAGTTCCGGTTCGTAAGGCCCGACGGAGGCGCCGGCCAGGTCCCAGGCCCACCGCAGGCGTGAAATGACGGTCTCGACAAAAGCTGCGGCATCCGGACCCGTGCACGCCGCCGACCCCAGGGTTGAGCGGAGGCTGGCGTGCACTTGCGCCACGGCCGAGCCCATGGCGCGGGCCTCCGCCGCAAAGTCGGTGCCGCTTGAGGCGGCGCCGAGCGCGGTTTCCCAGCCGTCGCGGCCGCCGTCGAGAAATGTGTGGATCACAAACAGCGTGGCGGGCGATGACGAAGCCGCCGGCACCGGGGCCGAGACCGTCGCGTGCAGCGCCGGAACGTTGTTGCTGCCCGCCGCGGCCAGGGCCCTGCCCAGTTCGACCTCCGGATGCGCACCAGCCTGGAGGACTCGGAGGAATTTGGCAATGAACCGCTGCCCGGCCAGCTCAAACACCACCGAGCTGTTGGATTGTTCGGCCGTGACGGGGCGTACCGCGTCCACGACGTCGCCGGCCATGCCTGCCGCTTCCGTAAAAGCGTCGCTGCACCAGGTAGATAGGGACGCCGGCCGTTGCGGCGAGGTGAGGACTGCGAGCCAGGCGTTCAGGAACTCCGGATCGGACAGCGCGTCGACGGCCCAGCCGCCGGTCAAACCGCCAGTATCCTCGCCGGCGGGCGGGGCAAACGTCGAATCGGACGGGCCCACCTCTCCGATCAGCGAAGTACCCGACGGTGAGGCGCCGGGCGCCGTAACGGGTTTGCTAAAGTGCAGCGCGACGGGGACTTGCAGCGTGACTGTGTGCCCGGCGTCGTCGGCCCCGCCCTCATCTACGGGACGGGTCACGTCCACGAATACGACCACGAACCTGACCCCGGGGTTCGACGACGGCAACTCGAGCGTGCCCGCGCAGCGCAGGGTGGCGCCGAGGCCGGCGTCGCCCTTGAGCGGGTACCACCGCTGCCGCGGGAGCCAGTCCGCCAGGAGGTCAAGGAAGGTGGCGGGCATCAGGAACCGCGGGCCGATCCGGCGGGGACGTTGAATGGGAGCGCCATGCCTACCGCCGCACGTGCAAAATGTGGGCCGGCTCCAGGTGTGCGTCCAGGCGGAAGTAGTTTTGCTTGCCCCAGTTCCAGGTGGCGCCCGTGACCAGGTCCTCGACCTCAAAGGTGCCGTCCGCGGACAGCCCGTCCAGCTCCAACGCGTCCAGGTCCAGGGTGACCTGCCCCTCGCGCATGCTGTGCGGATCGACGTTGATGACGACGATGATGGTGTCCTTGCGGGCCGGGGCGTCGGCGCTGGCCGCAATCCTCTTGTGCTTGCTGAACACGAGCGTTGCGTCGTCGCTGCTGGTGTGGAGGGTCAGGTTTTCCAGGTCCAGCAGGGCCGGGTGGGCGCGGCGGATCCCGTTCAGCAAGGTCACGAACGGGGCCAGCGACTTCCCGGCAGCCTCGGCGCCGGCAAAATCCCTGTCCTTGTACTCGTACTTCTCGTTGTCGAGGTTCTCCTCGGAACCCGGGCGGGCCACGTGCTCGTACAGTTCGTAGCCGGCGTACATGCCCCACAACGGGCTGCCCGTGGCGGCCAGGATGGCGCGGATCTTGTAGGCCGCCGGACCACCGTACTGCAGGAATTCGGTGAGGATGTCGGGGGTGTTGACAAAGAAGTTGGGCCGGAAGTAACCGGCCGATTCGCGGCTGACGTGCAGCAGGTACTCCTCCAGCTCCTCCTTGGTGTTGCGCCAGGTGAAGTAGCTGTAGGACTGCTGGAAGCCGGCACGGCCCAGCGCGGCCATCATGGCCGGGCGGGTGAATGCCTCGGCCAGGAACACGATGTCCGGGCGCTCGGCGTTGACGGTGCCGATGAGCCACTCCCAGAACCAGACGGGCTTGGTGTGCGGGTTGTCGACACGGAAGATGCGCACGCCGTGCTCGATCCACAGGCGCACGATGCGCAGGATCTCCGCCGACAGGCCCGCCGGATCGTTGTCGAAGTTCAGCGGGTAGATGTCCTGGTACTTCTTGGGCGGGTTTTCCGCGTAAGCAATGGTGCCGTCGATGCGCGTGGTGAACCACTCGGGGTGGTCCGTGGCCCAGGGGTGGTCGGGGGCGCACTGCAGGGCCAGGTCCAGCGCCACCTCGAGCTCGAGCTCGTTGGCGGCGGCCACGAATGCGTCAAAGTCCGCGAAGGTGCCCAGGTCCGGGTGGATGGCGTCGTGCCCGCCGGCCGACGAGCCAATGGCCCACGGCGACCCCGGATCGCCCGGGCCCGCGGTCAACGTGTTGTTGGGGCCCTTGCGGTTGATCGTGCCGATGGGGTGGATCGGCGGCAGGTAGACCACGTAGAAGCCCATGGCGGCGACGGCCGGGAGGCGCAGGGCCGCCGTCGTAAACGTTCCGCTGGTCCAGGCGCCGGTGTCGGGGTTCTGCTTGGCGCCCTCGGAGCGGGGGAAGAATTCGTACCAGGCGCCGCGGCCGGCGGCGTCGCGCTCCACGGCCAGCGGGTAGGAGCGGCTGGCGGTGACGAGATCGCGCAGCGGGAAGCGGGCGACGGCGGCGCGCACGGCCGCGGAGGTGCCGGCGGCCAGGCGGTCGTTGACGTTGCTCCCGGCATCGGCGAGGACTTTGGCGGCGTGCTTGAATGTTTTCGCGGCGGCATCGTCCGAAACGGTTTTCGCGGCCCCGCCCAGCAGTGCGGCACCTTCGGCGAGCATGACCTCGACGTCGACGCCGGCGTTGATCTTCACGGCGGCATTGTGGGTCCAGGTGGCGTAGAGGTCAGTCCAGCCCTCCACGGCAAACGACCACGCACCCTCCGAGGTGGGGGTCAGCACGCCGCTCCAGGCGTCGGTCCCCTTGCCCGCGGGCGCCATCCGGGCCCGCTGCACCTCGGCGCCGCTGGGATCGAACAGCACGGCCGTCACGCCGACGGCGTCGTGCCCTTCACGGAAAACCACCGCACGGACCTGGACGTCGGCACCGCGAACGGCCTTCGCCGGAAAGCGGCCGTCCTCAAGGACCGGCTGGACGTTCGTGACCGGAATGCGGCCAAACCGCAGACCCTCCGCCGGGTTCGCCGCTGCTGTCCCGGCGGCCTGCAAGTCCGCCTGCGGGGAAGCCTGCTTGGGCGTTTTCTTGGCCGGCACGCGTTTGGCGGCGGCGGCCTTGGCCGGGGCTGTTTCGGAACGTACTGGCTGGGAGGTAGTCACAAATACGACGTTAGCGACTCCGGTCACATATTGCTAAGACAGTCCGTGATGTTGCGCGAATAGTTCACGTTGACAGCGGATTTGACGGCGGCAGTGGAATTCGTTACGCCATCGCTTGTGGTTTATGTCCGCGCGCCACAATGCCGAAACTTTCTTGCGCTAGGGTGACCGGCATGAAGGCTATCCGTAGATTCACCGTCCGCACCGTTGTCCCGCAGCAGATTGGCGCACTCTCCCGCCTGGCCACGAACTTGCGCTGGTCCTGGCATCTGCCGACCCGCCGGCTCTTTGAATCCCTTGACCCTGCCCTGTGGGATGAAGCCCGCCACGACCCCCTGGCCATGCTGGCCGCAATCTCCCGTGAACAGTTGCTGGCGCTGGCCGCCGACCCCGACGTCGTGGCCCGGGTGGCCGACGCCGAACGCAGCCTCGAGCAGTACCTCAACGAACCGCGCTGGTACCAGTCCCTGGGCTCCGAAGCCCCCCAAACCATTGCTTACTTCTCCCCCGAATTTGGTATCACCGAAGTCCTTCCCCAGTACTCCGGCGGCCTGGGCATCCTGGCCGGCGACCACCTGAAATCCGCCTCCGACCTTGGCGTGCCGCTGATCGGCGTCGGACTGCTCTATCAGGCCGGCTACTTCAAGCAGTCACTGTCCAAGGACGCCTGGCAGCAGGAGACGTACCCGCTGCTGGACCCGGATTCCCTGCCCCTGACCTTGTTGCGTGAGGAGGACGGCACCGCGGCGGAAATTTCGCTGCCGCTGCCGGACGGCCGGGTGCTGCGCGCCCACATTTGGCGTGCCGATGTGGGCCGCGTGCCGCTGCTGCTGCTTGATTCCAACGTGGCGGACAACGACGACGCCGCCCGCGGCGTCACCGACCGGCTGTACGGCGGCGGCGGAGACCACCGGCTCATGCAGGAACTGCTGCTGGGCATGGGCGGGGTCAAGGCGCTGCGCGTCCACGCCCGCCTGACCGGCACCCCGGCCCCCGAGGTGTTCCACACCAATGAGGGGCATGCCGGATTCCTGGGCATCGAGCGCATCCGCGAACTCATGGACCCGGCCGTCACGGCGGCACCGCTGTCCTGGAGCGAGGCACTTGCCGCCGGCCGCGCGTCGACCGTCTTCACCACACATACCCCCGTGCCGGCCGGAATCGACAGGTTCCCGCGCGCCATGATCGAGCACTTCTTTGCCGGCGAGCTTGCCCCCGGCGTGCCCGTCGCCGAGATCCTGGCCCTGGGTGCGGAAAACTACGACGGCGGCAACCCCGACGTGTTCAACATGGCCGTCATGGGCCTGCGCCTGGCCCAGCGCGCCAATGGCGTCGCCAAGCTGCACGGCGTGGTGTCCCGCGAGATGTTCTCCGGACTGTGGCAGGGCTTTGACCACGACGACGTCCCCATCACCTCGGTCACCAACGGGGTGCACGTGCCCACCTGGGTTGACCCCGCCCTGGCGGAGTTGGCCAGGGAAAAGTTCGGCACCGACGTGCTGGACGGCCCGGACTGGTCCAAGGTCTACGACGTCAGCGACGCCGACGTCTGGGCGCTGCGCCGGCGGCTGCGCACGGCCCTGGTGGACGACGCCCGGCGCCGACTGCGCGCCTCCTGGAAGAAGCGCGGTGCGGCCGACGCCCAGCTGGCCTGGACGGATTCCGCACTGGACCCCGACGTGCTGACCATCGGTTTCGCCCGCCGCGTCCCCACCTACAAGCGGCTCACCCTGATGCTGCGCGACCCGGCCCGGCTCAAAGCGCTGCTGCTGCACCCGGAGCACCCGATCCAGCTGGTCATCGCCGGTAAATCGCACCCGGCGGACGACGCCGGCAAGAAGATGATCCAGGACCTGGTGCAGTTCACCGACGATCCCGAGGTGCGCCACCGGATCGTATTCCTGCCCAACTACGACATCGCCATGGCCCGGACCCTGTTCCCCGGCTGTGACGTGTGGCTGAACAACCCGCTGCGCCCCTTGGAGGCCTGTGGCACCTCCGGCATGAAGGCCGCCATCAACGGCTCACTGAACCTGTCCGTCATGGACGGCTGGTGGGATGAGCTGTACGACGGCGAAAACGGCTGGGCGATCCCCACTGCCAACCAGGGCACCAGCGACGAGGAACGCGACGACATCGAGTCCGCCGCGTTGTACGAGCTGCTGGAAAACCAGGTGGCGCCGCGCTTCTACGGCGACGTCGCGGCCGAGTTTGCCGGGGCTGCCGGGCCGTCGCAGGCCAACGACGGCGGCCTGCCCTCACACTGGATCTCCATGATCAAGCACACCATCTCCCATCTGGGCCCGGCCGTCTCCGCCGAGCGGATGGTCAAGGAATACGTGCAGAGGCTGTACCAGCCGGCCGCCGAGGCCGGGCGCCTTGCCCGGGCCGGCGACTTTGCCGGCACCCGGGAGCTGGCGTCCTGGATCGGCAAGGTCCGCTCCGAATGGGACGGGGTGCGCATTGAACATGTGGAATCCCACGGCCTGGCCGACGAACCCCAAATTGGCCAGACGCTCCAGGTCCGCGCCACGGTGCACCTGGCCGGACTGAACGCCGAGGATGTCCGGGTTTGCGTCCGCTACGGTCGCGTGGGTGACACCGACGAGCTCTCCGACACCCGGACCATGGAACTGGATTCCGCCACGGGCCTCGGCGACGGCCGGTACCAGTTCGCCGCCGACCTCGTCATTGACCGTTCGGGCAGCTTTGGCTACGGCGTCCAGGTCCTGCCGACGCACTGCGCCCTGGCCAACCCGGCCGAGTTGGGGCTCATCGCCACGTCATAGGCGCCGCCGTTGAGGGGAGCGCCCCCTCGTTGAGAGCCCAGATAATCCCCGCCAACAATGTTGAGAGCCCAGATAATCCTAGGATTATCTGGGCTCTCAACGAGTGTGGGCCACCACAGTTGGGCCCCCGCGCGCGAGGGCCCCGTCTTTATCGCGCCCAGCGCGGTAAAGAAGGGAGGGCGCGGGGATTATCTGGGCCCTCAACGAGTGTGGGTCACCACAGTTGGGCCCCGCGCCCGAGGGCCCCGTCTTTATCGCGCCCAGCGCGGTAAAGACGGGAGGGCGCGGGGATTATCTGGGCCCTCAACGACTCCGGGTCACCTAGCGCGGGGTGATGTCGTTGCGGTAGATCTGAACCGTGTTGGCCTCGACGGCGACGGCCCCACCGGCCGGGACCAGCGGCGTCGTCCGGGACAGCTTAAAGGTGGGATCGCCGTCGTGGTCCATGCCCGCGGCGGCCGTGGTCATGCGCAGCATGTAGGGGCGCGCCTCGACAGTGGGGTCATCGACGTAGCGCGGGTTGGCCGGCAGCGTCACGTCCTCGTCGGTGATGCCGGTGTTGAAGACCGCCAGGCCGTCAACCTGCCCGTTGGGGGAACCCAGAAGCATGGTCAGCACTCGCTCATGCGGGCTTCGCCACCGTTCCGGGGTCATGGGCAAGCCGTCCGCACCGAACCAGTGAATGAACGATTCGCCGCCACGGGCCGGGTAGCTGCTGGGCTGTTCGGCCAGGAAGTCCTTGCGGATCTGCACCAGCCGGCGGGTGGCCGCGAGCATGGTTTTGGCGTCGTCGTCCATGGACCAGTCAAGCCACGCGATTTCATTGTCCTGGCAGTAGACGTTGTTGTTGCCGCCCTGGCTGCGACCCAGCTCGTCGCCGGCCGTAATGAGCGGCACACCCAGGGCCAGCAGCATGGTCGCCATCATGTTTCGGGCGGTCCTGGCGCGCTGGTTCAGGATCCCGAAGTTGTTGGAAATGCCTTCGACGCCGTGGTTCCAGCTGCGGTTGTCGCCGTGGCCGTCGCGGTTGCCTTCCTGGTTGTCCTCATTGTGCTTGACGTTGTACGCCGTGAGGTCCGCCAGGGTGAAGCCGTCGTGGGCCGTGATGAGGTTGACCGAGGCCATGGGGCTGCGCCCGGACTCGGCAAAGAGCCCGGCCGATCCGCCCAGGGCGTCGCCAAATTTGGCCAGGCTGCCGCGAGCCTCGCCGGCCATGTTGGCGGCCCGGTCCGTCAGCCAGACCTCGCGCACCTGGTCCCGGAAGGAATCGTTCCAGTCGGCCCAGCCCGTGGGGAAGCGCCCCGTCTGCCAGCCGCCAAAACCAATGTCCCAGGGCTCGGAAATGAGCTTGGTGGACGCCAGCACGCCGTCGGTGGCCGCGGCCAGCAGGAACGGGTGCTGGCTGGTGAACTCGTGCACGCCGTTGCGGCCAAGGCTCACGGCCAGGTCGAAACGGAAGCCGTCGATGTGGAATTCCTCCACCCAGTACCGCAGCGAATCCATGGCCATCTTGATGACGTGGGGGTTGCCGAAGTTCAGTGAATTGCCGCAGCCCGTGGTGTCCACATAGTGGCCGTCCTTCATGCGGTAATACTGTTCCTCGGCCAGGCCGCGCCAGCTCAGGGTGCGCCCGCCCGGGCCGCCCTCGGCGGTGTGGTTGTACACCACGTCCAGGATCACTTCGATCCCGGCCATGTGCAGCAGCTTGATCATGCCCTTGAGCTCGTCCTGGACAGCCTCCGGGCCGCGGGCCCGCGCAGCCTCGCTGGCGTAGTCCACCTGCGGGGCGAAGAATCCCAGCGAGTTGTAGCCCCAATAGTTGCGCATGCCGGTGCCGTGCAGGTGGGGTTCGTCGATGTGGAAGTGGATGGGCAGCAGTTCGACGGCGGTCACGCCCAGATCCTGCAGGTGCTTGATCATGACGGGGTGGGCCATGCCGGCGTAGGTGCCGCGGATTTCCTCGGGGATGTCCGGGTGCAGCATGGTTTGGCCGCGCACGTGGGCCTCGTAGAACACCGTGTTGCGCCACGGGGTGTTGGGCCGGGTCACGGTGCCCCAGTCAAAGCCCGACTGCATGCGCACGGAGGCGAACCGCACCGTGCCGTCGGCGGCGGTCTGTTCGTCGATGTAGCGCCCGTACGGGTCCAGCAGCAGCTGCACCGTTTCCGGGTCCAGTTCCGTGATGTCGGTGGCGCCGTCGCGGGCGCCAACGTAGAAACCGTAGCGGCTGCCCACCGGCATGTCCGCCACGAGTCCGTGATGGACGCCGTCGGTCACGTCCGGCAGCACCATGGCCTTCCAGTCCCCGCCGGGGCGCTGGTGGCACACCACCACCCGGGCGGAGGTGGGCGAGTAAACGGCCACGTTGACGGTGTCCGCGACGGTTTCCCCGGGGCGGACGCTGACACCCAGCGGGAAACGGCGCGACAATGCCGTCCCGAGGGTGCCCACGGTTTCTACTGCTGTCACCGGCATATTACGCCTGGGTTGCGCGCTGTTTTGAGATCTCGTACAGGCTGATGCCGACGGCCATGGAGGCGTTCAGGGACTCCATGTCCGAGTTGATCGGGATGGAGACGATCTGGTCGCAGTTCTCCCGCACCAGGCGGGAGAGGCCCTTGCCTTCGGAGCCGACCACGAGACAGATCGGGTCCGTGGCCACGCTGATGTCGGGCAGCGAAACGTCGCCGTCGCCGTCGAGCCCCAGCACAAAGTAGCCCATCTTCTGGAACGCGCCGATGGCACGGTTCAGGTTGGGGGCCTTGGCCACGGGGACGCGCACGGCGGCACCGGCGCTGGTCTTCCAGGCCGCGGCCGTCACGCCGGCGCTGCGGCGTTCGGGAATGACCACGATCTGGCCGGAGAAGGCCGAAACGCTGCGGATGATGGCGCCAAGGTTGCGGGTGTCGGTGATTCCGTCCAGGGCGACGATCAGCGGGGCGTTGGCGATGTGCCCCTTCTTCCACTTGGCCATGACCTCGGAGGCCATGTCCACGGCGTCCTCGTACTCGTACGGCGGGATCTGCAGGACCAGGCCCTGGTGGATGGCGTCCTCGGTCAGGCGGTCCAGCTCGGGCTTCTGTGCCTCGAGCAGCGGGATGCCGCGTTCGGCGGCCAGCTTGATGGATTCGCGGACGCGCTCGTCCATGTCAACGCGGACGGCCACGTAGAGGACCTTCGCGGGGATGCCGGCGCGCAGTGCCTCGACCACGGAGTTGCGGCCCGTGACGAGCTCTTCGGTGGCACGGCCCTTGGGACCGCTGGGGCGGCGGGTGGCGCCGCGGGGTGCGTCGCCGTGCTTGGCTGCGGAGCGTTCGGCCAGCTCCTTGTTCTTGAACGCCTTGTGGTAGGTGCGTTCCGACGCCTTCGGCGTGGGGCCCTTGCCTTCGAGCGCCTTCCGACCATGACCACCGGTACCGACGCTGGGGCCCTTCTTGAGCTTGCGTACTGCGCCGGGGCGTGAACTATTGGTGGCCATGGTAAAACCCTTAAGATTGGTGCGGCGCCCGCGTTTCAGCGGCTCCGAAGTCGTCAAACATACCTGCTCGTGAACGCATTTTAGGCACACGAGATAACGGGAAAGTGCAAACCCATAGCTATCAGTTTACGGCCTGCATGCAAATTTGTGGATATCGGGGGACAAACGTGCGCAGTCTCACGTGGGGCCGTTGGGTGCCACGGTGATACCGCGTTCCCGAAATCACCGCCAAAAGTGATACCGCGTCCGCTAAAAGGGGACCAAAGGTGATACCGCGTCGGGGCTAGCGCTTGATGGACCAGGTGGAGCCGTTGGCGGAGTCGGCAATTTCGATGCCGGCCGCCGCGAGGACGTCGCGGATGGCGTCCGATTCCGGCCAATTCTTCTCCGCCCGGGCCTTCGCGCGGGCGGCCAGCTGGGCCTTGACGAGGACGTCGAGCGCGTTGACCATGGACTCCGAACCGGCCGACTCGAACCACTGTGCATCCAGCGGATTGATGCCCAGGGCGTCCGTCATGGACACGGCCGCCAGGAACGCGGCCTCGGCGCCGTCGCGGTCCTTGGCGGCCAGCGCGGTGTTGCCCGCGCGGACGGTTTCGTGCAGCACGGCCAGGGCCGCGGGGATGTTCAGGTCGTCGTCCATGGCGTCGCGGAACGCCGCCGGCAGCGAAAGGTTCCTCATGTATCCGAACGCGCCGTCCGGATACACATAGGCCAGGGCGGCGCGCACGAACGTTTCGATGCGTTCGACGGCGGCCGCGGCCTCCGTGAGCGAGCCGGGCCGGTAGTCCAGCACCGAGCGGTAGTGGGCCTGGCCCAGGTAGTACCGGACCACGAGGGGCCGGGCGATTTCGAGCATTTCGCGCGGGTTGATCGTGTTGCCGATGGACTTGGACATTTTTTCACCCTCGTAGGTGACCATGCCGTTGTGCATCCAGAAGTTGGCGAAGCCGTGGCCGGCGGCCTGGGACTGGGCCATCTCGTTTTCGTGGTGCGGGAACCTCAGGTCGAGCCCGCCGCCGTGGATGTCGAACTCGGTGCCGAGGTACTTGGTGACCATGGCGGAGCATTCCAGGTGCCAGCCGGGACGGCCCGCACCCCAGGGGGACTCCCACTTGGCGGTCTCCGGCTCGCCTTCCTTGAAGCCCTTCCACAACGCAAAGTCGCGGGGATCGCGCTTGCCCCGGGGGTCGGCGTCGGGCGCGGCCTGCATGTCGTCAATGTTCTGCCGGGTCAGGGAGCCGTACTTTTTCCAGGAGCGGACGTCAAAGTAGACGTCGCCGGAATCGTCCAGGGCCGGGTAGGCGTGGCCGCGCTCGATGAGGAGCGCAATGAGGGCGTGCATCTCGGGGATGTGCCCCGTGGCGCGCGGCTCGTAGGTGGGCTTGAGGATGCCCAGGGCGTCATAGGCGTCCTCGAAGGCCTGCTCAAAACGGTAGGCCAGAGCCCACCAGGGTTCGTCGTTCTCGAGGGCCTTGAGAAGGATCTTGTCGTCGATGTCCGTCACGTTGCGGACCACGGTGACCTCATAGCCGCTGACCTGCAGCCAGCGGGTCAGCTGGTCGAAGGCCAGGGCGGAACGGACGTGCCCGATGTGCGGTTCGCCCTGGACCGTGGCGCCGCAGTAGTACAGCGAGGCCTTCCCGTCTTTGAGCGGAACGAAGTCGCGTACGGCGGCGGTGGCGGAGTCATGGAAGCGCAGGGTCACGGCTCTAGGTTACCTTTCGGCGGAAAGGTTCACGGACGGCGGGCCGCCGGCCGGGCTTCCGGTGTGCACCACGAGGGCGGTGGCCATGGCCGCGATGCCCTCGCCCCGTCCGGGGAAGCCCAGTGCGTCGGAGGTGGTTGCGCTGACGGACACGGGCGCGCCGGCCGCCGCGCTGAGGGCTGCCTCGGCCTCGTGTCGGCGCGGGCTGAACTTGGGCCGGTTGCCGACGAACTGGACGGCCACGTTGCCGATCTCAAAACCGGCGTCCCGGACGATCCGCGCGGCCTCCGCCAGCAGGGTCACCCCGCTGGCGCCCTTGTATTGGGGACGGTCGGTGCCAAAGTGCGTACCAAGGTCGCCCACTCCGGCGGCGGAGAACAAGGCGTCGGCGGCCGCATGGGCCACGGCATCGCCGTCGGAGTGTCCGGAGAGTCCGCGCTCGCCCTCCCACAACAGTCCGGCCAGCCACAGCGGCGCGGGGTCGTCCAACGGCGCGAAGGCATGGATGTCGACACCGATTCCGGTGCGCGGCAGGTTCATGGCCACTCCTACCCCTCAACCCAGCGCGGGCGCAGCGGTCCCTGCAGCATGGCCTCGGCCAGCAGCAGGTCGGTGGGCGAGGTGATTTTCAGGCTGTGCGTGGAGCCCTGGACCACATACACGTCTTCGCCGAGCGCCTCCACGAGCATGGCGTCGTCGGTGATCGCGGCGGCAGCCGCGGCGTCGAGCGTTTCGGCGTGGGCGTGGGCCCGGCGCAGCGTGTCCAGTTCAAAGCCCTGCGGGGTTTGCACGGCGCGCAGGCGGTTTCGGGCCGGGGTGCCCGACACCTTTTCCACCCCGGCGCCCGTTGCGGGGAGTCCGGCGGGGACAACTGTCTTGATGGTGTCCACGACGGCCAGTGCCGGGATCACGGCCTTGGCGCCGTCGCGCAGGGCGGCGGTGACCCGGTCAAAGACGCCCGACGGCGCCAGCGGCCGGGCGGCGTCGTGGATGAGGACGGTGGTGATGTGAGCGGCAAGGGCGCCCAGCGCCGCGCGCACGGACGCCGAGCGATCGGCACCGCCGTCCACGACGCTCCAGATGATCCCGGGGCCGGCGCCGGACTTGGCGGCGAGGTCCCGGGCAATATCGGCCATTTCGGCATCGTCCGCGGGTACTGCAATGCAGATTTGTGCCGCGACACCTGCCCGCACCACTCCGCGGACCGCGTGGGCCAACATGGGCTCACCGCCCAGCGGCACCCTCGCCTTTGGCATGCCGTATCCCAGGCGCTGCCCGGATCCTGCCGCCACGATCACCACGGCGCACGTGCCGCCCACCTGCTCAGTCATGACACCTAGACTAACCCCCTGAACGCAAGGAACCCCGGCACCATGGGGTGCCGGGGTTCCTTATCAAGCGTTCCTGCCGCGGGATTGGCGGGCGGCAGGAGGCAAAAACCTAGGAGGCCAAAACCTCGTCAAGGACTTCTGCGGCCTTGTCTTCGTCGGTCTTTTCAGCCAGAGCAAGCTCGGAAATCAAGATCTGACGAGCCTTGGCCAGCATGCGCTTCTCACCGGCGGACAAGCCGCGGTCATGGTCGCGGCGCCACAGGTCACGCACAACTTCGGCAACCTTGATGACGTCGCCGGAAGCGAGCTTTTCCAGGTTGGCCTTGTACCGGCGGGACCAGTTGGTGGGCTCCTCCGTAAATTCGGCGCGAAGCACTTCGAAAACGTGCTCCAGACCCTCTTTGCCTACGACGTCGCGGACCCCTACTAGGTCCACGTTCTCCGCGGGCACTTCAATTGTTAGATCCCCCTGGGCAACCTTGAGCTTGAGATACATCTTCTCTTCACCCCGGATGGTGCGCATCTTGATCTCTTCGATCTTTGCCGCACCGTGGTGTGGGTAAACTACTGTCTCGCCGACCTCAAAAAGCATGTGGATTCTCCCTTTCCAATGCTCCTAGTTTACCACGTAAAACCTGCCAGTCCCTTGAGTTTCCGCAGGTCAGGACCGTCTGGGGATACGCTTACCGCGCAATTGTTCCAACAATTGGACAATTGCCGCACCCTTGACTAAACGACCGTTTAGTGCAGTCCCCGGCCTCCCGGAGGCGCCGTTTGGGCGTCAAGCCGGTCCGCCGCCGCGCCACGAAGCGCACATTTGGCGCTTTTGCGGATAAGCTGTGCGGAGATATCTTTGACCTTTTCCATGAGGAGTTACTGACGTGAGAATCGCTGCCGGCATTCGCGGAACCAAACGAGCACAGCGCCTGGGCCTGATCGCCGCCATTGGCGTAGGAGCCATGGCGTTTTCCGGCTGCAGTGCCATCAACGCCCAGAGCACCACGGCGAACTACTCCGCCTCCGACGGCGTCAAGACCAACCTTGGCAGCCTGGAGCTGCGCAACGTGCTGATCGTTTCCGCCAAGGCGGACGGCCCCGGCCGCGTGCTGGGCACGTTCTACAACACGTCCACCTCCGACGTCACGCTGACCATCAGCGGCGCCCAGGGCTCCTCCACCGAGGTCACCGTCACGCCCGGCGCCCCGCTGGTCCTCAACGGCGACACCGACAAGGCCATCCTGAGCACAGTGGCGGCCCCGGCCGGCGCCATGGAGACCCTCTCGCTGACCGAGTCCGGCCCGTCCGCGACGTCCGGCCAGCTGAACGTTCCCGTCCTTGACGGCACGCTCGCGGAGTACTCCTCCATGGTCCCCACCGCGGTCCCCACCAAGACCAAGTAAGGCGTTTCGCACGCGGCCACCTGGCGGCGTGCACCGGTGAGGCCGGCCATCCCGTTGCGGGATGGCCGGCCTTTCCTTTTGCCGCTCTGACTCCCGGCTACCTCGCAGGCACTGTGAGGGACCGGCCGCCGCACGAATGCCTGCTGCGCTTAAAGCCCGAGGGCGGTTACCGGATCAAATGATCCGGTAACCGCCCTCGGGCTTTTGCGGCGGCGGCCCGTTAGTGGCCGGCCGCCTTGCGCCGGTTGACCCCGAAGACCACGATCCCGGCGAACAGCAGCAGGACCGCAATCCCGCCCATCAACAGGCCATTGGATCCGGTGCTGGCAAGATCGTCCTCGGCAACCGGGCCGGCCGTTGCGGCCGGCTTGGCAGCCGTGCTTGCGCCTGCCGATGCGGTTCCGCTGATGCCTGCGGCCGTGCCCGACGCCGTTGCTCCGGCCGACGCCGACCCTCCGGCGGAGGCGCTGGCCGAGGCCGGCCCGGAAGCGGTCGCCGAGGGGGCAGCCGATCCCGATGCGGTCGGGGTTGCGGACTGCGATGGGTCAGCGGTCGCCGTCGGACCACCGGTCGCCGTGGCCGACGCCGTGGGCGTCGCCGATTCGGTCGGGGTTGCCGATTCCGTAGGCGTCGCGGACTCGGTCGGGGTTACCGACTCCGTGGGCGTGGCCGTCTCGGTCGGCGCCACGTCACCCACGGTGACGGCCACGGTCTTCGTGCCCAGGACCGCGCCGGATACCGCGTCCTTCAGGGCCACGGTGGCCGTGAAGTTGCCATTGCCCGCGTAGCTGTGGTCGGCGCTGAACTTGCCGCCCGTGACGGGTACCGTGGCGACGTCGCCGCCGTCACCAAAGTCGACAACCGCCGTGGTGAGGGCGCCATCGCCCATCGCGGGCAGTGCCACGGTGCCGCTGATGGCAACGGGGACGTTGGCATCGAGCGAACGGGCGGCCGGGGCAGCCCCTACTGCGGCGGTGATCACGGCCGGGGTGTAGTTGGCCGCCTTGTTCAGCGAGGTGGGTACCCCGCCGAGGCTGGTGCCGCGGTCCACCAGGGTGAAGGAGTCCGGCCCCTGGGCGTCACGTTCGGTGGTCAGGGCCACGGCAAGCGTATTGGCGCCCGACTTGTTGAGGAAGGAGCTCGGAATCGTGAACGTGTTCTGCGGACCCACATTGCCCACCCAGGTGCCAATGTTCCAGCCGTTGACGTAGATCACGGCGCGGGCGTAGTCCTGGCGGCCGGCGTCGAACTTCGCGTCGTTGACCTTCAGCGCAATGGCGGTGTCGGTGCCGGCGGGAACGTTCAGGGCAAAGCTGTTGCGGTACCAGGTGACCCCGGCCTTGGCGGGCTTGAAGGAGCTCGCGTTGGCCCAGGCGGTGTCCGGGTAGCCCGGCAGATACCAGCCGGCACGCTCGCCGTAGAGGCCGCCGGTGTTGTACATGGTCCGGTCGGTGTCGACGGGGGCAGCCTTGTCCTTGGCGCCCTGCAGCTTCCAGGTCACGGCGCCCGTGCTGGGCAGGACCGCGTCGTAGAGGCCGCGGTTTTGCCGGGACAGGCCGTCGTCGGACCAGTCAAGGTTTTGGCCGTTGTTGCGGACCACCGCGGAGACCACGGTGTCGGTGCCGCTCTTGATGACGCCGGCCGGGACCGTGAACGTCTTCATGCCGCCGTCGGCCGAGGCGGCGCCAACGTAGCTTCCGTTGACCCACACCAGCATGTTGCCGGCATTGCCGCCCTGGCCCTGGAGCTTGATGGTCGTGGCATCCGAGGAGGCCGTGAAGTGTGCACGGTACCAGGTGTCGCCCTCGTAGAAGCCGTAGAACGCGGTGTCCAGGACCTTGCCCTGGTTGGCGCCGGGGCCCTGGCGGGTGTTGGCCGAGCTGGTGGCGGTGGCCGCCGTCCAGCCGGAATCGTCGAAGGCGACGGCGGATTCCGGGTTTTCGCCCGAGACCTTCCAGTTCTCCAGGGCTGGCAGCGCGGAGGCTGCCGGTCCGGCCAGCTGCGCCACCAGCTGGCCGTTGGCGCCCGGGGTGACGGCCAGTGCGGCGCCGTTCCAGGTGGCCTTCGTGATGCCGGCCGGGACGTAGATGTTCGCGGTGCGGGCCGCTGTGGTGTCACCCGTCAGGTTCACGGTGTCGCCGTCGAACTGTGCCGTACGCAGCAGGTCGACGCCGGTGACCATGACGGTCTTGTTGGTGGTGCCGCCCTTGACCGCGCCGTCAACGCTCCACTGCTGGGCGGTCTGGGTGCGGTCGGTGGTCAGGATGGTCAGGTCGGGCGCACCGCCGCCGGTGATCTTCACGGCGGTGCCGTTGCCGTGCACGTAGTTCAGGCGCAGCGTCTTGGTGGTCGCGTCCCAGGTCGATTCCACGGGCGTGCCGCCCAGGGTGGTGACCGCGGGCTGCGAGGCGTACTGCAGGACCGTCTCGCCGGCGTCGTTCTTGGAGCCGTTGAGGGTCAGCAGCGTGCCGTTGGCGACGGGCATCTTCGCGAACAGCTCCGAGGTGCTGTACATGAGCTTCTGGCCGTCGAAGGCGTAGTCGGCGATGACCATGTTGGCGTCACGGCCGTGCATGCTCAGGAACGTGCCGGCCTTTTGCGGGACGCGGGCGAACGTGACCGAGTTGTCGGCCGGCGGCGTGGTGTTGCCGGCCGGGGTGGAGGTTTCGATCGAGTCGATGCCGATGAACGTGCCGTCCGCGGCGGGGTCGCCCTTAACGCCGGTGTTGACCACCTTGATGATGTGGTCGACCTTCGGATCGAGGCCCTTCTTTTCAAACGCCAGGAAGCCGGACTGGCCGGCGGGGTTGTTCACGTAGGTGTTGGTTTCGCCCACCTTGACGCCGTCAATGTAGACGTCGCCCTTGGCGTGGTTGGTGGCCTGGGGGCTGATCAGGCGGACCTCAGCTGCCCGGAACGTGTACGTGTAGAACGCGCCGGCGATGTCGCTGAAGGTCTGCGTGCCCTTGTAGTCGTTGGCCGTCCAGACCTTGCCCGAGGCATGCGTCCACTGATCTGCGCCGGCGCCGGTCTTGGAGTAGCTGATGGCGGGGTCAACGTCGTCGATCTTCACCGAGGTGGCCGTGACGGGGGCGGGGATGACGTCAAACGCGTCAACGCTGACGAACGTGCCCTGGCTTGCGGCGTCCTTGTTGCCCGTGACCACGATCTTGATGGTGTGCGGGACCGAGGTGTCCAGGCCGTCCTTTTGGAACGCGACGTACTGGAAGTTGGCGTTTTGGCCCCGGTAGGTGTTGGTCTGGCCCACCTTTTGGCCGTCAATGTAGACGTCGCCGTAGCCGTGGTTGCCGGACTGCGGGGAGATGACGCGGATGCCGGCGCCGGTGAACGTGTATTCGACGGAGTCGCCGGTGGTGGCACTGAAGGTTTCGGTGCCCTTGTAGTCGCCCGCGGTCCAGCTCATGCCGGTGGCGTGCTCCCAGGCGCCGGTGTACTTGATGGCCGCGGTGTCGGTGTCGTCGGTGGAGTAACTGGCGGCGGCAACGTCTGCGCGCGGGGACAGTGTCAGCGGGAAGGAGTATTTCAACTCCGCGGTGCTGTTGCTGTCGGACTGGCGGAAGCCCAGGAAGCGGGCGCCGTTGCCGGAGACGGACTCGGCGGCCTGGTCCTCGGTGGCGATCCGTTGGTAGGACTTGATGGTGCCGGAGCCGCCGTCAACCGTGACCGGGGCACCGGCCTGGGTCACCATGTTGGAGATCGGCGCAAAGTCCTTTTGGAAGTAGCCAAGCTCCTTTTGCACGGTGGCCTTGGGCGTGAGCTGGCGGTCCTCGTTGATGGCCGCTCCGTAGTCATAGGAGGTGAAGCCCGACGACGGCGAACCGGTCCAACCCCAGTTGGTGCCGCCATACTCCATGTAGTAGTTGAACATGTTGATGCCGTTGTTGAGGTTGTTGACCCCGTACTGGCGGGTGAAGGCGGGATCGACAAAATCGGCGCACTTGCTCGTGTTGAAGCTCGCGCCCCACGGGGTGAACGCGCCGCCCTGGCCCTCGGCGATGAACATGGGGCTTGTGGCGGTCAGGCCACGGAATTGCGCCTCGGTATCGGGGACCTGCCCGCGGCCGTTGGAGCAGGTGAAGCCGAGCGGGTAGTTGTCAAAGGCGTAGTAGTCCAGGCCCACCTTGCCGCCGGCGCTGGAACTGCCGGGCACGTAGGACCCGTTCATGCTGTAGTCGTTGTGGAAGACCGGGACGGTGATGCCGTCGCCCTTGATCTTGGTCACGAGCGCCTTCATGAAGGCCGGGCGGTCGCCGCCCTCGTTGAGCAGCTCGTTTTCCGCCTGGTAGGTGACGATGGAGCCGCCGCCGTCGGTGACCAGGTGCTTCTTGGCGATCTTGTCGAAGGCGTCGATCCAGCTCAGGGACTCCTTGAGGGTGGCCGGATCGGTGCTGCGCAGGGACCCGGCGCCGCTCTTGGTCAGGTAGGCCGGCAGGCCGCCCATGGAAATTTCGGCGTTGACGTAGGGGCCGGGGCGGGCAATGACGTACAGGCCCTCTTCCTGGGCCATGGTCAGCAGCAGGTCGATGTCCTTGATGCCGGTGAAGTCGAATTTGCCCGGCTCGGTGGAATGCAGGCCCCAGAAGAAGTACAGGGAGACCGCGTTGAAGCCGCTGGCGCGCATCTTTTGGAACATGTCGCGCCAGTCGCCCGTGCTGGGCAGGCGCCAGTAGTGGAATTCGCCGGAGAACACGTTAAGCCGTTCACCATCCACCATCATCGACTTTGAATCGGTGGTGACGGTGTGGGCCTTGCCGTCGTTGCCCGGGAAGATGACCTTCGGTGCGGACGTTGCCGCAGCGGCCTGCGGCTGGGCCGGTGTGCCGACGTCGTTGGCCAGTGCGGGACTGGAGATGGCCATCAGGCCCATGGCGGCGGTGGCGAGGATGGCTGCCGCCTTCACCTTTTTCGGATGATGCGGCAATCGCGATGATCGAACAGTCATAAAGATGGATCCCTGTGTTTAGGCGGCCCCCAAGACCGCAGCAAAGGTGTTATCCATCTCACACTAGAAGTTGAGAATTCTAAATACAATCAAATTCAAACAAAGCGGCTCATGTTACGCATCCCACATGGGCCGCCCTATCCGATCACGGTTCGAATTTGTAGCCCAGCCCGCGCACCGTCACGAGGAATCGCGGCGCCGCCGGGTCCGGTTCAATCTTGCTGCGGATCCGCTTCACGTGGACGTCCAGGGTCTTGGTGTCCCCCACGTAGTCCGAACCCCAGACCCTGTCGATCAGCTGCCCGCGGGTCAGCACGCGGCCGGCATTGCGCAGCAGCATTTCCAGCAGCTCAAATTCCTTCAGCGGAAAGGAGACGCCCTCGCCGTGCACCGTCACCACGTGCCGTTCCACGTCCATCCGGACGGGCCCGGCGTGGACGGTGGAGCTGAGCAGCTCCTCGGGCTCGCCCTGCCGGCGCAGCACCGCCCGGATCCGGGCAATGAGTTCCCGCGACGAATACGGCTTCGTGACGTAGTCGTCGGCGCCCAGTTCCAGCCCCACCACCTTGTCGATTTCCGAATCCTTGGCGGTGAGCATGATGATGGGCACGCTGGAGCGCTGGCGCAGGTGCTTGCACACCTCGGTGCCGCTCATTCCCGGCAGCTGCAGGTCCAGCAACACCAGGTCCGCGCCGCCTCGCTCAAACGCCACGAGGGCGTCCAGTCCGTTGTCGGCCACCTCCACCTCGTAGCCTTCCTTCGCCAACAGGAACGACAAGGGGTCGCTGATGGACTCTTCATCTTCAACAATCAGGATTCTGCTCAAGTACGTAGTGCTCCTTGTAGTTATTGCCCGGCGATTTTCAGCGTTGGTGCCGCAGGGCCGGAAGGCCCCGGCCGTCGTCGTTCGGTACGGAAAGTTGGGGAAGGCGCACGGTGAACGTGGAGCCCGTCTTGGGCGCTGACCACAGCGTGACCTCGCCGCCGTGGTTGCCCACGATGTGCTTGACGATGCTCAAGCCCAGGCCCGTGCCGCCGGTGTGCCGCGACCTGGCCGCATCGACCCGGTAGAAGCGCTCGAACACGCGGTCCTGGTCCTCCGGGCTCATGCCGTCGCCCTGGTCCGAGACACTGACGGAGACGACGCCGTTGCCCACCGACAGCCCGATCCCCACCTGGGTGTTTTCCGGGGAGTAGCGCACGGCATTGTCGATCAGGTTGCGCAGCGCCGTCACCAGCTGCGGGCCGTCGCCGTGCACCAGCGCCGGCAGTGCCGGGCCCACCACCAGGGTGATGTTCTTGCTTTGCGCCGGCAGCCTTGTCCTGTCCACGGCCTCGGCAATCACGGCGTTGATGTCGACGTCGACGCCGGCGTGCGCGACGTCCTTGCTCTGCAACCGGGACAGTTCGATGATGTCCTGGACGAGGGCCGCCAACCGGGCCGACTCGGTAATCATGCGCTTGGCGAAGCGGCGCACCGTGGCCTCGTCGTCCGGGGAGGACTCCAGGGCCTCGGCCAGCAATGAAATGGCACCCACGGGGGTTTTCAGCTCGTGGGAGACATTGGCCACGAAGTCGTTGCGGACGGCCTCGGTGCGGGCGATCTCGGTCCGGTCATCGGCCAGCAGGAGAATGTATTCCTCGCCCAGCGGCGCCACGCGGACCTGGATGACGAGGGTTCCCTGCGCCGACCCGCCATGGTGCGCGGCGGCGTGGGTTGAAGCACCCTGGACTGAGTCGCCCGGGTCCGCGCCCGGCGTCGTGCCTGTCCCCTGGCCGGCGCCCGGCAACACAACACGCGGCAGCAACAGGTCGCGTTCCTCGATGACGCCGTCGCGGCGCACCCGGTGGGCCAGTTCAAGGAGTTCCCGGTGGACCACCGTATGGCCCCTGACCAGGCCAAACGCGTAGGCTCCGGGGCTGGCCCGCACCACGCCGTCCACCACGTCGATGACGATGAACGCCTTGCCCACCACGGAGAGGACCTCCGCGGAACCGTCCGGCAGGGCAGGCTCACGGACGTCGACTGTTTGCCGGCGGGCCCGCTCGCTGACGCTGAAAGCGAGCATGCCAAAGACGCCCAGCGCCAGGCCAATCAGGCCGGCGGCAACTCCAATCAGCAATGGGTTCACCCCTCAAGCCTATGCGCACAACCCGGACGTTTACCTCAAAGTGTGCCGTCGCGACCTGCCGTTCAACTAACGTTCACCTTGTGGAGCGACCGCGTTCACTCTTGGATGGCAGGCTAAGTCATGATCGAGCCCACTTGTGAGTTGGGCTATCCATGAAAGGACACACGCGTGCGCAAAGTTTTCCAGGCCGAACTCCACCAAATCGGGGAGGGCTTGATTGAAATCTCGTCTCTGGTGACTGAGGCCGTGGAAAAGTCCACCGCTGCCTTTGCCACTGCCAACCTGCAGGCCGCCCAAGAGGTTATTGCCGCCGACGCCCGCATCGACTTCCTACAAAACGACCTGGACGAGCGTGCCATCGACGTCCTGGCACTGCAGGGCCCCGTGGCCAGCGACCTGCGAATGATTGTCGGCTCCCTGCGCATGAGCGCATCACTGGAACGCATGGGCGACCTGGCCCGGCACATCTCCCAGCTGACCCGCCTGCGCTACCCGAACCAGGTGATCCCGGCATCCCTGACGGACACCTTTGCCGAGATGGCGCAGCTGGATGTGCTCATTGCCGGAAAGGTCACCGAGCTCCTCGACTCCCGCGACCTGGAGCTCGTCAACGACATCACGACCGCCAAGGCCCGGATCAGCAAGCTCCACCGGACGGTCTTCACCACCATGTCCGCACCCGAGTGGTCGGAGACGCCGTCGACCACGGTGGACGTCACCCTGGCCAGCCGCTACTTTGAGCGTTTTGGCGACCATGGCGTGTCCGTGGCGCGCAAGGTCTCCTACCTGGTGACCGGCGAATGGCAGCCCGAGGATTTCCTGGCCGGCTAACATCGGCAGTTGAGCCACCCCTGCACCAACGTTGAGAGGCCAGATAATCCTAGGATTATCTGGCCTCTCAACGCGTTTGTGGGGAAATGTGTCCCCTCAACGGGGGTGGGTTACTTCTTGCCCTGGTTGGCCACGGCCTGGATGGAGGCGGCTGCGGCCTCCGGGTCCAGGTACTTGCCGCCGGGGGTGATGGGGGCGAAGTCCTCATCCAGTTCGTACACGAGCGGGATGCCGGTGGGGATGTTCAGGGAGGCGATGGCCTCGTCGGAAATGCCATCCAGGTGCTTGACCAGGGCGCGCAGCGAGTTGCCGTGGGCCGTGACCAGCACGGTCTTGCCGGCCTTGAGGTCTTCCTTGATGTCCGATTCCCAGTACGGCAGCAGGCGCACCAGGACGTCCTTGAGGCACTCGGTGCGCGGCAGGGCGTCGCCCAGGCCGGCGTAGCGGGGATCGTGCGCCTGGGAGAATTCGCTGTCGTCGGAGAGGACGGGCGGCGGGGTGTCGTAGCTGCGGCGCCATTCCATGAACTGCTCCTCGCCGAATTCGGCCAGGGTCTGCGCCTTGTCCTTGCCCTGCAACGCGCCGTAGTGGCGTTCGTTCAGGCGCCAATCGCGCTTGACGTCGATCCAGCCGCGGTCGGCAGCATCCAGCGCCAGGTTGGCGGTGTTGATGGCACGCTTGAGGCGGGACGTGTACAAGATGTCCGGCAGGATGTTGTTTTCCACGAGCAGCTCGCCGCCGCGCACGGCTTCGGTGCGTCCCTGGTCGTTCAAATCGACGTCAACCCAACCCGTGAACAGGTTCTTGGCGTTCCAGTCACTGTGGCCGTGTCGGAGCAAAATCAGCGTATAAGTCATGGCCATATTCTACCGGCAGGGGTTGCGCGGGCCTGAATTGCTACGCCGCGCGCCCGCAGTTTGGACATGCGCGCGACACACACCCGAATTCGATGTGCCATGCGCACGACACGCCGGCGTCGCTGGCGCCCACCCCGTGTGTGCGCAGCCCGCGCCGGTGTGTCGTGCGCATGGCCCAAGCCCGGTGCGGCTGTGTGCTGACAGCGCGTGCCACTAGAATTGCCGGGTGGTTCAACGTGCGCAGAGGGTCGGGGGCTCCTCCGCCGACCCCGCAAACACGCCCGCCCGGCAGCGCAACAAGCCGTTTGGCAACGTCACCCGTGGCACCACCAACCCGAACCGGCTGCGGCGGGTGGACCGATGGCTGGCCGGCCCGCAAGCGTGGCGGCTGCGCCTGGACTGGACACCGGATCAGGCGCCCCTGGTGGTGGACCTAGGCTACGGCGGCTCCCCCACCACGGCCGTGGAACTGTACGGGCGAATGAGCAAGTCCTGCCCCGACGTCCACGTGACCGGCATTGAAATCGAGCCGGACCGGGTGCGCCGGGCCAAGCCGCTGGAGCATGAGGGCCTGGATTTCCGGGTGGGGGGCTTTGAAATTCCGGTTCCCGGCGACGCCGTCATGGTGCGGGCGTTCAACGTCCTGCGCCAATACGATGAGGCCGATGTCCGGCTGATTTGGGCCACGGTGTGCGCCAGGCTGAGCCCGCACGGGATCTTCGTGGACGGCACCTGCGATGAGATCGGCCGGCGCAGCACCTGGGTTGCCCTGGACAGGAACGGGCCGCAGTCGTTGACCATTTCGCTGCGTTTTGGCGCCTTTGACCTTCCCAGCGATGTGGCCGAGCGCCTGCCCAAGGCCCTGATCCACCACAACGTGCCGGGGGAGAAAATTCATGCGTTCCTGCAGGCGCTTGACCAGCATTGGCTGGCCGGGGCGCCGCTGGCATCCTTTGGCAACCGCCAGCGCTGGCTGAACATGTGCTCCCGGATGCACGACGACGGCTGGCCGCTCACCCGGGACCCGTCACGGTGGCGGCTGGGCGAATTGACGGTGGCGTGGTCCGCCGTCGACCCGCTTTAGGTCTTTACCAGGACGACGAGCCGCGGCGCTGGTTGCCCTTGCCGCGGCCGCGTACCTCCACGAGCGCGGGGCGCACATCGGCCAGGTAGACGCCGGCCACGGTCACGGCGACCAGGTTGAAGATCATGCCCAGGCCAATGCCGGGGACCGTCAACGAGGTGACCGGCCCCAGGATGTAGACGAAGCCTAGGAATGCCGACACGCCCGTGAGCGCGCCCCAGAACTGCTTGGTGCGCTTGTCCACGCGCTGGAAGTCGGGTCCCGGGGTCCGCAGGCAGTCGCTCAGGGCCCACAGCTGAATACCAAATGCCAGGGCACCCAGTGCGGTCAAAATGACAAATGAGACGACGTTCACGAAAAAGATCACACCACCAGCCTAGCGCGTGGCACCGGCCGGCAACACGTGATGATTCCCGCCGGTTTTCTACCGCTGCGCAGCCACCGCTTCCAGGGCCTGGGCAAGGTCGTTCCACAGGTCCTCGACGTTCTCGATGCCCACGCTCAGGCGCAGCAGGTTCGCGGGCACGGTGTCGGGTTCGTTGGCGTGGCGGCGGCGGCGTTCGATCAGCGACTCCACCCCGCCCAGCGACGTGGCCGGCGTCCACAGCCGCAGCGCCTCCACAAGGGCAGTGGCCGTCTCTTCGCCGCCGGCAACCTCAATGCAGAGCACGGAGCCGAAGCCGAGCATCTGCGCCTTGGCGCGGTCGTGGCCGGGGTCGGAGTCGAGGCCGGGAAACAGGACCTTGTCGACGCCGTCGTGCGTCTCAAGCCGCTGGGCCAGATCCATGGCGCTGGCCTGTGCCCGCTCCACGCGCAGCGCCAGGGTCCGCAGGCCGCGCAGCGCGAGCCAGGCCTCGAACGGGCCGGCGATGGCGCCGTGGATGGAGCGGTGGTGGAGCAGTTGCGCCCGGAGCTCGGGGTTGGAGGTGACCAGGGCCCCGAGGATGACGTCGGAGTGCCCGGCCAGGTACTTCGTGACGGAGTGCAGCACCACGTCGCTGCCCAGGTCCAGCGGCTTTTGCACCAGCGGGGTGCAGAACGTGTTGTCCGTGACGACGACGGCGCCCACGGCTTGGGCGGACCGGCACAGGACATGGAGGTCGGCCACTTCCAGCATGGGGTTCGTGGGGCTTTCCAGCCACAACATGTCCGCGGCCTTCTCGCCCGAACCCGTCAGGGCGCCGATGACCTCGTCATTGTTGGCAATGTCGACGGTGCGCAGCGAAAACAGGCCCTTGGCCGCCAGCTCCTGTGCCATGACCAGGGCGCCCTGGTAGGAGTGGCGCGGCATCACCAGGACACCGCCCACCGGGATGATCGACAACGCAGCCGACACCGCGGCGAGGCCGGAGCTAAAGACCAGACCGGGCAGCTCGGCGCCCTCCAGCTCGGACAACGCCTGCTCCAGCGGATCCCAGGTGGGGTTGGAGTAGCGCCCGTAGGCCCGGTCCCCGTCCACGACCTGGCCGGTGCCGACGTAGGTGGAGGAGAGCACGATCGGCGGGTTGACGGCGGCGTCGTGGACACGGGCGGGGCGGCCGGTGGCAACCACAACGGTGTCAGGGCTGAGCGTGTCGGGGTGTGAGGAGGGTTCAGTGGTCATGCCTTCCAGATTAGTGCGCGCCGTCACGCCCGCCGCAATTCCATGACCCGCTTGTGGATAACACGCGGCCGTTGGCGCGGTGCGGCGGAAGTCCTCACAGCACCGGCCGGTAGGCTAGGGACGTGACTTTTCCCTCTGCCTCCCAGCCCGGCCTGTTCATCGCCTTCGAGGGCGGGGACGGGGCCGGAAAATCCACCCAGGCAGCCGTGCTGACCCAGGCACTGACCGACGCCGGCAAGGTGGTGCTGCGCACGCGCGAGCCCGGCGGCACGCCCGTGGGCGAGAAACTGCGCTCGCTGGTGCTCGACCACGGCCAGGGCGAGATTGACGCCCGCTGCGAGGCGTTGATTTTCGCCGCGGCGCGCGCGGCCCACACGGTGCAGGTCATTGCCCCGGCCATGGCCCGCGGCGAAGTGGTCATCAGCGACCGCTACATCGACTCCTCGATTGCCTACCAGGGCGCCGGCCGCGGCCTGGGCGCGGGCGACGTCGAACGCGTCAACGAATGGGCCACCCAGGGCCTGTGGCCGGATTTGACCGTATTGCTTGACGTGACGCCGGAGGACGGCCGCAGCCGCCGCACCGCCGGGGACGCTGCGGAGGACCGGCTCGAATCGGAGCCCGATACGTTCCACGCCGAAATCCGCCAGGCGTTCCTCGACCTGGCCGCGGCCCACCCACAGCGCTACCTGGTCCTGCCCGCCGGGCAGCCGGTGGCCGAACTTGCCGCCGCCATTCAGGCCCGCGTTTCCGCTCTTCTTGCAAGTCACCCGGCCGGACAGCCTGCGGGGACTGCATGAGTGTCTGGGTTGACCTCCAGGGCCAGGGCCCCGTGGTGGACCAGTTGCGCCGTGCCGCGCAGTCAGGTTCCCCCACGCACGCCTGGCTGATCACCGGCCCGCCCGGGTCCGGCCGCTCCAACGCGGCGCTCGCTTTTGCGGCGGCCCTTGTCTGTGAACGTGAACAGCTGGCCGAACGCGGCTGCGGCGTATGCAAGGCCTGCCACACGGCGCTGACCGGCACCAACGCCGACGTCACGTTCATTGCCACGGAAAAGACCACCATCGCCATCGAAGAGGCCCGCGAACTGGTCCGCAAGGCCCACGACAGCCCGTCGTCGTCGCGCTGGCGGGTCATTGTGGTGGGCGACGCGGACCGCATGACCGAACGCACCACCAACGTGCTGCTGAAGGCCATCGAGGAGCCGCCGCCACGCACCATCTGGATCCTGTGCGCGCCCAGCCCGGCCGACGTCCTGGTGACGATCCGTTCCCGCTGCCGCACGCTGACCCTGCGCCTGCCGCCGGTGGCCGACGTCGCCGCGCTGTTGGTGCGCCGCGACGGCATCGACCCCACTCTCGCGCTGCACGCGGCCCGGGCCGCACAAAGCCACATCGGCATTGCCCGCCGCCTGGCCGGGGACGCCGACGCCCGCGCCCGCCGCGACGAGATCGTGCGGCTCCCGCTGACGCTGCGCGACGTCACGGCCGCCGTCCGCGCGGCCGGTTCGCTGCTGGAACTGGCCCAGGCCGAGGCGACATCCTCCAACGAGGAGCGCGATGCGACGGAGAAGGCCAAGCTGTTGCTCTCCCTGGGCGCCCCCGAGACCGGCATCCTGCCCCCTCCCCTGCGCGCCCAGGTGCGCGCACTGGAGGAGGACCAGAAACGGCGTTCCAAGCGTTCCGTGACGGACCAGCTGGACCGTGCCCTGACGGACCTGCTCTCCTTTTACCGGGACGTGCTGGTACTCCAGCTCGCGGCGCACGCCGTCCACGGCGTCGAACCCGGCACGCAGGACACCGCGGCCGGCCAGGTGGAGCTTGTCAACGACTACCTGCGCGAGGCCCTGGCCGACTTTGCCGCACGCGCCCGCCCCGAGGCGACGCTGGCCCGCATGGATGCCATCAATTCCGTGCGCCGGCGCCTCACCACCACCAATGTTTCCCCGCTTTTGGCCCTCGAAGCCATGACCGTCAGCCTGCTCTAAACCCGTGAAGGATTTGTTCATGCCACAAGGACCCTTACGACGGCGATCCCGCCACCGCCTGTTCCTCACCGCCGCGGCGACGGTGGGTGCGCTGCTGCTCAGTTCCTGCTCGGTGCTGGCCCCGGCCCCCACCGCCACGGTGACCTCCAGCGCGGCGGCGTCGACCATCGGCGACGTCCCGGCGGAGCTGTCCGGCTTCTACTCGCAGCCGGTCACCTGGACGTCGTGCAGCGGCGGCTTCCAGTGCACCACCGTGGAGGTGCCCATGGACTACGCCAAGCCCAAGGGTGCCACGATCCGGCTTGCCGTGACCCGGCTGCCCGCTTCCGGCAAAAGGCTGGGCGCCATGTTGATCAACCCCGGCGGGCCCGGCGCGTCGGGCGTGGACATGGCGAAGAACAGCGCGAAGTCGTATTTTTCGGACAAGCTCCGCAGCGCGTACGACATTGTCGGCTTTGACCCGCGCGGGGTGCAACGCTCCGATCCCGTCAAGTGCCTCAACGACGCCCAGACGGACGCCGCCCGGCAGGTGGACTTCAACATGGACACCGACGCCGGCTTCGCCAAGGCCGAGGCTGCCACGAAGGACCAGACCGCGTTGTGCGTGAAGAACACCGGACCGGTGCTTTCCCATGTTGACACCGTCAGCTCCGCCCGCGACATGGACATCCTGCGGGCCGTCGTGGGAGACCCCAAGCTGAACTACATGGGCTTCTCCTACGGCACCAAGCTCGGCGCCACGTATGCCGGGCTGTTCCCGGACAGGGTGGGAAAATTCTCCCTGGACGGCGCCCTGGACCCCACCCTGACCATCGACCAGATCTCGATGGGCCAGGCCGCCGGCTTTGAAAACGCGCTCCGCGCCTGGGCCAAGAACTGCCTGTCCGGCACCGACTGCCCGGTGTCCGGAACCGTGGACGACGCCATGGGGCAGATCCGCGAGCTCCAGGCCGTGTACGAGAAGACGCCGCAGCAAACCCATGAGGGCCGCGTGGTCACGGGCACCGAGTTCACCAATGCCCTGGCCTTTGCCATGTACTCCACGGATTTGTGGGACCCGCTGTCGGCCGCGCTGAAGCAGGCCTTTGCCGGCGACGCCACGGCCATGCTGACGCTGGCCGATTACTCGGCCGACCGCGGCACGGACGGCAAGTACAACTCCAACACCGCCGCGGCCTTCACGGCCATCAACTGCCTTGATTACCAGATGAATTCCAACACCGCCTACATGCGCCAGGACGCGAAGGAACTCGAAAAGGCGTCCCCGACGTTTGGCAAGCTGCTGGCGTACTCGGGGTTGGCCTGCAAATACTGGCCGTTCCCGCCCACCGGAAAAGCGGACGCCATCCATGCCCCGGGCGCCGGGCCCATCCTGGTCATTGGCACCACGGGCGACCCCGCCACCCCGTACGCGTGGGCGCAGTCGCTGGCCAAGCAGCTCGATTCGGGGGTCCTGGTGACGTGGAAGGGCAACGGCCACACCGCCTACGGCCGATCCAATGCCTGCCTGACTTCCGCGGTGGACAACTACTTTGTGGACGGCGTCGTCCCGGCTGCGGGAACCACCTGCTAGTGCCGGACGGGGACTCGATTTTGTACTTCGGGCCGCAGCATATTAGAGTTGTTTCTTGTGTTCGGCGGATGAACCCCACAAGGGTTCTTCGATGATCACAGGCCTCCATAGCTCAGTTGGTAGAGCGTTTCACTCGTAATGAAAAGGTCAACAGTTCGATTCTGTTTGGAGGCTCATTCAATCCCCCGGTTCCTGGTGAACCGGGGGATTTTTTGTTGCCCGCCGACTCCGGCCTAGAGGTGTCGCAGCAAGGTTGCCACGGAGTCCAAATATTGCTGGTCGTCCTCGATGCCGGCCAGCGGAACCTTGAACAGCCAACCCTGCATCAAGGCAAGCACGGCGGGAAGGATCGCGGCGGCAGCTTGCTTGCCGCCCGCGGCATCCACTCCCCTGGCTTCCCGGTACCAGGCAACCAGGTACCCTTCCAGGTGTTCGGTTAATTGGCCATAGGACTCCCGCGCAATGAGGCCGATGGTTTCCGAATGGGTGGCCAGGCCCCAAATCTGGACCACCAGGCTTCCGTCACGCAGCGGGCCGGAGACCGAGTCCATGAACTCAAGCAACGCCTCCGCCGGATGCGGCATGGGAGAGCGTGCGGCCATCTCGTCCAGGATCGCCACCCTGCCACCCACCAGGCGCCTGGCCATGGCGGCAAGGATCTCGTCCTTGCCCTTGTAATAACCGTAGATGGCACCGGCGGACAGCCCGGATTCGCCGATGATATCCGCCATGGACATCTCGGCCACCCCCTTGCGCCGGGCGCACTCCAGGGCGGCCTCTTCGATTCGCAGGGTCATGATCTGTCGATGTTCATCGCTAACACGGGGCATGTGACGCAGACTATCAGCAAAAGAGAACGAACGTTCTTGACGCAGGGGCGCCACCATGGCTTAATAAAGAACGAACATTCTTTTTCTTTCAAAGGAGCCGCCATGGCCACCACCGCAACACCCCACACCCGCTGGGGGCTGACGCTCGCAACAGCCATTGGCGCCTCCGCCGTGGTTGCCGTCATCCTGCTGGCCTTCCTCTGGCCCACCGTCACCTCCTCCGTGCACAACCTGCCCGTGGTGGTCTCGGGCAGCGGTCCGGCCGCAACCGCACTGAACACCCAACTCGAGAAGACGGGCGCCTTTGCCCTCAGCCCCGTCGAGGGCAGGGACGCAGCCGTGGACGCGGTCACCTCTCGCGACGCCTACGGCGCCTTCGTGGTGGCCCCGGACGGATCCGGCGTGGAGGTCCTGACGGCGTCCGCCGCCAGCCCCGTCGTCGTCCAGATCATGAACCAGGCCGCTGCCGGCATCACCCAGGGCCTGGCCCAGAAGTCCGCCGCTGCACACGCCGCACAGTTGAACTCGGCCATTGCCACCGGCAACCTCGCCGCGATCATCGCAGCCGCCGGGCCGGCGCCGGCGCCGGCACCCAAGGTGACGGTGACCGACGTCGTGCCCCTGAACCCGCAGGACTCCCGCGGCACCGGGCTGGCGCTGCTGGGCCTGCCCCTCGCGATGGGCGGGATGATCGGCGGCGTGCTGATTTCCCTGGTCGTGACGGGATTCCGGCGGCGCCTGGCCGCCGCGGCCGTCTACGGTGTGGCCGGCGGCCTTGGCCTGGTGGGCATCCTGCAGGGCTGGTTCGGCATTCTGTCCGGGCCGTACCTGCTGAACGCCCTGGCCATGGGATTGGGTCTGTTTGCCATCGCCATCACGATCGTCGGGCTGGAATCGCTGCTGGGCAAGCCGGGCATCCCGATCGGCGCCGTGCTGACCATGTTCATCGGCAACCCGATCTCCTCGCTGACGTCCCCGCAGGAATTCCTGCCGGGCGCGTGGGGCGCCATCGGCCAATGGTTCGTGCCGGGCGCCACGGGCACGCTCCTGCGGGACCTGTCCTACTTCCCGGATGCCGCCCAGGGCATCCACTGGCTGGTGCTCGCAGCCTGGTCGGTGGTGGGCATAGCCCTGGCCATCCTTGGCCGGCACCGCAACGAGGAGGCCGTGCACCTGCCGTCGACGCTCGACGCCGAACCCGCCGCCACGGAAAACCTCACCGCAGTCTCTGTCTAAGCTGACAATGGCTTGGCGATCCTGCCGGGTCTGCCCCTCGATCCCTCTGGAGCAGTCACGTTCCAGGGGGATTTTTGGCGTCCGCAGCCGTTTCCCACCCGTCTGGACCTAGCATGGGCCCATGAACGATAAACACACCGGGGTGCAGCGGCTGGGCCGGGAGGCCGCCCGTGAACCGGGCCGGGTGCATTGGATGGAGTTGTTCTTCGACCTCGTCTTTGTGGTCTTCGTGGGTCAGCTGGCGCACGGCATCCACGGCGACCCAGGGTGGGCACAGTTCGGCACCTTTGTGCTGCTGTTCTTTCCGGCATGGTGGGCCTGGGCGAACATCGTCTCCGTGGTTAACCTGATGCCCGGGCTGTCCGCCCGAGCACTGGGCGTGGCCATGCTGGCGGCCATGGCAGCGGCCGGCGTCATGGCCGCCGCAGCTCCCGGCGCTTTCGGGGACCGGGCCTGGGCTTTTTCGCTGGGCAACGCGGGGATGCGCGTGATCCTGCTGGTCCTATGGCTCTACAAGGACCGCCAACAGCCGGGCCCAACACCCTGGCGGATCTGGATCTACAACGGCGGGACTGCCGTCCTCTGGTTGGCGTCCTCCTTCCTGCCGCTGCATTTCGCAGTGGTCTTGTGGGCCCTCGCCATCGCGGTGGAGGTTGCCATGGTGACCATTGGCGGGCGGCTGTGGGCCGGGCGCGCGGCGGCCGACGTGAACATTGAACACGCCTCGGAGCGGCTGGGACTCTTTGTCGTCATCGTCCTGGGTGAAGCGGTTTTCACCATTGTCAGCGAGGTATCGGCTGACTGGAACGCCGGAGCCGGAATCGCAGGCGCCCTCGGATTCCTGCTTGTTGCGCTGCTGGGCTGGGCGTTCTTCCAATACGGCACCGGAATGGTGACGGCCGGGCTGGAACGGCTGCAATCACGGTCCGACTTCACCGGAATCCTGCAGACCACGCTCTTCCTGCCGTTCTTGCTGGTCCTGGGCATCACATCCATTGCTGCGGGAATCGCCACGGCGATTCCGGAAGCCTACGAGCATTTGCCCCTGGGTGCCCGGACGGCCCTCGGCGGCGGCCTGGCACTTTTCTACGCCACGAACGGCTTGGTGACGCTGCGCTACGGCCAGCCCATGCGTGCGGTGCTGCCCTGGGCCCTGCCCGCAATAGCCGTTTCCTTGCTGCTCATCCCGCTGGGTGCAGCGGTCTCCGCGGCTGCGCTGCTTGCGGTTGCCGTGGCCCTGCTGGTGGCCCTGACGGTCCACACGGAGATCGCGCACCGCCGGCGGTAGTCGGTGTCGACGACCGAGGCTGCGGAGGCGGTATTCCCGTAGGCGACGTCAGGGAGGCCGAAGGCCGCCCGCGGCCGATGGCCGGAAAATCGCCGGCGGAACGCCGGCTTCGACGCCAGAGCCGGTGGGGCTCAGCCCTCCCAGGGGAAGACGACGCCCTCGCCGACGACCTTGAGCGAAAGCTGGGTGCCGGGCCGGGCCAGCATGGCGTTCCAGTGGCGGATGCTGATGATCTCCCCGCCCACGGGCTGGTGCGGGTCCACGGGCTTGGCGGGGTCCACGGCGATGGGTTCAAGGGCGATCCGCACGGTGGTTTCCGGGCCGAAGTAGTCGGTGTCCACCACGCGGCCGCGGATGTTGCCACCCTCGGAGATGCGGATCTGTTCGGGGCGCAGCATCAGGTGCACGCGGCCCTGCACGGGCGGGCGGCGCACGGGAATGCCGCCGAGTGAGCACAGCGCCAGCGAGCCCTCCATCCAGGCCTCCAGGATGACGGCGTCGCCGAGGAATTCGGCCGTGGCCCGGTCCGAGGGCCGCGTATACACCACGAAGGGGCTGCCGATCTGGGCCAGCCGGCCCTCGCGCATCACGGCCACCTGGTCGGCGAAGCTGAGCGCCTCGGCCTGATCGTGCGTGACCAAAATGGTGGTCACGCCGGCATCACTCAGGGTCTGCGACACGGCCCGGCGGGTGGCGACCCGCAGCCCGGCGTCGAGGGCGCTGAACGGTTCATCCAAGAGCATGAGTTCGGGCTGGCGCGCCAGGGCGCGGGCCAGGGCCACGCGCTGCTGCTGGCCGCCGGAAAGCTGCGAGGGCTTGCGCTTGGCATAGGACGGATCCATCGACACCATCTCCAGCAGCTCGGCCACCCGGGACGCGGCCGCCTTGCCGCGCAGCGACAGGCCGAAGGCGATGTTTTGGCCCACGCTCAGGTGCGGGAAAAGGGCACCATCCTGTGCCACATAGCCCACGCTGCGCTTGTGGGCCGGGATCCAAGATCCGGGTCCGGCCACGTCCGCACCGCCCAACGAAACACGGCCGGCGTCGGGCGCCTCGAAGCCGGCAATGAGGCGCAGCAGGGTGGTCTTGCCGGAGCCCGAGGCCCCCACGATGGCCGTGGTGCGGCCCTGGGCGACCGTCAGGTCAACACCCTTGAGCACCTCGGTTCCGCCGAACGACTTCCGCACGCCGTGCACCTGTAAGTGCTCGGTGGCGTGGCCGGCGTCGGGCTTGTACCCGGCGATGGGGGTGGTTGCTGCCAACGGCCCGGGTGTTGCTGTCACTGTCCGGCTGCTTTCTTGGATTGGGCAAAGAGGAGGTAGGTCATGGGGGCCGAGAGCAGGATCATCAGCAACGCGTACGGTGCCGCGCCCGCGTAATCGATCTCGCTGCTGAGCGCCCAAAATTCGGTGGCCAGGGTATTGGTGCCGTTGGGGGCCAGCAGCAGGGTGGCCGTCAGCTCGTTCACGATCCCCAGGAACACGAGCGCCGCACCGCCGGCCGCGGCCGGGGCGCTGAGCCGCAGCGTCACCTTCAGGAAGGCGAGCAGCGGCGGCTTGCCCAGCGCCTGGGCGGCCTCGTCGAGTTCACGGGGCGCCTGCGCCAGGCCCGCCCGGAGGTTCACGAGTGCCCGCGGCATGAAGAGCAGGGCGTAGGCGGCCACGAGGACAACGGCGGTCTGGTAGATCGCAGGCACGTTGCGCACCGTGATGGTCACCAGGGCCAGCGCCACAACGATGCCGGGCATGGAGGAGGAGATGTAGTTGACGCCTTCGAGCATCTTCGTGATGGGGCCGGGATGCCGGATCACCAGGTAGGCCAGCGGGAAGGCGACCACGGTGGTGGCGAGGGCGCCCACGAGCCCGTAGCCGAGCGTCTGCAGCAGCGAGGTCACCAGCGCGTCGCGGGTCCACACCTCGGCGCCGCCGGCCACGAGCCAGCGAACCACATGGAACAGCGGGACGCCCAGAGCCAGCGCGGAGAGTGCCGCCAAACCCAGTTGGGCGGGGGCCTGGCACCAGCCCAGCGGCAGCCGGACGGGGTTGGCCTGCACGCCGGCACCCACCCGCGCGTACCGGGCGTTGCCGCGCGTCTTGGCCTCGCCCAGGAGCAGCAGCAGGCACAGGAGCACCAGCACCCCGGCCAGCATGTTGGCCGCGGCCCCGTTGAAGGTGGACCGGAACTGGTCGTAGATGGCGGTGGTGAAGGTGTCGAACTGGATCATGGCGAAGGCGCCGTATTCGGCCAGCAGGTGCAGGGACACCAAAAGCGCGCCGCCGGCCGCGGCCAGCCGCAACTGCGGCAGCACCACCCGGAAGAACACCCGCCACGGGCCCAGCCCCAGTGAGGCCGCCGACTGTTCCAGCGCCGGATCCAGGCGGCTGAGCACGGCCGCCACGGGGATGTAGACGAGCGGGAAGTAGGACAGGACCGAGATCAGCACGCCGCCGAAGACGCCGCCCAGCGACGGGATGGCGCTGACCCAGGCGTAGCTGTTGACGAAGGCCGGGATGGCCAGCGGCGCCGCAAGGAGCACCGCCCAGACCTTGTGTCCGCGCAACCGGGTCCGTTCCACCAGCCACGCCCCGCCAATGCCCAGCACCAGGGTGATCGGGACGGTGATCACCACCAGGGCAACCGTGTTAAACAACAATTCGCCCACGCGCGGGCGGAACACCAGGGCCTTGACGGTGTCCCACCCTGCGTTGGCGGTCATGACGGCCACGTATCCCAGCGGAAGCAGGGATACTGCCGCGATCAGGACGCAGAGTACGACGACGGCCCAGGGGCCGGAGCGTGTGCCCCGGCCCCCGGCGGTACGGAAGAATCGTGTGCGCGGCGGTTGGACCGGCGTCGTACTTTGTGTCTGTGGCATCAGTACTACAGTAGACCGGCCTGCGTCATCAGGTCGGTGACCTTTTGCGAGTTCAGCTTGGCTGCGTCAATCTTCGGCGCCTGCAGCTCGGGCAGCGGGGTCAGCTTTGCGTTCGCAGCAACGTCGCTGGCCACCGGGTATTCAAAGGACGTGCCGGTCTGCAGGATGGTCTGGCCGGCCTTGCCGGTGATGAATTCCAGGAACTTCTGCGCGTTTTCCTGGTGCTTGCTGGAGGCCAGCACGCCGCCGCCGGAGATGGAGACGAATGCGCCCGGGTCCTGGTTCTTGAAGTAGTGCAGGGCCACGTTGTTGGAGTTTTCACCGGTCTTGGCCTGGTCGCCGAACCAGTAGTAGTGGTAGATGACCGCGCCTTCGACTTCGCCGGCGTTGACGGCCTTCATGGCGGTGCTGTTGCCCTTGTAGGCCTTGGAGTTTTCCTTCATGGACTTCAGCCAGGCCAGCGTGGCGGGCTCACCCTTGAGCTCAAGCATGGCGGAGACGATGGCCTGGAAGTCGGCACCGGACGGGGAAGCGGCCCAACGGCCCTTCCAGGCGGGGTCGGCCAGGTCCATGATCGACTTGGGCAGCTGGGCCTCGGTGAGCTTGGTCTTGTTGTACGCGAACACCGTGCTGCGGGCGGCGATGCCGGTCCACTTGTTCGTGGAGGGGCGGTATTCGGCCGGGACCTGCGCCTGGATCTTTGCGTCGGTGGCCGTGAACAGTCCGGCGTTTTCAACCTGCGTCATTGCGGGTGAGTTCTCCGTCAGGAAAACGTCGGCCGGGGACTTGGCGCCCTCCTGGACGATCTGGTTGCTTAGCTCGGAATCGTCACCGTTGCGCACGGTGACCTTGATGCCGGTCTCCTTGGTGAAAGCGTCAACCCAGGCCTGCGTGAGGGTCTCATGCTGGGCGTTGTAGACGGTGATGGCATCCGTGGCCGAGCCCTGGGCGCCTTCCGAGGCTGCGGGGCTCGTGGTGCCCCCGCACGCGGCCAGGGCGAGCATGGATACGCCGGCAATGGCGGCAACCGCAGACTTGCTAACCGCAGACTTGCTGAACAGAGACTTGCTGAACACGGACTTCATGGGGGCCCTTCGGCTGATGGAAACAAATAGCGAACGTTTATTGATCGTAATCCAAGCTAAGGGCAGCCTTGGCTTAATTGCGGCCAAATGTGACGCAGCTCTCGTCGCGCGCGGGTGAATTGCGACCCCAATGCTGCTACCCGCCGGTAGGTTAACGCTTGCGCAGCAGCGCCTCGGCCCGCTCCACGTGTTCGTGGACTATGGCTGCCCGGCGTTCGACGGCGGCCCGCTCCCCCGCGCCCAACCGAAGCATGGCGACGGCCTCGGCCGCGGCGGCGAGGGCGTTGCCGGCACGCGAGAGTTCGCGGTGGACGTCGTTGAGGTAGCCTCCCGTGCCCGTGGGGATCTCCGTGCCGTCGCTGGGCGCGATTGCCTGGGCGTCGGTGGCGATCCGGCGCACCCGCGGCAGCAGGTCCGCGAGGCCGTCGGCGATGGGGATCAGTGCCGCGTAAGTGTCGGCCGTGGCCTGTCCGGCGGCCGGCCCGGTTGCGTCGGCCTCGATGCCTTCGAGCATTTGGTGGAATCTGTCCAGGCCGCGGCGGAATCTGTCGTGGGCGCGGCGCCACACACCCTTGCCTAGTTCCGCGTCGTCCCGCCGGCCCGGCCGGGAGCCGCCAAAAAGTCCTTTCAGCATGCCGCTTAGAGGTACTGTCCGGGGCCGCCGGTGTCGGGCAGGCCGGCATCCGCGGAACGTGTCTCGGGCTGCTCCATCGGGGCCCGCTGCGGCTCACCGTTCTGGCCCACCACCACGCCGGGGGCAATGACGGTTCCGGGCGGCAGCTGGCGCATGGCCATCCGGGTGGCAAGTTGCTGGTTGGCCATGGCTTGCGCTGCCAGGGCTGTTTGGATGCCGTGGAACAGGCCCTCAAGCCAGCCCACGAGCTGGGCCTGGGCGATGCGCAGCTCGGCGTCGGAGGGCGCGGTGTCTTCGCTGAACGGAAGGCTCAGCCGGTGGAGTTCCTCCACGAGTTCCGGCGACAGGCCGTCCTCGAGCTCGGCAATGGAGCGTTCATGGATTTCGGCCAGGCGGGCGCGGGCGGCGTCGTCCAGAGGCGCGCTCTTGACCTCGTCGAGGAGCTGCTTGACCATGGTCCCGATCCGCATGACCTTGGCCGGCTGGTCAACCATGTCGGCCACGCTTGGATGCGCGGCCGGACGGCCGGATTCGGTGATGTCGTCCACTACAGTGCCTTCCGCCGGGGCGCCGTTGGGAGCAGTTCCGTTGGGCGGGGTGTGCGCCTTCTCAGTCATACGGCCAGTCTCTCACGGCCCCCTCCCAACTGTGACGCAGTAGTTGCTGGATTTGCGCCGATTCTTAGCAACTACTGCGTCTCAGTTGGGGCTACACGAGGGTTTGCCGCCGGGTCATGGGCAGCTTGGCCCGGGTGAGCAGCCAGGCGGCGCCCGCACCGAACAGTGGCACCAGAATCAGCAGCGCCCCCATCTGCAGCCACGGCAGCACAATCGGCATGCCGCGCTGGAAGGACAGCACGACGACGGTTGGCACGGCCCCGGCGAACAGGCCCAACACCGTCCCCATCATGGCGGTCATGAGGGTCTGCGAACCGGACAGCGCCTTGCGCAGCCTGGGATCGGCCCCCACGCTGGCCAAAGTGGCGTGATCGCTGCGACCGTCCGCGAGCGCCAACCCGGCGGTGATGCCGGCCGCGCTGAGCGTGATCAGTGCGCCACCGATCACAATGGTCCACAGCACGATCCCAATGGCGGTGTTGGGGCCGGGCTCAAAGTAGACCCCGTTGTACTGCCCCAGCAGCGGGGTCATGGCCGATTGCAGCCGGTCGGATTCCGCCGCGGTGGGACGTTGGGGCACCGTGACCAGCAGCAGTTGGTCGCTGACGGGGATCTTCAGGGCCGCTGCGGTCTTTTCCGAGACCATGCCATAGAAGTTCAACGGCTTCTCGGGCACCTCCACGACGGCGGGAATCGCTTGCTCGGTCAAAGGGACCGGTGTTGGGCGCAAGTACATGGCATTTGAATTGCCCGGATCCACCTGGGTGTAGGAGGTTTCCGCCCTCGGATCGAAACTGATGACCTTGGCGGTGTCACCCGGCCACAGGAAGATTTTGTTCGTGATCACCATGCCGCCGTCGGCCAGGGTCTGCAGCGCCTGTGCACTGGGCGCGCGGCCCAGCAAGACGCTCAGTTCGGCCTCGCCGCCGGCCACGATCGCGGGGATTCCGGCGCTGTAGCCCTGCCCGCTCATGGGTCCGGTGCAACGCCAGTCGTCAAGGTCCTTGGGCTTCCAGTCCTTAGCCATTTCACAGCGGTTCTCCGCAGGTTCCGCGAGCGCCCATTGAGGGCACACGGTGGCGTCTGCCGACGGGGCGCCGTTGTTTGCCATGTCGGCCTTTTGCTGGTCCAGCGTGCACCGTGTGTCACTGGCCGTGCCGCGCAGCACCTGCGTCACCGCCGCGGGCCCCAGAACGTCCGTCAGCGTAGCCGTGGCTACCTTGGGGTCAACAGTTGCCAGCCGCGGCTCGCCGGAGACGCCCATGGGAGAGTAGTCGGCTTCAATGAACTCGAGGCGAACCCCGGCCTGGTTCAGGTTGTATTGCCATTGGTGGTCGTCGCTGGACTGTTGCATCAGGCTGGCGGTACCCACCATGAGCGCACCGGACAACGTGGCCGCGGCGAGCACGGCAGCCACAGCGGGAACGGTGCGCCCACGGTTGCGGGCGGAGTCCCGGGCGGCCAGGCGCAACGGGACAGGAAGCCAAGAGGTCCGTGCCGTCAGGGCGCCAATGATGCGCCCGGTAAGGCAGATCAGGCCAACCACCAACAAGACAGCACCGGCCACCACCAGGCCGGCAAGCCACGGGGCCCACAGGTACTGCGAGTCGTTACCACGGGTGGCAACCGTCACGGCCGCGGCGGCCGCCATGGCAAGTGCAGCAAGCAGCAGCAACCCGAGGCCGACGCGGGGCGTCCACTTGGAAGGAGTGTCCGCCGTGCGGCCGGACTTCAGCGCGGACAGCGTGGCTTGCTTTGCCACGGCCCGGGCCGGCACAAGTGCGGCCACGATTCCGGCTGCGACGCCGAGCACCACCAAGCCAAGGGCCGGCAGCCACATGACGTGCAGGCCCGGGAACATGGCCAACCCCCTTGACCGCACCACGAGGACGCCGATGATGGCAACAATGGTGCCCAGCACTGCCCCGGCGACGCCGCCGGCCAGGCCCAACCAGAGCCCGCCGGCCGTGACGGTGTTGCGGACCATGCCGCCCTCGGCCCCGGAGGCGGCCAACAGGGCAAGGTCGCGCTGCTGCTTCCGGGCTCCCACGGCAAAGGCCGCCCCGGCCAGCAGACCAACCTCCAGAAGCGCAAGGACGGCTATCAGCAGGCCCATGACGAAGTACGTGGCAATCATCGTCCCGCGCCAGTCATCCTGCATGTACTGGGCATCCTCGCCGAGTTGTGCCTTGCTGGGCGGATCCAGGAGCAGGCTGCGGGAAGTGAGCAGCACTCCCTTGGCGTTGAACGCCTTGGCGTCGGCCCACACCAGCGGCCTGTCCCCGGCCAGGTAGATGGTTGCCGGGGACAGCCCCTTGGCGATCTCGGCGGGCAACTGGCCGGGCTTGAGGAAGATAAACGACTCCCCGTCACCCTGGCGGACTGCACGGACGGTGCCGGTAATGGCAAAGGTACCGGCCGACGTCGTCAGCTTGTCACCGAGCGCCAAGCCAAAACGGTCCAAGAGGCCCGGCGAGCCCAGCGCCTCCCCCGCCGACGACGGCGCACGGCCGGCCAGCAGCACGTACTTGCCCTCGAAGGCCGGGTTGAGCACGTCGGTCACGACTGCCGAAAGGTCCACCTGGGCCTTGCCGACGGGCGAGGTGAGGGAGGTGGACTGCAAGGGAATCGCCGTGTAACCGGCAGGAACGGCGTCGGCCGGGGCGGTCGGCGTGAAGTGCGGATCGGGGTCCCCCGTCATGGCCCAGCCGCCGCCGGTATCGCCCTGCACGCTTTGGACCGTCTTGCTGTTGAGGGTTTGCATTTCGGTCAGCCGGCCCTGGGTCTGCCCCAGTTCCATGGCGGCGGTTTCGGCCGGTGTGGCCACCATGCTCATGCCGGCCGTAGCGGCCACCGACATGGCGAAGACGGGCAGCGCAATCAACGCAACAATCAGCGCGGAGCGGCCCTTGTGCCGGCGAATGTCCCGCCACGCCATGGTCAGGGCCAGGCGCAGCCGGTGCCGCCGCCCGCCTTTGACGGGCATCAGGTCGAGCGCCATCTCAACGCCCCAAGCCGGTCAGCAGCACTGACGGATCGTGGGCCGAGGCAGCCTCGTCCACGATGCGCCCGTCCTTGAGGAACACCACCCGGTCCGCCCAGCCGGCATGCCGCGCCTCATGGGTCACCAGTACGACGGCGGCACCGGCCTCGGCGCGGCCGCGCAGCACCTCGAGGATGCCGTCACCTGTCGCCGAGTCCAGGGCACCCGTGGGTTCATCGGCCAGGATCAGCCGACGCTGGCCCACAATGGCCCGGGCAATCGCAACGCGCTGCTGCTGGCCGCCGGACATCTGGTCCATGAACCTGTCCGCCAGATCCTCGATGCCCACAAGGCGCAGCGCATCCTTGGCCTGCCGGCGCGCCTTCCGCGCCGGGATGCCGTCCAGCTCACGCGGCAACGCCACGTTTTCGGCGGCCGTCAGGGTGGGCACCAGGTTGAAGTCCTGGAACACGTACCCCACGGCGCGGCGGCGCAGTCTGGCCAGTTCGTTGATGCTCAGCCCGCCCAGCGGGGTGCCCTCCACGAACACCTCGCCACCGGTTGCCTTGTCCAGGCCGCCGGCCAGCGTCAACAGTGACGACTTGCCAGAGCCGGACGGACCCATGATGGCCACGAATTCCCCCGCGCGGATGGTCAAATTGACGTTGCGCAGCGCGGCCACGGCGGTGGCGCCCTCGCCGTAGGTGCGGCTCACGCCGTCGAGTTGCAGGACCTCGTTGCTCATTTGGAGGCCACCTTCGGGGCCTTGCGGGAGGCCTTGGCCTCGGCAGGCTCGACCACCGGGGGTCCAGCCTGCCGGGACCTCACGGCCCGCTGGGCCATCCAGCCCTCGCAGTGGTCCAGCCACCGCACCTCGGCCTCCGTGGAGAAGATCAGGGAGTCCAGCACCAGCAGCCAGGCGGCGTCATTGGCGTCGGACGCACCGGCAGCCCCGGTGGGACCGACCCCCGCACTGCCCGCAGCGGTGCGGCGCTGGCGGGTGTAGTCCTGCAGCAGCCGCATCGACGCGGTGCGTTGGGCCTGGATGACGGCGGCAACATCGACGCCGTCGAGGGTCAAGGCCAGTGCCAGCTTGATGGCCAGCTCATTGCGTGGTGGATTCGTGGCCGCGACGGGGGCGGCGAACCAGCCCACCACCTCGGCGCGCCCGGCGGCGGTGATGCTGTAGATTACGTGGCCGTCGCCGTCGTCCCCGTCTTTTTCCACCAGGGCGTCCCGCTCCAGGCGGTCAAGGGTGGTGTACACCTGCCCGATGTTCAACGGCCAGGTAGCCCCGGTCCGCTCCTCGAATTCCCCGCGCAACTGATAGCCGTACCGCGGCTGATCCTGCAATAACGCCAAAAGTGAATGTCTGATCGACATGGCAACTCCCCCAACTCGGCGCGACCGCCCCCAATGACCGGTCGCAACGACGGCATACATACCGCGTATGGAGCACGTTACCTACCGGGTATGCAGGAAGCAAGCATGGAGCCGAAAATGACCCACAGCTGGAAGGAGCCGGGTTACAGGGTGAGCAGGACCTTGCCCACGTGTGCGCCGGAGTCGAAGTACTCGTGCGCCGCGGCCGCCTGGGCCAGCGGGAATGTCTTGTCCACGATGTTTTTCACGGCACCCGAGGCGATGAGCGGCCAGACGTGGTCGCGCACGCCGTCCATGATGGCCTCTTTCTCATGCACGGGCCGGGCCCGCAGCGTGGTGCCGATGATGGCGGCGCGCTTGGCCAGCAGGGTGCCCAGGTTCAGTTCCGCCGTTGCCCCGCCTTGCAGGCCGATCACCACCAGGCGCCCGTACAGCCCAAGTGCCGACACATTTTGCCCAAGGTACTTGGCGCCGACGACGTCGAGGATCACGTTGGCGCCCTGGCCGTCGGTGAAGTCGGCCACCACTTTTACGAAGTCCTGGGTGCGGTAGTTGACGGCCACGTCCGCGCCAAGGTAACTGGTGAGCATCGCGACTTTTTCGTCACTGCCGGCCGTGGCAATGACCTTGGCGCCGGCGGCCTTGGCGAGCTGCACCGCCATGACGCCGATCCCGCCGGTGCCGCCGTGGACCAGGACTGTTTCCCCGGGCTGCAACTGGGCCGTCATGAACAAATTTGAGTAGACGGTGGCGGCAACCTCGGGCAGCGCGGCCGCACTGACGACGTCGACGCCGTCGGGCAGGCGCAGCACCTGGCCGGCCGGCACGGCCACCTGCTGGGCATAGCCGCCCCCCGAAAGCAGCGCCACGACCTTCTCGCCAAGGGCGAACGGCCGGGTCACATTGCTGCCGAAGCCGGCGATCCGCCCCGAAACTTCCAGTCCCATGATGTTCGAGGCCCCGGCCGGCGGCGGGTAGAAGCCGCGCCGCTGCTGGACGTCGGCGCGGTTGATTCCGGCGGCAACCACGTCGATCAGCACCTCGCCCGGGCCCGGAACGGGTGCGGGGACGTCGGCCACGGTCAATACCTCCGGACCCCCGGCCTGCGGGACAACAATCGCCTTCATGACACTCTCCACTTACATTCTCTTGCCGCCAAAAATTGCAGGCCCAACCCGGTCGCTTTGGTGGCACCGCTCTGCTTATGAAACACTACTAGGGTAAGGAAGGTTGTCCGAGCGGCCGATGGAGCTGGTCTTGAAAACCAGTGTGCGGTAACCCCGTACCGCGAGTTCGAATCTCGCACCTTCCGCGCGAATATCAGGGAAGCAGTCTCGTGACGAGGCTGCTTCCCTTTTTGCTCTTAAGTCCCAATTTGGCGTCTCGATTGGATCACAGCGGGGTCACAATATTGACACGAAAAAACCACTTGTTCGCACAGTGATTCAAGCCACACGTGAGGTTGGTTACGAAATGAAACTTTTTCATCCAAATCCTAACAACGTGGCCCAGTTCACTTGACCGTAGCAACCAATTCATGATTCATTCACATTTGCGTGTTTGGATCAAACACGATCCTGCTTGGCTGGCCGGGGGCCAGCCTTTTTTGTTTGCCTCATTCAAAAACCAAAGAGCAGATCATCATCACTCATGGCCACAAAGATGTGCCTGACAACGAGAGTTGGAGACATGACGAGCAATACCCTTATGAAGACGGGCCTGGGTGCCATATTGGCGCTCGGGCTTGTCTCGGCCCCGTTGGCGCTCGCGCCCGCGATGGCCAGCCAAGGCTCCGCACCCGCGGAGCTGACACAGACGGCGGTGCTTGCGCAAACTCGCGCCCTGGCGCCCGCCGTCACGGCAGCATCCCACGTGATCATCAACGAGGCCTACCTCAACGGCGGCAGCGCCGGGGCATCATTCAAGAACCGCTTCGTGGAGTTGTACAACCCCACGAACTCACCCGTCGACCTGAGCAACTGGAGTCTGCAGTACCGGCCCGGCGGCAACGGCGGGGCCATCTCCATCGGCGCCACCCTGGGCGGCCCCGGCACCACGGGAATCATCCCCGCCAAGGGCTACTACCTGGTCAAGGGCGCGGCCAACGGCGGGGCAACCCCGGCCGGTGACGACCTGCCGGCAGCCGATGCGGAATCCTCTTCGCTCGCCTTCGCAGCGGGCACGGGCACGATCGTGCTCGCCGACCAGACCGCAAAGTTCACGAGCCTGCCGACCGGTACGGTGGTTGGCCAGGCCGGCGTAGTCGACCTGCTCGGCTACGGCACCTCAAACACCTTTGAGGGCGCGCTTGCCCCGATCGGCAGCGTCAGCAAGTCGCTGAACCGCACCGGCTTCGTCGACACCGACAACAACGGCGCCGACTTCACGGCCGCTGCAGCCACGCCCGAAGGTACTCAGGGCGGGGTTGCCCCTGCCCTGCCGCCTGCGGATTCCGGTGTCAAGACCATCGCGGAAGTCCAGGGAACGGGTGCCGAAAGCCCCCTCGCCGGCACCAACGTCACCACCAAGGGCAAGGTCACGGCCGTATACCCCTCCGGCGGATTCCTGGGTTACTACATCCAGACCCCCGGCACGGGCGGCGACATCGACCTCGCCACCCACACGGCGTCCGACGCCGTGTTCGTGTACTCCCCGGCCACTGTCGACACGGTCAAGGTTGGCGACTACGTTGAGGTCTCGGGCCTCGTCACCGAATTTGGCGGCGCAGCCGATGCCAACAAGACCACCGAGATCAATGTCGCCACCGGCGGCATGAAGGTCCTCCCGGACGCTGTGCCCGAGGTCAAGGAAGCGGTCCTGTCGACGTTCCCGTCCACGGACGCCCAGCGTGAAACCCTTGAAGGCATGTTGGTGATGCCCCAGGGCCAGTTCACCATCACCGACAACTACTCGCTGAACAACTACGGCGAGGTCACCCTTGCCGTGGGCGACTCCGCCCTGATTCAGCCCACCGCAATTGCCCCGGTCGGTTCCAAGGCGTACAACGACAAGGTTGCCTTCAACGCGGCCAACAAGATCGGCCTCGACGACGGCGCCAGCACCAACTTCCTGAACGCCGCCGGGAACTCAACACCGCTGCCGTACCTGACGGCCGCAACCCCGATGCGTGTCGGCACGACGGCCACGTTCACCAAGCCCGTCATCTTTGACAACCGCAACAACGCGTACAAGTTCCAGCCGTTGACCACCGTCACGGCGGCAAGTGACGCCGGCTCGCTGCCGATCAGTTTCGGCAACACCCGCCAGGCAACGCCCAGCGCGGTTGGCGGCAACCTCAAGGTTGCCTCGTTCAACGTGCAGAACTACTTCCCCACCACCGGTGACCAGGACCCCAAGTGCGCGTTCTACAACGACCGCGCCGGCGTTCCCGTCACGGTCAAGAGCGGCTGCCTGCAGCGCGGCGCGGCCAACCCCGCAGCGCTGAAGAACCAGCAGGACAAGATCGTCTCCGGGATCATCGCCTCCGGCGCCGACCTGCTCTCCCTGGAAGAAGTTGAAAACTCCGCCCAGTTTGGCAAGGACCGCGACAACGCCCTCTCCATCCTGACCGCCGCCCTGAATGAAAAGGCACCCGGAGTCTGGGATTACGTTCGCTCTCCCGCAGCCGACCAGCGCCCCGTGCTGGCCGACGAGGACGTTATCCGCACCGCCTTCGTGTACAAGAAGGCAACGGTCGTTCCCGTGGGCAACTCCGTCATCCTCGATGACAAAGCTTTCACCCACATTGCCCGCCAGCCCCTGGCACAGTCTTTCAAGCGCGTCGGCACCCCGGATTCGTCCAAGATGCTGATCATCGTCAACCACTTCAAGTCGAAGGGTTCGGCTGCCACCCCGGACGACACCGACAAGGGCCAGGGCAACTCCAACCTGGCGCGTACGGCCCAGGCCAAGGCGGTGCTGAAGTTCTCCACGGACCAGCAGGCGGCCCAGGGCACCGACAAGGTGCTGCTCATGGGTGACTTCAACGCCTACCTGTTCGAAGACCCGATCCGGACCATCACCGATGCCGGTTACGTCGACCAGGATGCAAAGACGTCCAAGCACTCCTACAACTACGACAGCATGGTCGGCTCGCTGGACCACGTCCTGGCCTCCCCCGCCGCCGAAGCACTCGTGACCGGCGTGGACATCTGGAACATCAACTCCGTTGAGACCATCGCCATGGGTTACAGCCGCGTCAACTACAACGCGACCAACTTCTACGACACCTCGGCGTTTGCCGCGTCCGACCACGACCCCGTCGTGGTGGGCCTGAACCTGGGCGACGCTGAGACCAAGGAAATCAACCTCCTTAACATCAACGACTTCCACGGTCGCATCGACGCCAACACGGTGAAGTTCGCTGGAACGGTCGAGAACCTGCGCTCCGCGTCCGGTGATGACAAGACGGCCTTCCTGTCCGCCGGTGACAACCTGGGCGCCAGCTTGTTTGCGTCCTCCTCGCAGAACGACCAGCCCACCATCGATGTGCTCAACGCCCTCGGGCTCCAGGCCTCGGCCGTGGGCAACCACGAGTTCGACAAGGGCTGGAACGATCTGCAGGGCCGCATTCGCGACGCCGCGCAGTGGGATTACCTGGGCGCCAACGTTTACGCGAAGGGCACCACCACCCCGGTGCTTGACGAGTACAAGGTCCTCACGGTCAACGGCGTGAAGGTTGCCATCATCGGCACCGTCACCCAGGAAACCCCCACGCTGGTGACCCCGTCGGGCATCTCCACGCTGGAATTCGGCGACCCGGTTGCCGCAGTGAACCGCGTAGCCAAGAAGATCAGCGACGAGAAGCTGGCCGACGTCATCGTGGCCGAATACCACGAAGGTGCCGGAGCAGGCGCACCCGACGGTGCAACCCTTGACCAGGAACTGGCCGAGGGCGGCGCCTTCAAGAACATCGTCGAGAAGACCAGCCCGCTGGTCAACGCCATCTTCACGGGCCACACGCACAAGGAATACTCCTGGGATGCAGCCATCCCCGGTGTTGCCGCCGACGCCGCCCTGAAGACCCGCCCCGTGCTCCAGACCGGCAGCTACGGCGAGAACATCGGCCAGATCCAGCTCTACGTCGACGCGGACACCCACAAGGTGACCTCGTACAAGGAACGCAACGTTGCCCGCTCCACGGAAGCCGACGCCGCACTTGTCACCAAGTTCCCGCGCGTTGCAACGGTGAAGACCATCGTTGACAAGGCACTGGCGGACGCCAAGCTTGCCGGCAACGTCTCCGTGGGCAAGATCTCCGCAGACATCTCCACCGCCCAGACCGTTGACCCGGTCACGGGTGCGTTCAACCGTGACGACCGGGCCAACGAATCCGCACTGGGCAACCTGGTAGGCAATGCCCTCCTGGAATCCCTGAAGTCGGACCAGACCGGCGGTGCCGAAATCGGCGTCGTCAACCCGGGCGGCCTCCGCGCTGACCTGCTGTACAAGAACGCCGGCTTCGCGGACGGCGTGGTCACCTACGCCAACGCGAACGCCGTCCTGCCGTTCGTCAACAACCTCTGGACCACCTCCCTCACGGGCGCCCAGGTCAAGACGTTGCTCGAGCAGCAGTGGCAGACCAACGCGGACGGATCCATCCCCAGCCGCCCGTTCCTGAACCTGGGCCTGTCCTCGAACGTGGACTACACGTACGACTCCGGCCGCAAGCTCGGCGACCACATCACCTCGGTCACCATCAACGGTGCACCGCTGGATGAGAAGCGCTCCTACCGCGTGGGCACGTTCAGCTTCCTGGCAACAGGTGGCGACAACTTCCGCGTCTTCACCCAGGGCACCAACACCAAGGACTCCGGCCTCATTGACCGCGATGCCTGGATCAAGTACCTGGGTGACAAGTCGGCCGTTACCCCGATCGCTCCGGACTTCTCCCGCCGCGGCGTGGATGTCGTCGGCGCCCCTGCCACGGTCACCCCGGGCCAGGAAGTCACCGTTGGCCTGAAGAAGCTTGACCTGACGTCCCTGGGCGTCACCAAGTCCACCGAGGTCACGGCCAATTACGAGCCCTCGGGCGTGGGTGGCGGCACCGGCTTTGCCGTTGTCACCGCCGATGTCATGCCGACCGTCCTGGGCACCGCACCCGTCACCAATGGTTCGGCAACGCTGACCTTCACGGTGCCGGCAGTGCTCAACGGCGGCCGCATCACCATCACCACCAACGGCGGCACGTTCGCCCGCCTGCCGATCCTGGTGCCGGTGGCCGGCGACGCGACGGCAGAACCGACCGACACGGCAACCGCCAACCCGACGGACACGGCAACCGCCAACCCGACGGACACGGCTACCGCCGAGCCGAGCGACACGGCAACCGCCAACCCGACGGACACCGCTACCTCGAACCCGAGCGACACGGCAACGTCAAACCCGACGGACACCGCAACGTCTTCGTCTTCACCGTCCGCAACGGCGACGATGACTTCGACGACGACGTCCGGCACGGTTGCGACAACCCCGGCAAAGGGCGGTGCGAGTGCAAGTGCAACGACCAGCGCACAGGGCAACGACGAACTCGCCTCGACGGGTAGCTCCATGCTTCCCTTCGGTTTGGGTGCGTTGATCCTGCTCAGCGCCGGCGCGGCATTCGCCTTCGCCTCGCGACGCAAGGAAGCCCGCCACTAGCATCCGCTGGTAGCAACAAGGACCCCGCGGTCCGATCCCTCAAGGGTTCGGACCGGCGGGGTCCTTCTTTGCGTTGCGGCGAATAAGTACGGGCCGAAGCAGCGGCGGTCCGATTTAGCCGACGATGGCGGCGGCGATCGCGTCGGCGTCGAGCACCGTGCGGTAGCCGCTGCGGTATTCGGCACCGGCCTGCGCCGCAATGGCGGTGCCCCATTGCACGCTGGAAAGCTGGAGGCCCAGGACATACAGGCCTTCCACGGCCTTGCCGGCACCGTCCAGGGGGCGGTAGGGCGGGTTGGTCACGTCCAGGCCGCTCGTGACCACGGGGTCGCCGTCGGCGGCGATCATGACCCGGGGCCTGACCAGGCCGTCGGCCAGCAGGTTGTTCAGCAGCACCGAATCGCTGCCCTGGATCCGGTTGGCCGGGGCCAGCGCCTCCACCAGGTAACGCGCCTGCCACGGTTCGCCGGCCACCCAGGGGGAGCTGGTCAGGAAGCGGCCGTACTGGATCCGGAAGACGGGGTCCGGGCCGGCAAAGTGCACCACCCCGGCACGGACCAGGGCCGCCAGTTGTTCCATGCGCAGGGCGGGCGGCCCGCTGGCCAGGCCCTCCACGAAGCCTTCGAACCAGCCGCGCAGTTCGCCCAGCCAGGATTCCTGCGTGATGCCCCTGTCGGCCACGAGGGACTTGATGACGGCCCGGCCCGCGTTGAGCGCGCCGATCGCCATCTTGACGGGGTCGTCCTCGCCCAGGGCGGAGCCGGCGGCGTCGTCGGACAAATAGGCCAAAACGGCCCGGTCCAGCTGTTCCTGGGAGGCAAAGCGGTGCTGCCCGCCGGGGCTCAGCGGGTCCCGGCGCAGCGGCCGCGCCAGTGCCTGCAGATCAAGGGCGTGGCCCTCGGCCACCTGCCCGGCCACGAGGGACTTGAGCCGCCCGGCCCAGTCGCGCGCCTCGCCGTCGAGCCCGGAATGCAGCAGCTCATCCAGCTCGGGCAGGAACTTCCCGGACACGGCGTCGGGCCGGGTGCGCGCCAGCGTGGTGTAGTACGCCCACAGGGTGTCCCGGTGCAGCAGCGGCCAAATATCATGGTCGAAACCGGCCGTGGCGCCCATGTCCCGGATGGTGGCGGCGGCGTCCTCGCTCAGGAAGCGCAGTTCGACGCCGGACGGGTAGTAGCTTTCCAGCTCGGCCTTGGCCCGGTACGGGGTGCCGCGGCGGGAGGCGCCCACGATCACCGGTTCCCGCCCCGAGGGCACATAGGCCAGGGTGTGTCCGGGCGCGCCGCCGCTCGCTTCGAAGCGGCCGCCGCGGCCCTCGGTCAGCTGCCCCAGGACGTCAAAGAAGTTCAGCCCCATGCCGCGCACCAGCACCGTCTCGCCGGCCGGAAGCTGCGCCCAGTCGACGTCGTTGGGTACGGCGGGGGGCAGGTAGTGAAGTCCGTTGGCGCGGGCGTCGTCGCGCAGCTCCCGCTGGGCCGGACTGAGCCGCGCCTCCACATGGCCCAGCGCCAGCACCACCTTGTCCGCGTGCAGTGTCTGCCCGTCCAGGAGTTCGACGCCGAACCCGCCGAGGGCGTGGTCGCGCGCCACCCGCCGGGCAACGGTTTGGTGGACGGTGACGGTGGCACCCGCCGGCAGTGCCGCCAGGAGTTGGGCAAAGCACCAGCTGAGGTAACGCCCGTACAGGGCCCTGCTGGGGAAGCCGGTGGCGGCGAGCGCGGCAAGTTCGGTGCGGTCGCCGTCGCTGAGTGAGGCATCCGGGGTGGATCGTTGAAGCAGCCGCCACTCGTCAAAGGTGCAGCCGGCCAGGGGGCGGGCCGCCACACCCTGGTCCGGGATCAGGGTGGGGAAGAACGACTGCGTGTTCATCAGGTACAGCCGGGACTGTTCCGTGCGCCAGACGTGGCCGGGCCCGGGCGGGAATGGGTCGACGAGGTGGATGTCCAGCGCTTCGGAGACGCCGGTGCTCGCCGTCCTTGCCGAATACTGCGCCAGCAGGCGTTCCATGACGGAAGTCCCGCGGGGCCCCGCCCCCACAATGACAACTGCCGTCCCGCCCAAAGATTCCACCCCTTGAGCTTAACGGATGGCGGCACCGGGCCGGCGGGGGCAGCCCTAGGATTGGCTCATGAGAGAAACCCCGGCACCCGCCGTCCCCTCCGTCCCCGTTGGCGTTGCGTCCGAAGCCGGAGTTGCTTCCGAGGCCGGCGTTGCTTCCGAGGCCGGAGTTGCCGAGCAACCCGCCGATGAGAACCTGTGGCTTGAGGACATCCACGGCGATGATGCCATGGCCTGGGTCCGTGAGCGCAACGCCCGCACCGACGCAGCCCTGGTGAACCCCGCCTATACGGCGTTGGAGGCCTCCGTCCTTGAGGTGTTGGATTCGCGGGACCGGATTCCCATGGTGTCCAAGCGCGGAGACTGGTACTACAACTTTTGGCGGGACGAGGCGAACCCTCGCGGGCTGTGGCGGCGCACCACCTGGGACTCCTACCTCAGCGACTCCCCCGACTGGCAGGTACTCCTGGACGTAGACGCCCTGAGCGCCGCCGAGGACGCCCAATGGCTGTGGGCGGGCGCCTCCGTGCTGCGACCGGCGCCGGGCGGGGAATACCGTCAGGCCATGGTGGCGCTCTCCCCCGATGGCGGCGACGCCGTCGCCTACCGGGAATTCGACCTGGCCACGCTCACCTTCGTGGAGGGCGGCTTTGACCTTCCGACGGCGAAGACGCGGCTGAGCTGGCTCGACGCCGACACCCTGTACGTCGGGACCGACACCGGGGAAGGCTCCATGACGGAGTCCTCCTACCCCGCGGCGGCCCGGGTGCTGCGCCGCGGGGAATCCCTGGCGGACCTCGCGGCGAAGGAGCCGCTGTTCGCGGTGCCGCCGGACCACCTCAGCGGCGGCGTGTCCCACGACAGCACGCCCGGCTTTGAACGGGACGTGGCCTACGACGTCCTGGACTTCTTCAACAGCCGCAGCTACCTGCGCGTGGACGGCAACTGGGTGCACATCGACGTCCCCGACGACATGAACGTCTCCCTCCACCGCAAATGGCTGCTGCTGCGCCCGCGCACCGACTGGCATCTGGGCGACGCCGTCTACGACGCCGGGACACTGCTGGCCATTGAGCTGGAGGCGTTCCTGGCCGGGAGCCGCGCGTTGCGGACGATCTTCGCCCCCACGCCCGCCCAGTCCCTGCAGTCATGGAGCTGGACCAAGGACTTCCTGCTGCTGAACCTGCTCGAAGACGTGTCCTCCAAGATCCTGGTCCTCGACCCGGCACAGGATTTTGCCGCCACTGAACTCGACGCCTGCCCGCCCCTGCATTCGGTGGACGCCTTCGCCGTGGACGACGAGGACGACGACGCCGGCAACGATTACTGGCTCGTCGCCTCCGGCTTCCTGACCCCCACCACGGTATGCCGCGGAACCCTGGCGACCGGCACCCCCGGCGGACCGGCGGCGGTGGTGCGGGAGGCGCCGTCGTTCTTCGACGCCGCGGACTACACCGTGGAACAGCACTTTGCGCTCTCGCTGGATGGCACCCGCATCCCTTACTTCCAGGTGGGTCGCAAGGACCTGGTGCTCGACGGCGGAAACCCGACGGTGCTCAGCGGATACGGCGGATTCGAGGTTTCGCGCACGCCGGCATACAGCGGGACCGTGGGACGGACGTGGCTGGAGCGGCGCGCCGTGGTCGACGGCATTGAACGCGGCGGGGTCTACGTGGTGGCGACCATTCGCGGCGGCGGCGAATACGGGCCAAGCTGGCACACGGCGGCGCTGACGGAAAACCGGCACAAGGCGTATGAGGACTTCGCGGCCGTGGCCGGCGAGCTGGCGGCCCGCGGCGTCGCCTCGCCGGCGCATCTGGGCTGCGTGGGCGGCAGCAACGGCGGCTTGCTGGTGGGCAATATGCTCACGCAATACCCCAAACTGTTTGGCGCCGTCTCCTGTGGGGTGCCGCTGCTGGACATGCGCCGGTACACCAAGCTTTCGGCAGGGGCGTCCTGGATTGCCGAATATGGCGACCCCGAGGTGCCGGAGCAGTGGGAGTTCATCAAGACGTTCTCCCCGTACCACCTGCTGCGCCCCGGCGTTGCGTACCCGCCGACGTTCATTTGGACGGCGACCTCCGACGACAGGGTGGGGCCGGTCCAGGCCCGGAAGATGGCGGCCCGGATGGAGTCCATGGGCATCGGCGGGCTGTGGTTCCATGAGGCACTTGAGGGCGGGCATGCGGGTGCGGGAAACAACGCCCAGGCGGCCCGGCTGCACACCGCTTCGCACGAATTCCTGTGGCGGGCGCTCACCGGCACCCTGTAAGCGCGGGCCGGTTCACCAAACGGAGGCGCTCGTTTTGCTTTGCACCCCTCCCATTGGGTAAAGTTTGGGATGCTGGTTAGGGGCTTCTACCTTAGCCAGTGCTGGAGACGTGCCAGAGCGGCCGAATGGGCTTCACTGCTAATGAAGTGTGGGGCACAACTCCACCGGGAGTTCAAATCTCCCCGTCTCCGCAGAGAAAAAGCACCCCCGATGAATTCATCGGGGGTGCTTTTTTGTGTGCCTTCACATGCCGCCACCCCTGCGAATGGGCGGCAAATCAAACATCGGACCAATAGAATTGCTTCATGGCCGTAACTGACGAAGCAATCACCAAGATCAAGGACATGATCATCTCCGGCGAGCTGTCCGCGGGCGACCGCCTGCCACCGGAAAAGGAGCTCAGTGAAAAGTTGGGCCTGTCGCGCAGCTCGCTGCGGGAAGCGGTCAAGGCGCTGGAAATCATCCGCGTACTGGATGTGCGCCGGGGCGACGGGACGTATGTCACCAGCCTGGAGCCGAAACTGCTCACCGAGGCCATGACCTTCATCGTGGACCTGCACCAGGACAAGTCCATCCTGGATATTTTTGAGGTCCGCCGCATCCTGGAGCCGGCCGCCGCAGCCATTGCCGCGGGCCGGATCACCCCCGAGCAAATCACGGCCCTGCGCGCCACGATGCGGGACATCAGCGACGAAACAAGCGTCGAATCCCTCGTGGAGCACGACCTCGTGTTCCACGGCCTGATTGCCACAGCCGCGAACAACTCCTACCTTGCCAGCGTCCTCGACGGGCTGTCCAGCAGCACCGTCCGCGCCCGCATCTGGCGCGGGCTGACCCAGGAGAAGGCCGTGGACCGGACGCTCTTTGAGCACTCGGCCATCATTGAGGCGCTGGAGCGCGGCGACGCCGAACTGGCCAAGGCCCTGCTCACCGTCCACATCAGCGGCGTGGAGCACTGGCTCCGGCAGGCCCTCTAGCGTTCGCGGGGGCCGTTCCGGCACCTCCGGGGGCCGCTGTTGCCTTTTGACGGCGGCCGGCCGGGGGCGAATCACCGTTTCAGCCCCCGCGACCCTTAAGCACAACAGGCCCGCCGTTCTCGTGAACGGCGGGCCTGCTGTGCGTGGATCCTACTCGTAGAGGTTCGCGGCGATCTTGGGATCGGCGATGTTGGTCTTGTCGTACCAGTAGAAGCCGGTGTCGATGACCTTCTCGACCTTTTCGCCCTTGATGGCGGCAACGGCTGCCTTGACCGTCTCGTAGCCGATGCCCACGGGGTTCTGGGTGACGGCGCCGGCCATGAGGCCGTCCTTGATGGCATCCATCTGGGCCTTGCCGGAGTCGAAGCCCACAATGACCAGCTTGCCGGTCTTGCCCGCTTCCTTGACGGCGTTGACGACGCCGATGGCCGCGCCTTCGTTGGTGCCGTACATGCCGGCCAGGTTCGGGTGGGCGGTCATGATGGACTTGGCGGCGTCTGTGGACTTGGCCTGGTCGCCGTCGGCGTACTGGATGTCGACAACCTTGATGTCCGGTGCGTTGGTCTTGAGGTAGTCCACAAAGCCGTCGCGGCGGTCGGTGCCGGAGGTGGCGGTCTGGGAGTGGCCGATGATCGCGATCTCGCCCTTGTTGCCCAGCAGCTCGGCCAGGTGCTTTGCGGCCTCGGCGGCGGCGGCCTTGTTGTCGGTGGAGGCGGTGGCGACCGGGATGTCGGAGTCCACGCCGGAGTCAAAGGCAATCACGGGGATGTTCTTGCTCTTGGCATCCTCGAGAACGCCCTCGGCGGCCTTGGAATCCAGGGCAGCCAGGGCCAGGGCCTGCGGGTTCTTGGCCATGGCGTTGTTCAGCTGGTCCATCTGCTGCTGGACGTTGGTTTCCTTGTCCGGGCCCTCGAAGGAGATGTCAACGTTGAATTCCTTGGCGGCGTTTTCCGCACCCTGCTTGACCGACTGCCAGAACTGGTGCTGGAAGCCCTTGGAGACAATGGCGATGTACGGCTTCTTGCCGGCAACGGCGTCGGAGGTTCCCGCCGGGGTGTCGCACGCGGCAACCGTCAGGGACAGTGCGGCAACCGAGGCCAGGGCCAGAAATTTCCTTCTTTGCATGATTTTCTTTACTCCTTCGTAAGGACGTGCGGTTCAGTGATGATGATGTTGTCTTGCGTTTGTGAAAACTATTTGGCGGTCTGCTTGCGGCGCATCATGTCCAGGTAGACGGCCAGCAGGATGACGACGCCGACGGCCACCTGCTGCCATTCCTGCGGGATCGACATGATGGACAGGCCGTTGGTGAGTACCGACATGATCAGCGCACCGATCACGGTGCCGATGATGGAGCCCTTGCCGCCCTGCAGCGACGTCCCGCCAATAACGACGGCGGCGATCGCCTGAAGCTCCAGGCCCATGCCGCCGGCCGGCTGGGCCGAGTTGAGGCGGGCCGTGGCGATGACGCCGGCCAGGCCGGTGAAACAGCCGGCCAGGGTGTAGATCAGCACTGTCCACTTGCGCACGTTCACGCCGGACAGCGCCGTAGCCTGCTCGTTGGAGCCGATCGAGTAGGTGTAGCGGCCCAGGATCGTCTTGGACAGGATGAGCCCGGCGATGATGGCGGCGGCAAACAGGATGAACACGGCGTTGGGGATGACCAGGCCGGGGATGGACTTGCCGAGGGCGAAGATCTTCTGGAAACCCGACACCTCATTCGTGTAGATGGGCTTGGTGCCGGAAATGACGAGTGCCAGTCCGGCGGCCACCATCATCATGGCCAGGGTGGCAATGAAGGAGGGGATCTTCAGCACCGCGACGAAGAAGCCGTTGACGCCGCCCATCAGGGCGCCGAAGGCCACCCCGCACAGCACGCCAAGGATCATGGGCATGCCCAGCTGGGTCATGAACACGGCCGTCATGACCGAGCACAGCGTCATTCCGGTGCCGATCGAGAGGTCGATGCCGCCGGTGATGATGACGAAGGTGGTGCCCAGGGCCAGCAGGCCCGTCACCACGGTGGAGAGCAGGATGTTGGAGAGGTTCGCCGCCTGGTAGAAGTTGGCGCTGGCCACGGAGAAGAACAGCACCAGCGCCAGCAGGCTGGCGAACGCCAACAGTTGCTGGAAGCTGGCCCGGATCCGGGTGGACATCTCTGATTTCTTGTCACTGGCAATCTTGCTGGTTTGCGCAGTTTCCTTGACCAAGGTCATTTTTAGTGCCTTTTCTTTTGTGCTTGGTTAGCGCTGCGCGCCGGCAGTTTGGGCAGTGGCAATGTTTTGGGTTGCCAGTTCCATGATGTTTTCCTGGTTGGCCTCGGCGTTGGTGAGGAAGCCCGTCAGGCGGCCCTCGCTCATGACGGCGATCCGGTGCGAGAGCCGCAGGACTTCGGGCAGCTCCGAGGAGATCATGATGATTGACTTCCCCTGGGCGGCCAGCTCGTTCAGGAGGGCGTAGATCTCTTCCTTGGCGCCGACGTCGATGCCGCGGGTGGGTTCGTCGAAGATCAGGATGTCGCAGTCCTTGACAAGCCACTTGGCGATGACGATCTTTTGCTGGTTGCCGCCGGAGAGGTTCTTGGCGGCCTGCGCGCTGGACGGGGTCTTGATGCGCAGTTTGCCGATGTATTCGCTGGCGGTGGCCTTCATGGCGCGGTTGTCCAGGACGCCCATGCGGGAGAACATCTTCAGCGAGCTCAGGGCAATGTTGTCCTTGACATCGCGTTCGAGCATGAGGCCCAGGTGCTTGCGGTCCTCGGACAGATAACCCAGCCCCAGGGTTGCGGCCACGGCCGGGTTGCCGATGGTGACGGCCTTGCCGCCGAGTTCGATGGTGCCGGCGCTGATCCTGTCGGCGCCGACGATGGCGCGGGCCACCTCGGTCCGGCCGGCGCCCATGAGCCCGGCAAAGCCGAGGATTTCGCCCTTGCGCAGCTCAAAGCTGACGTCGCGGAGCAGGTCCTTGGTACACAGGCCCGTGACCTTCAGGACCACCTGGTCCGTGGCGGGAATTTCCGCGGGCCGCTGGTTGCCGGAGATTTCCCGGCCCACCATCAAGTTGATGACGGCGCGCATGGAGGTGTCGGCCGTGCTGACGGTGTCAATGTACTCGCCGTCGCGGATCACGCTGATCCGGTGGGAGATGGCCTTGAGCTCATCCATGCGGTGGGAGATGTAGATGACGCCGGTGCCTTCATTGGTGAAGTTGCGGATCAGATCGTGCAGCGTGGCCACTTCGGCGTCGTTCAGCGCCGCGGTGGGCTCGTCCATGATCAGGATCCGGGACTTGTAGGAAAGCGCCTTGGCGATTTCCACCATCTGCTGCTTGGCGACCGTCAGGTCGCCCACCCGCGCCTTGGGGTCAAGATCGATGTTGATCTTGTCGAACAGGAACTGGGCCTTGCGGTTCATGCGGCGTTCGCTGAGGAAGATGCCGGCAACGCGGGGTTCACGCCCAATGTAGATGTTCTGGGCCACCGTGAGGTCATGCATCAGGTTGAATTCCTGGTGGATGATGCTGATGCCAAGTTCCTGGGCGTGCTTGGTGCCGGTGATGGCCACCTCCTCGCCGTCAATCTCAAAGGTGCCCGAGTCCGGCGTGTAGATGCCGGACAGCAACTTCATGAGCGTTGACTTTCCGGCACCGTTCTCACCCACCAGGGCAAGGACTTCGTTGTGGCGCAGGTCCAGCTGCATGTCCGAGAGCGCCTTCACTCCGGGGAAGCTCTTGTTCACACCACTCATGCGAAGAAGATGATTACTCATACTGCCCTCTCAAGCCCCTTCCATGAGATCTGACATCAGACCTCTTGTGGAGGTGCCGTGCCGCCTGGAGAAGCCGGGTAGATTGTGCGGGAAATACCGTAAATCCGGGGTCTCATCCCGTCCTCCGAAGCCGGAGAGTGATTCAACTTACATCATGTTATGTTACCGAAGGCACAAAATCACACATTAATCGCTAAAACATCCGATGTTTACGAAAAAGTTATTGTTGGTAAACCCGTTGGGCCGTGCCAGCCCAGATTGCGGCGGCCTCCTCGGGCGACAGGGAGTCGATCAACGCCGCCGCCACCTCCACCGTGCGGGAGTAGCGGGCGCCCAACAGGCTCACGGGCCAGTCACCGCCAAACATGAGCCGCGCGGGGCCGAATGCCTCCAACGCCACCGTCCACACCCGGTCCAGCGCATCCGGCGCAAATGCCGTGCCGCTGCAGTGCAGCCCGGACACCTTGGCCACGGCATTGGGGCATGCGGCCACGGCGCGCAGCTGCCTTTCCCACGCGTCCATGGCGTCGGCGGACCCCGCCCGCGGCGGTTTTCCGAGGTGATCCACCACCACGGTGAGCCCGGGCAGCTCCGCCGCGAGATCGGCCACCTGGCCCAGATGCCGGGGGAAGGCGTCCGGCATGTCGAAGGGAATCCCGGCCGCCGCCAGCAGGGCCAGGGACTCGCGCACCGGCGCCAACCCAAGGACATTGGCGCGCGGGTCGTCGTGGATCAGGGTGCGGACGCCGCGGAACTTCGGGTGCGCCGCCCATTTCTCCAACAGTGCGGCCGCCGCGGCGGGGTCTTCCAGCGGAATCCAGCCCACCACGCCCTGGATGAAGTCATGGGACGCGGCGTTTTCCAGCATGGCTTCCGTATCCGCGGCGGTGTCGTCCGCCTGGACCAGGATGGCCCCGGCAACGCCGGCAGCAGCCAGCGTGTCACGGGCTTCGGCGGCCGTGAAGGATGCGTACAGCGGGCCAAGGTCAGGGCTCAGCCAGGAATAGCGTCCCTCCCCCAGCTCCCAAAGGTGCAGGTGTGCGTCCAGCCGGACGACGCCGTCGCCCGCCAGGGCAGTTTCAGCCTGTGCCGTCTCGGAAACGGTCATGTCAGCCACGGACCAGGTCTTCGGCGAGAAGGCCGCGGGCGGCCATCGCCTCCCACAGCTCCGCCGGCACGGGTTCGGCCATGCGGTGGGCGGTCTGCCGGATCTGCTCGGGAGTACCCGCACCCACCACCACGGTGCGCACTACGGGGTTCTTGGCGGCGAACTGCAGGGCCGCCGTCGGCAGCTCCACGCCGAACTCGGCGCAGCAGGAGGCAAGGGCCCGCGCCCGTTCAAGGATGTATGCCGGGGCGGGTGCGTAGTTGTAGTGCGCGTCCCCGCGAACCTCGGCGCGGGCCAGCAGGCCCGAGTTGTAGACGCCGCAGTTGGCAACGCCCACGCCGCGCTCGGCGCACAGCGGCAGCAGGTCCGCGGCCGCCGGCTGTTCCAGAAGCGTGTAACGCCCGGCCAGCATGATCAGGTCCAGGTCGGCGGCCTGCACGCACTCGCGCAGGGCGTCGGCGGAGTTCGCGCCCACGCCGATCGCGCCAACGAGGCCCTCCTCGCGGAGCTTTTCCAGGGCCGGGAGGGCCTGGTTGATGCCGGCTTCCAGATCGTAGACGTCCGGATCGTGCAGGTAGGCGATGTCGATGCGGTCAAGGCCCAGCCGCTCCAGGGAGTCCTCGATGCTGCGCCGGATACCCGCCTCGGACGGGTCCCAGCGGCGCACGGTGTCCGCGGGCACGTCAAAGCCCTCGGTGTCCCTGGCGCCCTGCGGGTTGGCGGCGGGCTCCAGGATGCGGCCCACCTTGGTGGAAATGACGAAGTCCCCGCGCGGCTTGCCCGCCAGCACGGCGCCAAGGCGGCGCTCGGACAAGCCCAGTCCATAGTGCGGGGCCGTGTCGAAGTACCTGATGCCCGCGTCCCAGGCGGCACCCACGGTGGCGGCAGCGACGTCGTCGTCCATGGCGCGGAACAGATTGCCGATGCCGGCGGCACCAAAGCCCAGTCGGCCCAACTCGGGCAGGCTCATGGCAGTTCCCACACCTTCGCCAGGCCCGTGTCGGCACCGGAGTAGTCGTCCTCGACCTCCAGCAGTTCCGCCATGACGGCCTGCCAGGCGATGTTGACGGGGTTGAGCGCCAGTTCCTTGCGCATGGCTTGGTAGTCGGCCACCTCCACGACGTGGAACAGCTCCCGGCCGCTGCGCCAAATGTTCCAGCTATCCACGCCGGCGGCACGCAGCGCGGCGTCCAGCTCGTCGCTGATGGCTGAGTGGACGGCGTCGTATTCGGTTTCCTTGCCGGCCTTGAGCCGGGTGTGCAGGGCGATCTTCTGCATCAGATGTCACTTTCATCGTTGAGGAACAGCTCGATCACGGGCACGGCGACGTTGGGCCGCTGCACCGGCAATTTGATCGTGAGGGTGCCGGCAGCCTGGCCCGCGGGCGTCATGTGCCCGGCCTCCTGGTCCGGATCCAACACCAGCAGCGCCACCTCGGAGGCGTCGTTGAGCAGCTGCGCGTAGGCGACCTTGCCGGCCAGGGCGGGCAGGTGCACATACTCGAAGGGCCACGCAAACAGGTGCACGTAGAGCCGGTTGCCGCGGCGCGTGTACCTTGCGTCCGACGGCGGCACCGCGGCCGCGGCCTCCGCACCGTAGATGGACCGCCCGTGGACGCGCAGCCACTCGCCCATGCCGGCCAGCGCATCCTTGGCCCGGGCGTCAATCTCGCCGCGGGCCGTGGGACCAACGTTGAGCAGCAGGTTCCCGCCCTTGGCGACGCCGTCGATCAGCATGCGAATGAGCAGGTCCGCCGACTTGTAATCGAGGTTGTCCCGGTCATAGCCCCAGCTGCCGTTGAGCGTCTGGCAGGCCTCCCAGGGCACCAGCTTGTCCCCGCTCATCATGGCGCCGGCCGGCTGGTACTGCTCCGGGGTGACAAAGTCCCCGGGAATGTCCAGGCGGTCGTTGACCACGATGCCGGGTTGAAGTTCCCGGATCATGCCCATGAGCTCTTCGGAGCCCCAGTCGGTGCGGCCCTTGCCCGGGAACTTGTCCCCGGCCGGGGCCGTGCCGCCGGCATTCGGGTAGGAAAAGTCGAAGAACAGGTAGTCGATCTGCCCGTAATTGCTGAGCAGCTCGCGCACCTGGCCGTGCAGGTAGGCCCGGTACTTGGCAATGTCGCGGGTTTTGTTGATCTCAACCGCGTCGGGGTTGTTGCGATCGGCGTGATTGGCGTCGATGGGGAAGTCCGGGTGGTGCCAGTCGATCACGGAATGGTAGAAGCCCACCTTCAGGCCCGCCTCCCGCAGCGCCTCCACATACGGCGTCAGCAGATCTTTCCCATAAGGCGTGTTGCTGGACTTGTAGTCCGTCAACGCCGAGTCCCACAGGCAGAAGCCGTCGTGGTGCTTGGTGGTCAGCACCACGTACTTCATGCCGGCGGCCTTGGCGGCGGCCGCCCATTCACGCGGATCGTAAAGGTCCGGGTCGAAGTGTTCGAAGTACTTCTTGTAGTTCTCCACCGAGATCTGTTCGCGGTACATGACCCATTCGTGCCGGGCGGCCAGCGAGTACAGCCCCCAGTGCACGAACATGCCAAAGCGGGCTTCCGTGAACCACGGCGCGTGGTCGATGTGTACCTGGGTCGACATGGAAATTACACCAGTTCCTTTACTGCACCGCTGAGTGCCTGTGCTTGGGCGTCTTCGAGCCAGAATTTACCGCCCGGGAACGTGAACTCGGAAATCGAGGCCGCATGCATTTCGCTGCCGGCGCCCGGGGTCACGGGCGGGAAGTAGCAGCCGTCGTGGACGTCGATCGGGGTGACGAAGTGTTCGTGCAGGTGGTCCACGAATTCGATCATGCGGCCCTCAAGGCTTCCGGAGACAGCCACGAAATCAAACATGGACAGGTGCTGGACGGCTTCGCACAGGCCCACGCCGCCGGCGTGCGGGCACACCCGGACGCCGAACTTGGCGGCCAACAGCAGGATCGCCACGTTTTCGTTCACGCCGGCCACGCGGGCGGCATCGATCTGGAGGACCTGCAGGGCATTGGCCTGGAGCATCTGCTTGAAGACCACGCGGTTTTGCACGTGCTCGCCGGTGGCCACCGGGATCGGGGCAACGCCGCGGGCAATGGCCGCGTGCCCGAGGATGTCGTCGGGGCTGGTGGGTTCCTCGATCCAGGCGATGTCGAAGGGCGCCAGGTGCTTCATCCACTCGATGGCCTCGGCCACGTCCCAACGCTGGTTGGCGTCGACGGCAATCTTGATGTCCGGCCCAACGGCGGCGCGGGCCGCGCGGAGGCGGCGGACGTCGTCGGCCAGGTCGGCGCCCACCTTGAGCTTGATTTGCTTGAAACCGGCGGCGACCGCCTCGCGGGCCAGGCGGGTCAGCTTCTCGTCCGAGTAGCCCAGCCAGCCCGGGGTGGTGGTGTAGCCGGGGTAGCCGCCGGCCAGCAGGGTTGCCGTGCGCTCCGCCCGGCCGGGCTCGGCGGCACGCAGGATCTCCAACGCCTCCTCGCGGGTCAGTGCGTCGCTGAGGTAGCGGAAGTCCACCAGGTCCACAAGTTCCTCGGGGGTCATGGCGGCCAGCAACTGCCACAGCGGCAGGCCGGCACGCTTGGCCTTCAGGTCCCAGAGGGCGTTGATGACGGCGCCGATGGCCATGTGCATGACGCCCTTTTCCGGGCCCAGCCAGCGCAGCTGTGAATCGTGGGCCAACAGTTTCCAGGTGGCGCCCATGTCGGCGAGCAGTTCCTCCACGTCGCGACCCAGAAGGTAGGGGGTCAGCGCCGTAATGGCGGCCGTTTCCACGTCATTGCCGCGGCCGATGGTAAAGACGAAGCCGTGGCCCTCGTGGCCGTCGGAGCTGTCCGTCACCACACGCAAGTACGCTGCGGAGTAATCGGGATCCGGGTTCATGGCGTCCGAGCCATCCAAATCCCGCGACGTGGGAAAACGAACGTCGCTGGTCTCCACGGCGATGACTGTACTCACGAGATGGCCCCTAAAAGTTGTAGTGAACTGAGAAACACTTGAATCAAGCTAAACATCCGATGTTTTACATGTCAATATTGTCATAAGTGCGAAAAAACCCGAACCATGTGGGTAAAGTGGCTTAAAAGCTCAGACGTTAAGGGCCTGAAACTGGTCCAGAACATCCGGAAACAAGGCCGTCTCCCCGTGGGCCGGCAGCTAAAGGAATGAACCCCATGAAGATTGCACGTCTTGGCGAGCCGGGGCAGGAAATCCCCGTCGTCATCGCCCCGGACGCCGCCGGCGTCGAACGCACCTATGACGCCCGCCCCGTCACGAGCGCCGTTGATGGCGGGTTCCTGGCAGCCGACGGGATCGCCAAACTGCGCGACGCCGTCGCCCGCGGCGGACTGCCCGAGCTGGAAGGCGCCAACACGCTGCGGATCGGCTCGCCCCTGGACCGGCCCAACAGCGTTGTTTGCATCGGCATGAACTATGCGGCGCACGCGGCCGAGTCCGGCGCGCTGCCGCCCACCATTCCCGTGGTGTTCCTGAAGCCGAACAACACCGTGGCCGGGCCCTTTGACGCCTCGCCGATCCCGCCGCTGGCGGCCAAGTACGACTGGGAGGTGGAGCTGGGCGTGGTGATTGGCCGCGAGGTCAGCTACCTGTCCAGCGTGGCGGAGGCGGCTGACGCCGTGGCCGGTTACGTCATTGCCAACGACCTCTCCGAGCGGGAATACCAGCTTCCGGGTGCCGCGGGCCAGTGGACCAAGGGCAAATCGCTGCCCAAGTCCACGCCGTTGGGGCCGTGGCTGGTGCCTGCGTCCGAGGTCGATGCCAATGACCTGCGGCTGCGCAGCTGGGTCAATGGCGAACCGCGCCAGGACTCCAACACGGCGGATTTGATCTTTGACGTCCCCACCGTGATCCACCACCTCTCCCAGTACATGGTGCTGGAACCCGGAGATGTGATCCTGACCGGCACGCCCGAGGGTGTTGCCCTGTCCGGGCGTTTCCCGTACCTCCAGGACGGCGATGTCGTGGAAGTTGAAATTGCCGGCCTGGGCCGCCAGCGCCAGGAATTCTTCCGCGCCGGCACCACCGGTACTACCGCCCAGGAGGCATAACGTGAACCAGGAACTTTCCACCCTAACCGCGGTGGTCACCGGCGGCGCGTCCGGCCTGGGTGCTGCGATTGCCAGCAAATTGCAAGCCATGGGCGCGCAGGTGGCCGTGCTTGATTTGAACCCGGCCGATCTGCCCGCCGGCCAGCGCGGCTTTGCCTGCGACGTCTCCGATGACGCGTCCGTCAAGGCCGCGATCGAGGGCACGGTTGCCGCGTTTGGCGGCGTGGACATTGTGGTGAACAACGCCGGCATTGGCGCCCAGGGCACCATCGAAGCCAACGACGACGCCGAATGGCACCGCGTGTGGGACATCAACGTGGTCGGCATGGTCCGGGTGTCCCGGGCAGCCCTGCCGCACCTGCGCCGCTCCGCCGCCGCCGCGATCGTGAACACCTGTTCCATCGCGGCGACCGCCGGACTGCCGGAGCGCGCCCTGTACTCCGCTACCAAGGGCGCCGTGTTGTCGCTGACCCAGGCCATGGCCGCGGACCACCTGCGTGAGGGCATTCGCGTGAACGCCGTCAACCCGGGCACGGCCGACACCCCCTGGGTGGGGCGCCTGCTGGACTCCGCCGACGATCCCGCCGCCGAGCGTGCCGCCCTGAACGCCCGCCAACCGCACGGACGCCTGGTGCACCCCGACGAGGTCGCCGGCGCCGTCGCGTACCTGGCCAGCCCGTTGTCCGGCTCCACCACGGGCACCTCGATCGCCGTCGACGGCGGCATGCAGGCCCTCCGCCTGCGCCCCGCCAACCAATAGGCCCCAACGCCGTATCACCTTTGGCGCGCTTTCGGCCGACGCCGTATCACTTTTGGTGAGTTTTCGACCGACGCGGTATCACGTTTGGTGAGTTTTCGACCAACGCCGTATCACCTTTGGTGATACGGCGTTGGTGTTTTTCCCACCAGAGGTGATACGTCGTTGGAGTATTTCGCACCAAAAGTGATACGTCGTTGGTGTATTTCGAACCAAAAGTGATACGGCGTCGGCACTTATGCCGCCAAAAGTGATACCGCGTTTCTAGGGGACGACGGCGGAACGTGCCTTGCGCTTTCCGCTTCCGGGAACGCCGTGGCCCGGGTTAGCCGGCCTGGGCGAGGACCAACGGCAGGACCTGTCCGACACCGGCCTGGCGCAGTGCGCGGCCGGCGACAGTGAGGGTCCAGCGGCTGTCCACGAGGTCGTCCACCAACAGCACGGGTCCGCCGCCGTACGCGCCAATGGCGTCGGCCAGCTCGGGACCGACGGCAAGCCTGTCCCAGACGCCGGCGAGCCGGTACGCGCTGTTGCCACCGCGCTCGCCCGTGGGCCCGCCAAACTGAAGCGACATTTCGCCCAGGTACGGCAGCCGACCGATCTCGCACATGGCCTGCGCCAGCGAGCGCACCAGTTCCGGTTTGTTCCGGGACGGCATCGACACGACGGCCACGGGCCGCCCCTGTCCTGCCCACCGGGCCTGGCCCCAGTCGCGCAGCACGGCGACCACGGCCTGCGCCATGGCCGGGTCGACGGGGGCGTCGGGGGCGCCGGCGGCAAACATGGCCCGCAGCGCGTTCCCCCAGCCAAGGTCCGTCAGCCTGGCCAGCACCCGGCCCGGCGCCACTTGTTCCTCCGCCTTGAGCTTGCCCTTGGCCGGCACGCCCAGCCGGTCCATGCCGGTGGGCCACAGCGTGCGCGGATCGATGGGCAGCCCGGCATGGCTGAGGGACTCGCTGGCCGCTTCCACGGCGCCCGAGCCGATATCGGTGGAGAACCAGCGCCCGGCGCATGAATCGCAGCGCCCGCACGGGGCAGCGGTGTCGTCGTCGAGCGCGGCGGCCAGGTATTCCATGCGGCAGCCGGTGGTTTGTTCGTAGATCACCATGGAATTTTGTTCATCGACCCGGGCCTGGGCAATGCGCCTGTAGCGTTCGGCGTCGTACACCCAGGGCTGGCCGGTGGACTCCCAGCCGCCGGAGACGCGCCGGACCGCGCCGTCCACGGCGAGCACCTTCAGCAGCAGTTCCAGCGGGGTGCGCCGCAGGTCCACCCGGGCCTCCAGCGCCGGCGTGGACATGGGCTTTGCCGACTCACCCAGCGTCTCCAGCACGGCCATTGCCTTGTCCTGGGCGGGCATGGAGGCGGTGGCAAAGTATTTCCAAATTTCCATGTCCTCGCTGCCGGGCAGCAGCAGGACGTCGGCGTTGGCGCTGCCACGGCCGGCACGGCCCACCTGCTGGTAGTAGGCAACCGGCGACGACGGCGCGCCGAGGTGGATGACGAAGCCGAGGTCGGGTTTGTCGAAGCCCATGCCGAGGGCGCTCGTGGCGACCAGGGCCTTGACCTGGTTGTTCTTCAACGCCTCCTCCATGGCCTCCCGGTCCATGGGGTCGGTGCGGCCGGTGTACGCGCGCACCACGTGCCCGGCCTCCGCCAGCAGGCGTGCGGTGTCCTCGGCGGCCGACACCGTGAGCGTGTAGATGATGCCGGAGCCGGGAAGCTCGGCCAGGTGCGTCAGCAGCCAGCCCAGCCGGTCCCGGGAGTCGGGCAGGCGCAGCACGCCCAGGCGCAGGGACTTGCGGGCCAGCGGACCCCGAATCGTGAACACCCCGGTACCGAGCTGTTCCTCGATGTCGGAAACCACGCGGGAGTTGGCCGTGGCTGTCGTCGCAAGGACGGGGACCGACGCCGGCAGATGGGCGATGAGGTCCGCGATCCGGCGGTAGTCGGGCCGGAAGTCGTGGCCCCAGTCGGAGATGCAGTGGGCCTCGTCAATCACCAACAGGCCGGTGCGCCTGATCAGCGTGGGCAGCTGGTTTTCCCGGAAGGACGGGTTGGTCAGCCGCTCCGGGGACACGAGCAACACGTCCACCTCGTCGGCCGCCAGGGCCGCGGAGACCAGGTCCCACTCGGTGGCGTTGGCGGAGTTGATGGCCATGGCCCGCACGCCTGCGCGTTCGGCGGCGGCCACCTGGTCGCGCATCAACGCCAGCAGCGGCGACACGATCAGCGTGGGGCCGGCTCCGCGGGCCCGCAACAGCAGGGAGGAGACAAAGTACACGGCGGACTTTCCCCAGCCGGTGCGTTGGACCACCAGGGCCCGCCGGCCGTCGTCGACCAATGCTTCGATGGCCTCAAACTGGCCGTCGTGGAACTCCGCCTCGGGATGGCCAACGAGCTTGCGTAGCACCTGCTGCGCCTGCTCCCGCGTGGCGGGGTTGGCCTGGGGTGAAACGGTGGGTGTGAGGTCGGGGGCCTGGCTGAATGTCATGTCCCCCAGTATCCCAGCGGCCACCGACAAGAAACCGCCGAATTCCAAATCTGTGGATAAGCTCTCCCCTGCGGCGCCCCGGTAGCATGGATGCCGTGACTACCGCAGAGAATGTACCTGTTGACCTCTCCAGCTCCTTCAAGGCCTATGACGTGCGCGGCATCGTGGGCGAAACCATCACGGCGGAATCCGTCGAGGCCGTGGGCGCTGCGTTCGTGGACGTGCTGGGCCTGGCCGGCCAAACGGTGCTGGTGGGCGGCGACATGCGCCCCTCCTCCCCCGACTTCTCCCAGGCGTTCGCCGCCGGAGCGTCCGGGCGCGGCGCCAACGTCAAATTGCTGGGCCTGATCTCCACGGATGAACTGTACTTTGCCTGCGGCGCGCTCGACGCGGCCGGCGTGGTCTTCACCGCCAGCCACAACCCCGCCCAGTACAACGGCATGAAGATGGCCAAGGCCGGCGCCGTCCCCGTCTCCTCCGAGACCGGGCTCATGGACATCCGCGACCTCGCCCAGGGCTACCTTTCCAACGGCATCCCGGCCGGTACTGCGGGCACCATCACGGAGATTGACGTGCTCAAGGACTACGCCGAATACCTGCGCAAGCTCGTTGACCTGTCCGGCTCACGGCCGCTGAAGATCGTGGTCGACGCCGGCAACGGCATGGCCGGCATGACCACCCCCGCGGTCCTGGGCGACACCCTGCTACCGGGACTGCCGTTCGAAATCGTGCCGCTGTACTTCGAGCTGGACGGCACGTTCCCGAACCACCCGGCCAACCCGCTGGAACCGGAAAACCTGCGCGACCTCCAGGCCGCCGTCGTCGCCCATGGCGCGGACATCGGCCTGGCGTTCGACGGCGACGCCGACCGCTGCTTCGTCATCGACGAACTCGGCGCCCCGGTCTCCCCCTCCGCCGTCACGGCCCTCGTGGCCCGCCGCGAGATCGCCCGCGTCAAGGCGCTCGGCGAGGAACACCCCGCCGTGATCCACAACCTCATCACCTCCCGCGCGGTGCCGGAATTGATTGCGCACGACGGCGGCCGCCCCGTGCGCACCCGGGTGGGCCACTCCTTCATCAAAGCCACCATGGCCGCCGAGGGTGCCGTCTTTGGTGGCGAGCACTCCGCCCACTACTACTTCCGCGACTTCTTCAACGCGGACACCGGCATGTTGGCCGCCATGCACGTGCTGGCCGCCCTGGGCGAGCAGGACGGCGCCCTGTCCGAGCTGGGCCGCGAATACGAGCCCTACGCCTCCAGCGGCGAGATCAATTCCCAGCTGGCCGACGTCCCCGCCGCCGTGGCCAGGGTCCGGGCCGCCTACACCCGTGACGGCGTCACGGTGGACGAACTGGACGGCGTCACGTTCACGGCCGACGACGGCAACTGGTGGTTCAACCTGCGCGCCTCCAACACCGAGCCGTTCCTGCGCCTGAACGCCGAGGCCGTCGACGCCGCCGCCATGGCAGAGGTCCGCGACGCCGTCCTGGCCCTGGTCCGCCAGTAACCGCGCCGCGAAACAAGGAGAAACCGTGGAAGAGAACAGCACCCCGGACACCGCCGCCGACCGGCAGGTCCAGGACGATTTGAACAAATTGATCGGCACCGCACTCGGCGTGGCCGGGGACCAGCTCGAGGCCCACGGCGCGTTCCTGCCCGTGGGGCTGGTGGTCAGCAACGACGGCGAGATCAGCCTCGTGGCTGTCTCCCCCAACACCGTGGAGGGCGAGACGGAAGCCGAGCTCGACGCCGACGAGATGATCGCCGACCTGTTTGAGGCGCTGGGCCAGCAACGCGCGCAAAACCGGGCCGCCGCCGTCGTCTGCGACATCCACCTGCCCGACGACGCCACGGACGCCATCCACGTCATGGCCGAGCACAGCGCCGGCGTCGGCGTTTCCGCCGTGCGCCCGTACCACCAAAGCGCGGACGGGTGGGCGTTCGCCGATCCCTTCCTGGAACCGGGTGAACTGCAGATCTGGGGAGCGTAGCCTCGTCATGGAACGCGATTGAACACAACTGTGGCGCAGTAGTTGCCGGGAACCCAAGGATTTCCAGCAACTACTGCGCCACAGTTTTGTGTTTAGGCGGCGAAGCGGGCCTTCAGCCCGGCAAGCTGATCGGCCATTTCGGCCGGCAGGGAATCGCCGAAACGGGCGTACCACTCGTCGATGCCCGCCAACTCGGTCTCCCATTCGGCCGGGACCACCTTCAGCGCATCCTCAAGGTCCGACGCCGTCAGATCCAGCCCGGTCACGTCCAGGGCGTCCGGGGCCGGGACGAACCCGATGGGGGTTTCCACGGCGTCGGCGGTTCCCTCGATGCGCTCGATGACCCACTTGAGCACGCGGCTGTTTTCGCCGAAGCCGGGCCAGGCAAAGCCGCCGGTGGCCGTGCGGCGGAACCAGTTCACCAGGAAGATCTTGGGCAGCCGGGCCTGGTTGGCCTTGGCGGACAGATCGATCCAGTGCTTGAGGTAGTCGCCGGCGTCGTAGCCGATGAACGGCAGCATGGCCATGGGGTCGCGGCGGACAACGCCGACGGCGCCCGTGGCGGCCGCGGTGGTCTCCGAGGACAGCGTGGAGCCCATGAAGATGCCGTTGGACCAGTCGCGGGCCTCGGTGACCAGCGGGATGGTGGTCTTGCGGCGCCCACCGAAGAGGATGGCGTTGATTTCCACGCCCTCCGGGGCAAAGTATTCGCTGGAGAGCATGTCCACCTGGTCGATGGGGGTGCAGAAGCGCGAGTTGGGGTGGGCCGCCGGGCGTCCGGAGTCCGGGGTCCAGCTGTTGCCCTGCCAATCCGTGAGGTGGGCGGGGACCTCGTCGGTCATGCCCTCCCACCAGACGCCGCCGTCGTCGGTGATGGCGACATTGGTGAAGATCGAGTTGCCCTTGGCGATCGCGGCCATGGCGTTGGGGTTCGTGGACCAGCCTGTGCCGGGGGCGACGCCGAACAGGCCCGCCTCGGGGTTGACGGCGCGCAGCTCGCCCTCCTTGCCGAACCGCATCCAGTTGATGTCGTCCCCCAGGGTCTCGGCCTTCCAGCCGGGGATGGTGGGTTCCAGCAACGCCAGGTTGGTCTTGCCGCAGGCCGAGGGGAAGGCCGCGGCCACGTGGTAGGTCTTCTCCTCGGGGCTGATGAGCTTGAGGATGAGCATGTGCTCGGCCAGCCAGCCCTCGTCGCGGGCCATGACCGAGGCGATGCGCAGGGCAAAGCACTTCTTGCCGAGCAGCGCGTTGCCGCCGTAGCCGGAGCCGTAGGAAAAGATGGAGCGCTCCTCGGGGAAGTGCACGATCCACTTTTCCTCGTTGCACGGCCAGGGGACGTCCTTCACGCCCGGGGCAAGTGGTGCGCCCAGGGAGTGCAGGGCCGGCACGAAGAATGCGTTGCTCAGCTCGATCTGGCGCAGCACGTCGGTGCCGATCCGGGCCATGATGCGCATCGAGGCCACCACGTAGGCGGAGTCGGTGATCTCGACCCCAAACTTGGGGTCCTCGGCGTCGAGCGGGCCCATGACGAACGGGATGACGAACATGGTGCGCCCGCGCATGCTGCCGGCGAACTTCTCATCCAGGATCCCGCGCATCTGGGCCGGGTCCATCCAGTTGTTGGTGAAGCCGGCGTCGCGCTTGTTCTCCGAGCAGATGAAGGTCCGGCCCTCAACGCGGGCAACGTCCGCCGGGTCCGAGAACGCGGCGAAGGAGTTGGGGAACAATTCGGGATTGAGTGCCGTGAACGTACCGGCCGCCACGAGCTCGCCCGTCAGCTGGGCATATTCACGCGCGGTCCCGTCAACCCAGTGGATCTTTTCCGGCTGAGTCATCTCGGCAACCTGCGCAACCCAGGCCGCGAGGCCGGAGTGGGTGGTCATTGCCTGCTCTACAGATTCCTGCACTGGAGATTCCTGCACTGGCGCGTGGCCCATCGTGTATCCCTTCATTGGGTCAGTCAGTTGGTGAGATAAATGCTATGGCCGGCAAATCCCGCCTTTCGGGGGAAGGACATGGGATCTATACGGCCCAGCCGAGTCCGGAATGCCTAGAATCCGGGGGTTTACCCAAATGTGATCGCAACCAATTGTGATGCAGATCACCTAGACCGGTATAGTGGTGGGGAACACTGCGCTTTCACGCCTTCTCGATTTGTACACGAGGGCAAAGCTGGGTTAGAGTTATTCACGGCCCGAGGGTCAACAAAGAAACAAAGAAACAAAATATGCGTGCGTAGCTCAACGGATAGAGCATCTGACTACGGATCAGAAGGTTGGGGGTTCGAATCCCTTCGCGCGCACTTCATAAGGAAGCCCGGTACCACTTGGTGCCGGGCTTCCTTGTTTAAGTTCTGCTTTCGCGGCTTGTACGCGCTTTCCGGGCTTAGCGGCGGGAAAGGAACCGCCGATAAGCCCGGAATGCGCCGTTATGCGTAAATCCCGCTCTCAACCCACCCGCTCGGGCAGGAGCGCCCGGGTGTCGGCGTAGCCGTCGGCGACCACCGTGGTGGGCAGGTCATAGACCCGGACGGCACGGTCCGCGTCATCCCAGGCGGGCCAGCCCGGATCCCCCGTGGCAATAAAGGCCACGGCGCTGCCATGCACCTCGTCGGCCAGGACCTGCGGCGGATTCGGCCCGGCCAACGGCACGATCCGCTCACCGCCCAGCACATCAAACATGAACGGCACGTCCAGGCAGTGGCAGGCGCTGCCCACGGTGGGCGAATCCCAGGCGAACCGGTACAGCCAGGTGGGCGCCGGGACCGAGGAGCGGAGCTCCGCAAGGTTCAGCGCGGGCGCCCGGAACATGTGGTCGGTGACGTACTGGCCCACCAGCGTGGCGGTGTCCAGCCCCGGATGGGCCGCAATGTAGGCCTCGACGACGGCGGGCGCGGCACCCACCGCGCCCAGCACGGCGGCCGCCGGAACCGCGGCCAGGGCCTCCCCCGCGCCAGCCAGCACCATGTTGAATTCGTTGTCGGTGGTGCCAAGGATCAGTTCCTTGTCGGCCCCGATACCGGCGGCCAGCGCCTCGGACGTCGGCAGCGGGATCAGCTCGCCGTCGATCACCGGTCCCAGCGTCAGGCCCTCACCCAGCATCGCGGCCAGCCCGGCGACCGGATCCCCGCCGCCGCCGCCGTCGTTGCCAACCGAGGAGACCTGGGCCTGCAGCGCCAGGACTTCGGCCTCCGTCAGGGTGGACAGGCCCGCCACGGTGGGGGCCACCCCACCGAGTTCGGCCAGCTTGCGGCCCAACGCCTCCGACGCCGCCAGGGTCACGTTGGTGGGCGGGCCGGAAAGGGAAATGACGCGGTTGAACAGCGGCTGCGCCCGCGGCGAGCCGAGCAGGGTCAGCACTGCGCCGCCGCCGGCGGACTGGCCGGAGATGGTCACCCTTGACGGGTCCCCGCCGAACGCGGCGATGTTGTCCCTGACCCATTCCAGGGCGAGCAGCCAGTCAAGGACGCCGCGGTTGCGCGGGGCGTCCTCGATCCAGCCAAAGCCGTCGAAGCCCAATCGGTAGGAGACGCTGACGGTGACCACGCCGTCGCGGTTGAACGCGGCGCCGTCGTACCAGGGGCTGGCGGGCGAGCCGGCCACGTAGCCGCCGCCGTGGATCCAGACCAACACCGGCAGGCCGCCGTCGTCCGCTTTGGCGGGGTTCGGGGTGAACACATTCACGTTGAGGGTGGACTCTCCGGGGACGGAGGGTTCCGGGATGAGCGTGACCTCGGCGAGGGCCTTGCGTTGCGGCGTGGCACCCTGCTCGACGGCGGGGCGGACACCTTCCCAGGGGCGGTGCGGCACGGGTGCCTGGAAACGGTGCTCGCCAACGGGCGGCTCCGCGAATGGAATGCCAAGGAAGGCCGCGGATCCGTCACGCCAGATGCCGCGAACGGCGCCGGCCTGGGTGGCTACTTCGGGCTGCTGTGAAGGGGAAGTCATGGTTGATGCTCCTAGCGGACGCTTTTGATGGGGATGAGGACGAGGGCGGCAATGACCACGGAGATCATGCCGAAGATGAACAGTGCGTGGTAGCCGCCGAGGAAGGCGATCAGCAGGCCGGCAACCGCCGGGCTCATGGCCTGCGGAATGTTGGTGGCCACGTTCAGGATGCCAAGGTCCTTGCCTGCAGCGACGCCGCCGCCGGGCAGCACCTCGGTCATGAGGGCGGTGTCGCTGGCCATGTAGAGGCCGAAGCCGAAGCCGTTGATGGCGCTCATCAGGAGCATCCCGGTGAAGTTGGGCATCAGCAGCGGCATGGCGAGGCCAACCACCATGACAACGGTGGCGGCGTAGATGAAGATCTTGCGGCGGCCGAGCTTGTCGCTCCAGAATCCGGCCAGCACGATGGAGATCACGGTGGGGATGATGCCGATCATCGCGAGCAGGCCGGCCTTGACGGCTGCGTCCGCCAGCGTGAGGTGGATGTAGTCGGTGAGGATGTACAGGTTGTAGGCCGAGATCACGAAGTAGCCCAGGATGAAGAAGAAGCGGGCGGCGAAGGCCCAGGCGAAGTCCGGGTTTTCCTTCGGGTTGATCCAGAATCCGGCCGCGAACTGCTTCCAGTTGAAGGGTTCGACGACGAGGCCCGCGCTGGATTTGTCGCGGTTGAACAGCACGAAGAGCACCGTCACCACGAGCACTCCGACGCCGAAGACCGTGTATCCGATTCCCACGTTGCCGGCGAACTGGCCGGCGGCAACAACTCCGACGGCCGCGCCGATCATCATGCCCATGCCGACCATGGCCGAGGCCGCACCACGCTTGGAGCGGGGGAAACGGTCGGGGACGATGGCCGAAAGCGGTCCCTGGAAGGCGTTCAGGGCGACCTGGATGATGACCCAGAAAACGGTGATCCACAGGACGTTCCTCATGCCGCCGAGGCCAAGCAGGGCGATCGCGGCGATCGAGGAGCCAATGAGCATCCACGGTGCGCGGCGACCGAGCCGGCTGCGGGTCCTGTCACTGAAGGCGCCGACGATGGGCTGGGCAAACAGGGTGAAGATAAACGAGACCGTGGTGACGATGGCCAGGTTGGCGACCTTGTCGGCATTGCTGATCAGCGCCACCTGGACCGGCAGCAGGATGCCCGTCAACGCCGAATAGGTGGCAAAGAGGAAGACCGAGGCGATCGCCATCCAGGGCAGGAGCCCCCTGGCGGCGGGTGGGCTGATCGAAAGCTGGTCCTCGTCGCCGGGAACCGCTGCGTTGCTGGGACCAAGGGGGTTGGTTTCCGGGCCGCCGGGGCTGGCGACGCCGGGAGTGGGAGCTGGAGTGGACACGACATTCCTCATCGTTGAGTTTTCTCGGATTCAAACGTGCGCCCGCCGGTAAATGACGGGCTTAGAAAACGAGTATGCCGTGACGCAGCTAATAATTCAAGGGTTGAACTATATGGAAATTTGGAGCGGATCCAACAACAGCCTGTCCCTGGCACTCCAGATCGCCCCGAACAACGCGGCGTCGTTGTCCAGCTGTCCGGCCACCACCGCAACCCCCGGCCACGGCACCTCCGGCACCACGAGCGGCCGGTTTTGCGTGAAGCTTTCCCCGATGGACTCCGCAAGGTGTGCCCAGTAGCCGCCCACCACAATGACCTGCGGGTCCACGGCCATGGTCAGGATTTGCAGGGCCTTGCCAACCCAGTACGTGGCGGCACTCCAGGCGGCCACCGCGCGCGGTTCGGCGGCGAGGATTCGTTCGGTCAGTTCGGCGAGCGCTTCCGTGAGCCCCCGGGCATCCAACAGCTCGCCGAGGCCGGCCGCGCGCAGCACGGTGTCCGGGCCGGCAACCGTCACCAGGCATCCGCGCTGGCCGCAGCCGCAGGGCTCGCCGTGTGGCACCAGCGGCAGGTGGCCCAGCGCCCCGGCAAGCTTGTGCGAGCCCTCAACCACGGCGCCGTCGATGATGACGGCACCGCCAATGCCGGAGTTGCTCTTGAGGTAGATCATGTCCCGGGTGTCCGCCAGCAGGCCCAGTTCCGCCTGCGCTGCCAGGGTGGAGTCCGGCAGCAATTGCGCGAACGACGGCGTCCGGGGCTCGCGCCGTCGCAAGCCTTCCAGCACGTCCACGGTCCCCCAGCCCAGATCGGTATCGGCGATGACCACGGCAGGCTCCCCGCCCACCGGGGCGAAGACGACGACGGTCATCTCGGCCACGCGCCTGCCAAGGGACTCGCAGGCGTCAAGGGTTCGCCCCAGCACAGTGGCCAGCTGGTCAAGGATCGGCTCCGGCGCCCCCATGGGACGGCCGTGGTGTTCGGCAATGCGCAGCAGCGGCTCACCCGTGAGCGTGGTCAGGAATCCGGTGACCTGGTCCGCGTCCAGCTGGAGCGCCAGGATGGCTACGTGGTCGGCGGCGAGATTGAGCAGGGTCAGCGGGCGGCCCTTGCCGCGGGCGTCCTGCGGGGCGGCCTCGTGCAGGACCCCGGCTTCCAGCAGCAGCGCCGCCAATGCCGTGACGGATCCACGGGTCAGGCCGGTTCCGTCGGCAATTTGGCTGCGCGAGCTCGCGCCGTGGTCCACCAGGTAGCGGGCCACGATGCTCAGGTTGTGCCGGCGCACGTCGCCGCTGACAAGGGTTGTTGCCGGATCGTTTGCGACGGGGGAACTTCGAAGTGCCATGGCCCGAGTTTAGCCATTGGCGGCGCGCTCAGTTGGCGGACGCCCCGGAGGGTGCCTTGGCGTTGATGAGCGTGAGCAGATAGTCGATGTGTTCGGCCATGTCGATGTGCGGCTCGAGCATCCACTGCACCTGCAGCCCGTCGGCGAGCGCAATGACGATGGCGGCCACCTTGTCCGCGTCCAGGTTGCCGGCGAGCTTCCCGGCGGCCTGCCGTTCGCGGATCGCCCCGGCCACGCTGGAACGAACCTCCCGGTACCGTTCGACGAAGAATTCGTGGGCCGGGTGGGCGGGATCGCTGGCCGCCGCGGACAGGGTTGCGTAAAGCTGGACCAGCCCGGGCACCTCGGCGTTGTGCCGCATGATGGCGCTGAGCATGGCGAACGGGTCCTCGCCCTCCACGTACCGGGTGGCGAAGTCGTTCTCGTCGCGCTTTTTCAGGATGGCCGCCAGCAGCTCTTCCTTGGAATTGAAGTAGTGCATGAGCCCCGGAAGGCTCAGGCCGCACGCGCGGGCCACTTCACGCAGGGACGTGCCCCGGTACCCCTCCTGGGAAAAGATCTCCAGCGCGGTGCGCAGAATTTCCTCGCGCTTGGCGACGCCTTTGGGGTAGGAACCTTTCGCTGACATGTCCCGATGCTACAACACCGGCACGGGGAAAAAATTAACCCTTGCGCGACAAAACCGTGCATTGTATGGTTTTGCTATTCGCGTCAAGGATGACGCCCACCCGAGAGGCCATGAACCCATGACGACGACGTCACACGCCGGGAATCTCCACCCGCAGCTCATCGACGGCTCCACCGAAGGAGCCGTCCCCATCAAGGGCCGGCTGCGCAAGCTGCTCATCTGGATGCTGCCCACCAACATCTCGATCTTCCTCATTTGGGGCGCCGTGCCGGGGATCCTGCTGGCCCTGCAGATCCAGCACATCGACGAGGGCGCCAAGGCCGCCAACCTGGCCCTGGTGTCCGGAATCGGCGCCTTTGCCGCCATGCTCGCCCAGCCCATTGCCGGCATGGTCTCGGACCGGACCCGCAGCAGGTTTGGCCGCCGCGCCCCCTGGATGGTTTTGGGCGCCCTGGTGGGCGGATTGTCCCTGATCGGCATGGGCGCCGCCAACGGGCTGGTGCAGATCACCCTTGCCTGGGTCATGGTGCAAATAGCCTTCAACTTCACCCAGGGCCCCCTGAGCGCCATCATGCCCGACCGGGTGCCCCGCTCCGTGCGCGGCACCTTTGCCGCCCTCTCCGGACTCGGCCTCATGCTGGGCTCGATCGGTGGACAGATCCTTGGTTCGCAACTGGCCTCCAACATCCCCGCCGGTTACGTCATCCTGGCCGGGATCACCCTCGTGGTCATCACGCTGTTCGTCGTCTTCAACCCCGACCACTCCAGCGTTGGCGAACCCCGTGAACCGTTCTCCCTGGTGTTGTTCCTGAAGACCTTTTGGGTCAACCCCGTGGCGCACCCCGACTTCTTTTGGGGCTTCACCGGCCGGCTCCTGCTGTACACCGGCTATTTTGCGGTGAGCGGCTACCAGCTCTACATGCTCCAGGACTACATCGGCCTCGGGGACAGCGCCATCAGCTACGTGCCGCTGCTTGGCCTGATCAGCCTGGTCGGCATCATTGCGGCATCCCTGGTCTCGGGCCCGCTCTCCGACAAGTTCGGCCGCCGCAAGATCTTCGTCGTGATCGCCTCCGTCCTGCTGGCAGCGGCCCTCCTGGTACCGTTCGTCTCCCCCACCCTGACCGGCATGATGATCTACTCCGCGATCTCCGGCGTCGGCTTTGGCTGCTTCCAGGCCGTCGACACCGCGTTGATCACCGAGGTCCTGCCCTCCAAGACGGACTTTGGCAAGGACCTGGGCGTGGTGAACATCGCAGCCACCTTGCCGCAGACCCTCGCCCCCGCCGTGGCCGGTGTCATCGTGGTCAGCTTTGGCGGCTACGGAACACTGTTCCCGGTGGCCATGGTGTTCGCCCTCCTCGGCGCCGTCGCGATCCTGCCGATCAAGTCGGTGCGCTAGTGTCCGGTGCCGTGAATGCAGGGCAGCGGACGACGCCGGGTGCCCGGCAAAGTGGCCGGGCGTCACTTTCCGGGGGCGGGCGCGGGCGTTGGCAGTGGGTAACAGCTGCCGGCTGCGGAGCGTTCATCGTCGCGGTGACGCTCACGCTCTTGCCCAATCCGGCCCAGCCGTTCTACCAGGGCCTGGACGCGTGGTGGCATTCCATCGCCACGGCCCCGGCCGGCTACAAGGTCTCCGGCGTGGTCGCGTTCCTGGACGCGTTTGGCCGTCCGCCGGGCCTGATCGTGCTGCCCGTGCTGTTGGTCATCCTGGCGTTTGCCCGTCGCTGGTGGGCCATGCTGTTCGCCGTCCTCTGCTACATGGTGCCGATGCTCTTCGCGCAGCTGCTCAAGAACATGGTGGACAGGCCCCGCCCGGCCGACCCTCTGGTGATCGTGGACCACGGATCCTTCCCGTCCGGCCATGCGGTCCAGACCGCGGCGTTCGTCATCCTGATCGCTGTATTGCTGGCACCCGCGGTGCGCCGCTTCTGGTGGCCCGTGGGCATCGCGTTCGTGCTGGTGATGATGTGGAGCCGGACCTTCCTGGGCGCCCACTGGCTCACGGACACCGTGGCCGGTGCCGTCCTCGGCGCCGGCGTGACCCTGATGCTGTGGTGGCTGTGCGCCCCCTTGCTGGCCCGCGACGACGCCCGCCGCACCCGGCGCAAACTTCACACCGCACCCTGAGCCAAAATTTTCAACAACAAAGGAACAAACACCATGAGCGAGAGCACCACAAGTAACGCCATTGACACGAGTTTCCGGGACGGCAGCCTGCCCCTCGAGGAGCGGGTGGAGAAGCTGCTCGGCCAGATGACGCTGGAGGAGAAGGCCGGGCTGTTCTTCCACACCATGCTCGCCATTGGCGAGGGCGGCGAGCTGGCCGAGGCGAACCCGGTCTTTGGCATCCCGTCCACCCAGGACCTGGTGTCGGACCGGGCCATGACCCACTTCAACGTCTTTGGCGCCGCCACCAGCGCCGCGGAAATGGCCGGCTGGCACAACAAACTGCAGGAACTGGCCGGCTCCTCCCGCCTGGGCATCCCCGTCACGCTGTCCACCGACCCCCGGCACTCCTTCACCGAAAACCCCGGCACCGCCATGCTGGCCGGTCCGTTCTCGCAGTGGCCCGAACCGCTGGGTTTGGCCGCCATTGGCGACGAAGAACTCGTGGAGCGCTTTGGCGACATCGCCCGCCAGGAGTACACCGCCGTCGGACTTCGCGTGGCACTGCACCCGCAGATCGACCTCGCCACCGAGCCGCGCTGGGCCCGCCAGGTGGCCACCTTTGGCGAGGACGCCGAGCTCACCGGCAAGCTGGCCGCCGCCTACATCCGCGGTTTCCAGGGCGCAACGTTGGGCGAAGACTCCGTCGCCACCATGACCAAGCACTTCCCCGGCGGCGGCCCGCAAAAGGACGGCGAGGACCCGCACTTCGCCTACGGCCGCGAACAGGTCTACCCGGGCGACAACTTTGAACACCACCTCAAGCCGTTCGAGGCCGCCTTCGACGCCGGCACCAGCCAGATCATGCCCTACTACGGCATGCCCGTCGGCACCGAGTACGACGAGGTTGGCTTCGGCTTCAACAAGTCCGTCATCACCGGCCTGCTGCGCGACCGCTACAAGTTCGACGGCGTCGTATGCACCGACTGGGGCCTGCTCAGTGACGCCGTCATCGCCGGATCCCCGTTCCCGGCCCGCGCCTGGGGCGTGGAACACCTCTCCACCCGCGAGCGCATGCTGGCCGTGTTGAACGCGGGAGCAGACCAGTTTGGCGGCGAGGCCATCCCGGAGGTGCTGATCGATCTGGTCCGCAGCGGCGAGGTCAGTGAGGAACGGATCGATGTGTCCGCCCGCCGGCTCTTGCGGGAGAAGTTCGTGCTGGGCCTGTTCGACAAGCCCCTGGTCGACGTCGAAAAGGCCGCCGCCGTGGTGGGCAGCGACGAATTCCGGGCCGCCGGCGACGCCGCGCAACGGGCGTCGTTCACGCTGCTGACCAACCAGCCCGCGGACGGAGGCGCGCCCACGTTGCCGCTGCCCCGCGGCGTCAAGGTCTACCTGCGCGGCGTCGATGCGGAGGCCGCGGCCGGCTATGCCATCGTGGTGGACACCCCCGAGGAGGCCGACGTCGCGATTGTCCGCCTGCAGGCGCCCTACGAGCAGCGCGAGACCATGTTCGAGAACTTCTTCCACGCCGGCTCGCTGGACTACCCGGCGGAACAGATTGCGGAGCTGACAGCCCTGTGCCGCACCGTGCCGACAGTCCTGGACGTCTTCCTGGACCGCCCGGCCATCCTCACTCCACTGGCCGGCGAGGCCGCCGCCATCACCGCCAACTTCGGCGCCGGCAGCCCGGCCCTGCTGGACGTGCTGTTCGGAGTGTCCGCCCCGCAGGGCAAGCTGCCCATGGACCTGCCCCGGTCCATGGAGGCTGTACACGCCAACCTTCCGGACGTACCGTTTGACACCATCGACCCCTTGTTCCGGTTCGGCCACGGCCTGCGCTACTCCGCCTAAAACCTCCTCCACCCCATAAGGAACACCATGACCCACGCAGAAGAATCACTGTCCAAACTTTCCGTCGAGGAAAAGGCGTCACTGACCAGCGGCGCCAGCTTCTGGTACACCAAGCCCGTGGAGCGGGTGGGCATTCCGGCCATCATGCTCACCGACGGCCCGCACGGGGTGCGCAAGCAGCGCGAGGGCGGCGACCATCTGGGCCTCGCCGACAGCGTCCCGGCCACCTGCTTCCCGCCCGCCGTCGCCCTCGGCTCCACGTGGGACTCCGAACTGGTGACACGGGTCGGCGTCGCACTTGGAGAGGAGGCCAAGGCGGAGGGAGTTGGCGTATTGCTGGGCCCCGGCATCAACATCAAGCGCTCCCCGCTGGGCGGGCGCAACTTTGAATACCTCTCCGAGGATCCGCACATCAGCGGCGTCCTGGGCGCGGCGCTCGTGAACGGCCTGCAAAGCCAGGGCGTGGGCTCGTCGTTGAAGCACTTTGCCGCGAACAACCAGGAGACCGACAGGCTCCGGGTCAGCGCCGACGTCGACGAACGCCCGCTGCGGGAAATCTACCTGCGCGGCTTCCAGCGCGTGGTCACCGAGGCCAAGCCGTGGACCGTCATGTGCTCCTACAACAAGATCAACGGCGTCTACGCCTCGGAGGACCCGTGGCTGCTGACGGACGTTTTGCGCGGCGAATGGGGCTTTGACGGCCTGGTGGTCTCCGACTGGGGCGCCGTCAACAACCGCGTGGCCGGGCTCGCGGCCGGCCTGGACCTGGAAATGCCGGCCAGCGGCGGCGTGACGGACGCCCAGATCGTGGCGGCCGTGGCCGACGGCAGCCTGGATCCGGCCGTTTTGGATACGGCCGCCCGCCGGGCCCTTGAACTGGTGGACAAGGCCGTTGCCGGCGCCGATGCCAACGCCTCCTACGACCAGGACGCCCACCATGCGCTGGCCCGAGAGGCCGCCGGGCGCGCCATCGTGCTGTTGAAGAACGACGACGGCACCCTCCCCCTGGCCGCCTCCGCCAAGGTGGCCGTCATTGGCGAATTTGCGCGCACTCCCCGCTACCAGGGTGCCGGCAGCTCGCTCATCAACCCCACGAAGCTCGACAACGCGCTGGACGAGATCCGGGCAATTGGCGCGGATGTGACGTTCGCACCCGGCTACGCCCTTGACGGCGCCGACGCCACCGGCCTGCTTGCCGAGGCCGTCGCCGCTGCGGCGGCCGCCGACGTCGCGCTCGTGTTCCTGGGCCTGCCGGGCGGGGACGAGTCGGAGGGCTTCGACCGCACGCACATCGAACTGCCGGCCGGGCAGACCGAACTGCTCGCGGCGGTGGTGGCCGCGAACCCGCGGACCGTCGTCGTGCTCTCCAACGGCAGCGTGGTGCGGCTCTCCGGCTGGGCGGACAGCGTGCCCGCCATCGTGGAGGGCTGGCTGCTGGGCCAGGCCGGAGGCGGGGCGGTCGCGGACGTATTGTTCGGCGCGGTCAATCCCTCGGGCCGGTTGGCCGAAACCATCCCGGTGAGGCTGGCCGACACCCCGTCCTTCCTGGACTTTCCGGGCGAAAACTCGCATGTGCGTTACGGCGAGGGCCTGTTCGTGGGGTACAGGTACTACGACGCCCGCACCATGGACGTCGGCTACCCGTTCGGACATGGGCTCTCCTACACGAGCTTCGGCTACGCGGGGTTGGAGGTCGCGGCGACGGAGGCCGGGGTGGGCGTGTCCGTTGACGTCACGAATACCGGCGCCCGGGCCGGCCGCGAAGTGGTCCAGGTCTATGTGGGGCTGCCGGGCTCCGCCGTGGTCCGCGCGCCGCGCGAACTGCGCGCCTTCGCGAACGTGGCCCTGGAGGCCGGCGAAACAAAGCGGGTTGTCCTGGACATCCCGCGCGACGAGTTGGCCTACTACAACGTGCCGGTGGCCGGCTGGACCGTGGAGTGCGGCGACTACCTCGTGGAGGTGGGCGCGTCGTCCCGCGATATCCGGCAGCATGCCTCCGTTGCGGTGGACGGCGACACGTTGTTGGTGCCCCTGGACGGCAACTCGACGCTCGCCGAGTGGCTGTCACACCCGGTGGGCGGACAGGTGCTGGGCGGCGCGTTTGCCGCCGCGCAATCTTCGGGCGAAGGCGGCGAAATGATGGCGCTGCTCTCCGATCCGGAGCTCATGAAGATGGTCGGCTCCATGCCGTTGGGCCGGATTGCGTCCTTCCCGGGCAGCCCGCTCACCCCGGATGTCCTGGAACAGCTCGTGGCCGCCGGCAACCCGTAGCCGCGGATTCGCCGCTTGACGGCGCTTTCTTCGCTTATAGGCGGGTAATATCCCGCCGATAAGCGAAGAAAGCGCCCTTATGCTCGATCGTCGCCGCCGGAGAGCCTCACCACGGCGAGCTCGACGGCGGCCAGCACAGTGGGATCGGCCAGGGTGCGGAAGTGCCCGGAGACCGGCAGCTCCACGTTCACCGCACCCGGCAGGGCGCTGCCGCCGGGAATGTGCGGATCAAACTCCGGATAGATCGAGACCACCTGGGCGTTGACGGCCGTTTGCGCCTGCAACGACACCAACACGGCATCCCTGGGGGAAAACGACCGCAAGGACCGCGACGGCAGGTAGCGGGCGTAGCGCGATCCGGCGAATGGGGTGGCCACCGCCACCAGGCCCAGGACCTGGACCTGGACCTGCACGCCGGCATCTCCCGGGGCATCAACTTCTTCCCGGATACCGGCGTCGAGCATCAGGGCCTTGCCAATCAGCCCGCCCTTGCTGTGCGCCAGCAAGATGCACCGCTCCACCCCGTGGCTGACCCGCAAACCGGACAACGCCTTCGACACTATCGCCGCGGAGGCCGGGACCGTGCTGCTGTTGGCACCCAACTCCGGCACGGCGAACACCCGGAATCCCAGCTTGTTGAGGCGCTTGGCCGCGGGCTCGAGGAACAGCCATCCTTCATAGACGCCGGGAAGCAGCACAATGGCCGGCAACGCGGGATCCCCTGCGGAGTAGGCGGCCGGAACGCGCGGCCGGAACGCGGACGCCAGCTGCCGCCGAAGTGCGTACAGGTAGTCCAGAAGCCACCACCAGGCCCGTACGGCAGTCCTCACCGGTGCTCCACATGCGCCACGATGTAGTCCGCCACGCACTCACCGTCCTTGACCATGGTTTCGTGCCCGCGCCCGGCAACCTCCACCATGCGGGCATCCGGGATCAGCGCCGTAACCTCCGCCACCCAGCCCTGCGGGCAGATGGGGTCCCGGTTGCCGCGGATCACCAGGGTGTGGGCCTGGATCAGCGGCAGGGTTTCCTCGATGGGGTGGTCCATCATGCTGTGCAGCTTCTTGATGAACCAGCGGGGCCCGGTCTTCGCGTAGTTTTGCATGCCGATGGCCCATACCCGGGGGCTCTCGCCAAACAAGTCCTGGGCCATGCGCCAGGCCTGCCGGCGGATGCTGCGTTCGTGCCGGTTGACGGTGGGCGCCACCAGGACCACTTCGGGAAACAATTCCGGGCGTTGCGCGGCGGCCTCGGCCACCACCTGGGTGCCCATGGAATGTCCCACCAGGACGGGCCGGCCCAACCCCTCCACGGCCACAAAGTCAACGAGCACCGCACCCAGTTCCGCCATGGTCAATGCCTGCTCCGGTTCGGGCGCGTCGCCAAAGCCGGGCAGGTCGATTGCCACGACCCGGCCGTGGGCCTGGAGGGCGTCGCTGAGCTGGGCAAAGTAGGAAATGCCCATGCCGATCCCGTGGACCAGCAGGAATGTCCGCCCCGCAACCCCATCACTGTCCGTGGTGACCACCACGTGGCCACCCGCCACCACCTTGCGTACCGTCATCTCCACAGTATGTCCGAGGTGCGGGCCTTCGCCGTAAAGGCGGCCCGAAACAGTCCCCGCCCTCGTACCCCGGGCGGGGCCCCTCGCGGGCGCGGGCCCCGGCGAAAGTGCCTACTCGGCGTCCACGAACTGCTGGATCTTGGCCCGGATCCCGTCAAAGTGGCGGTTGAGGAGTTCGGAGGCCAGGGGGGCATCCTTGGCGGCGACGGCGTCGTAAATGGCGCGGTGCTGGGCGGCCGTGTCGACAAGGTCGGCGCCGCCGGTCCCGATTTCCAGGTGGATCTTGCGGTAGACCTTCCAAAAGACGCTCATCAGGTTCATGAGCAGGTCGTTGCCAAGGGGCTCAAAGAGCAGCCGGTGGAATTCGGCGTCGGCCTCGGTGAAGGCCTCGCCCTGTGCGGCGAGCTCCTCCATCTTGGCCACGGCGGCATCGATGCGCGCCAGGTGATCGTCGCTGACCTGGGCGATCGAGGCCCCGATCAGGCCGGATTCCAGGGCCTGGCGGATGTCGACGAGCTGGAGTGCCTCAAGGCCCTCGTGGCGCAGGGACAGCCGGCCGCGGAACGTCAGCCCGTCGGCCAGGGCGTCGAAGTTGCTGGGGGCCACGAACATGCCAAAACCATGACGGATCTCAATGACGCCCAGCGCCTGGAGCACCTTCAGGGACTCGCGCAGCGTGTTGCGCCCGACACCGAGCACCTCGGAGAGTTCGTTCTCCGTGGGCATGGGGTCTCCGGCGTCGAGGTCCCGGTCCAAAATGAGTTCCATAATGTCGGCCTGCAGTGCGCGCAAACGCACATGCGCGCTGAAGCGCGCCTTCGGAACTAGTGTGGAGGTGGGCAACGGAACTCCTAAATATCGGTACAAGTGATGCAAGTCAATCATCCGATCGGCACTCTTTGCCAAACGTGATCTAGAACATAGAATATCGGATGTCCCACCACTTGCCTACATAATGGCAAGAGAATCCTCGATGCGCATCCTTGAGACCTTCCGCGCGCCGGCGAATCCGCGCAGCACTTCATGTCGGGCGCGAAACCCATCAACCACCCCACCAGACATTCGATCACAGCGCCGTGCTCCTGACCACCAGGCAACCATTTGGCCAACGCCGGGCAAATAGCCGCCAAAACAACATCGCAAGGGCACTTGACCAATCGCTGTGACCGCTATTACAGTTTCCTCATAAGCATCGGACGTCCTACATCCGATAACTAACATACGAAATGGTGAGTCAACAGAATGAGCAACTCTCTTCAGAACCTGCCTCTGAACAAGGCTTCGCGCCGTCAGTTCCTTAAGGCCGCAGGCGTCCTGGGAACCGCAACGGCGTTTACCGCCACCCTCGCCGCTTGCGGCGGCTCGTCCAAGACGAGCACGAGCGGCGCTGCCAATAACGGTACGGTCAACAAAGACCTGACCATTGAGGCCGGCATCTCGTACTCACTGTCCACCGGTTTTGACCCGATGTCCTCCTCGGGCGCCACGCCGCTGGCCGCAAACCTGCACATCTTCGAAGGCCTGGTTGAACTCCACCCGGCAACCCGCGAGCCCTACAACGCACTCGCCGCTTCCGACCCCAAGAAGATCGACGACAAGACCTACCAGGTCACCATCCGCGACGGCGCAACGTTCCACAACGGCTCCCCCGTCACGACCGACGACGTCGTCTACTCGTTCGAGCGCGTCATGGACCCGGCCAACAAGGCCCTGTTCGCACAGTTCATCTTCTTCATCGACTCCGTGAAGAAGGTTGACGCCAAGACTGTTGAGTTCAAGCTCAACACCCCGTTCGCCAGCTTCGCCCCCGCATCTCCGTGGTCAAGGTTGTCCCGAAGGCCGTCGCCGAGAAGGATCAGTCGGCTTTCGACGCCAACCCCGTCGGCTCCGGCCCGTACAAGTTCGTCTCCGCAGCGAAGGACGACAAGATCGTCTTCGAGCGTTTCGACGCCTACAACGGCCCGAAGCCGGCACTGGCCAAGGGCATGACCTGGTTCCTGCTCTCCGACGCCAGCGCCCGCGTCACGGCCATGCAGTCCGGCCGCGTCCAGGCCATCGAGGACGTCCCCTACCTGGACGTTGACGCACTCAAGTCCAAGGTGGACGTTCAGTCCGTACAGTCCTTCGGCCTGATGTTCCTCATGTTCAACCTGTCCCGCGCACCGTTCGACAAGAAGGAAGTCCGCCAGGCACTGCACTACGCCCTGGACAAGGAATCCATCATCAAGACGGCCCTCCTGGGCAACGGCTCCGCGGCGTCCTCCTACTTCCAGCCCGGCAGCCCGAACTACCAGGAAGCCGCTACGGTTTACGGCTTCGACGCGGCCAAGGCCAAGTCCCTGCTGGCCTCCGCCGGCGTGACCAACCTGAAGCTGACCCTGACCAGCACCGACACCGCCTGGGTCAAGGACGTCATCCCGCTGATCAAGAAGAACTGGGACGCCATTGGTGTTTCCACCACGCTGGAGCCGCTGGCTTCCGCCGCCGTCTACGCCCCCGACAAGGTTGGCGGCCTGAACTACGACGTCGTCGCCGCCCCCGGCGATCCGTCCGTGTTCGGTAACGACGCCGACATCCTGCTCAGCTGGTTCTACCGCGGCGACACCTGGGCCAAGAACCGCTTTGCCTGGTCCAACACCGCAGAGTACAAGGAAGTCCAGACCAAGCTCAACGCTGCCGTCTCTGCTTCCGACGCCGATGCGAAGGCCCTGTACAAGGAAATCATCGACATCATTTCCGATGCCGTTCCGCTGTACCCGATCTTCCACCGCAAGCTGCCCACCGCGTGGGACAGCTCGAAGCTCAAGGGCTTCGCACCGCTGCCCACCACGGGCGTTGCCTTCATTGGGGTAGGCCGGACCTCCTAGGTCCAACCACGTTTCACAGACCGCGAGGGGCTGTGGCCTTTCGGCCATGGCCCCTCCCGTGTCACACCATCTTTCCTATGACGCAGCACACAGTGCCGCAAATAGAACCGGAGTTAGTACATTGGCAAACTTTTTGCGACTGCTGGGACGCCGGCTCGCAGCACTTCCGTTGATGATCCTGGGTGTCACCCTGCTCGTCTTCGTGGTGTTGCAGTTCGCCCCTGGCGACCGTGCCGTTGCCGCGCTTGGTGAAGGCGCCTCCCCCGAGGCACTGGAACAATACCGCCAGGTCAACGGCCTCAACGATCCCCTCTTCATTCAATACTTCAGCTACCTGGGCAAGCTCATCACGGGCAACCTTGGTTCAACGCTCCCGCCGGCCAAGCCCATCGTCGATGTCATTGCCAGCGCGTTCCCCGTGACCTTGCAGCTGACGTTTGTTGGCGTGATCATCGCGGTTGTCATTTCACTTGTCTTCGGTGTCCTTGCGGCCCTGTACCGCGACACCTGGGTTGACCAGCTGATCCGCGTCTTCTCCATCGCAGCCATCGCGACCCCCTCCTTCTGGTTGGGCATCCTGTTGATCCAGTGGTTCGCCCTGGGTGAGAACTCGCTGTTCCCCTCCGGCGGCCTGGCCGATCCCTCCCAAGGCTTCTCCGGCTGGCTCAGCTCCATGACGCTGCCGGCCCTGGCCCTGGCAGTCCCCGTCTCCGCCTCGCTGATCCGCGTGGTCCGCACCTCGATGGTGGAGGAACTGGACCGCGACTACGTCCGCACCGCCATCGGCAACGGCGTCCCGTACTTCACCGTCGTCTCCCGCAACGTCCTGCGCAACGCCCTTGTCACCCCGGTGACCGTGCTGGGCCTGCGCATCGGCTACCTGCTCGGCGGCGCCGTCGTGATTGAAATGATCTTCTCCCTGCCGGGCATGGGTCAGCAGATCCTCAACGGCATCACCAACTCGGACACGAACCTGGTCCAGGGCGTGGTCCTCGTGATCGCCGTGACGTTCGTGATCGTGAACATCCTGGTCGACCTTCTTTACCTGCTCATCAACCCCCGAATCAGGACGGTCTAAGTCATGCGAAGCAAACTTGCCGAACGGCTAAGCGCGCCCGGCCTGCGTTTCAAGGCCCTGACACTGGGCTCCAAGCTGGCCCTCATCTTCCTGCTGTTCATCATCGTCGTCGCCATCCTGGCACCCGTGATCTCCCCGTTCGATCCCCTGGCCACCGGCGATCCGGCCCAGGCCCCGAGCGCCGCCCACTGGTTCGGCACCGACAGGATCGGCCGTGACGTCCTGTCCCGCCTGCTCTACGGCGCCCAGGCATCGCTGATGATCGGCCTCGGTTCGGTGGCACTGGCCATCATTATCGGCGCCACGCTCGGCTCGCTCGCCGCGACGTCGTCGAAGGCCGTCAACGAGATCATCATGCGCGTCATGGACATCCTCATGGCATTCCCGGGCATCGCCCTGGCCGCCGTGCTGCTGACCGCGTTCGGCAACTCGATCCCCACGATCATCGTCGCCATCGCCATCATCTACACGCCGCAGATTGCCCGCGTGGTCCGCGCCAACGTCCTGGCCCAGTACGGCGAGGACTACGTCCGTGCCGAACGCGTCATCGGCGCCGGCCGCCTGTACATCATGCTCAAGCACATCGTCCGGAACACCGCGGCCCCCGTACTGGTGTTCGCCACCGTCATGGTTGCCGACGCCATCATCCTCGAGGCGTCGCTGTCCTTCCTGGGCGCCGGCATCCAGGACCCGAACCCCAGCTGGGGCAACGTCATCTCCTACGGCCGCAACCTGGTGCTCTCGGGCGGCTGGTGGGCCACCACCTTCGCCGGTATCGTGATCCTGCTGACCGTGTTGGCGCTGAACATCCTGGCCGAGGGCCTCACCGACGCCATGGTGAACCCGAAGCTGCGCAAGGCCCCGGCTGTGAAGGACGACGACGGTTCCGCCGCCGCCGCGCTGGAGCTCGCCAAGGCCGACGCCGCCGCCCGGGCAGCCATCGAGGACCCGTTCGCGGCCCTGAACAAGGAACTGCTCCTCCTGCAGGCAGTTGAGCAAACCCGCTCCGACCGCCTCCCGCAGGTCAACGCCGACGCCCGCGTGGTGCTGGAGGTCACCAACCTCTCCATCCGCTTCCCGGCCCGCTTCGGCGAGACCCGGATCGTGGACAACGTCTCCTTCACGGTCCGCGAAGGCGAGACCATGGGCCTGGTGGGCGAGTCCGGTTGTGGCAAGTCCATCACCTCCCTAGCCATCATGGGCCTGCTGCCCAAGACCGCCGTCGTCACCGGTTCCATCAAGTTCGACGGCAAGGAACTGCTGGACCCGGCCACCAAGCACAGCGACGCGAAGGCCTACGTCGGCCTGCGCGGCGAACAGATCGCCATGGTCTACCAGGACGCGCTGAGCTCGCTCAACCCGTCCATGCTGATCAAGGACCAGATGTTGCAGCTGACCCGCCGCAACGGCCGCAAGACCCCCGCGGAACTGCTGGAAATGGTGAAGCTGGATCCTGTCCGCACGCTCAAGAGCTACCCGCACGAGCTTTCCGGCGGCCAGCGCCAGCGCGTGCTGATCGCCATGGCACTGTCCCGCTCGCCGAAGATCGTGGTGGCCGACGAGCCCACCACGGCCCTCGACGTCACGGTCCAGAAGCAGGTCGTGGACCTGCTCAACGAACTGCGCGAACAGCTCGGCTTCGCCATGGTCTTCGTCAGCCACGACCTGGCCCTGGTGGCCTCCCTGGCCCACAAGATCACGGTCATGTACGCCGGCCAGGTCGTCGAGTCCGCGCAGGCTTCGGAGCTGCTGGCGCACCCCACCCACGAATACACCCGTGGCCTGCTCGGCGCCGTCCTCTCGATCGAGTCCGACGCCGTCCGCCTGCACCAGATTCCCGGCACGGTTCCGTCGCCGCGCGAATTCGCCGACGGCGACCGGTTCGCCGGCCGCTCGCAGCGCCAGGACGCCGACCCGGCCCAGAAGCTCGCCTTCGTGCCGCTCACCCGTGACGGCGTAGAGACCGACCACTTCTGGGCCAGCCACCAGCGCGAGGACGCCCTTGCCGGCGCCGGCGCAGACCAGGAAGGTGCACGATGAGCATTCCCGTCATTGAACTCAAGGACCTCCACGTCCACCACCGGACCCGTTCCGGCGGCCTGTTCAAGCCGAACTACGTCAAGGCCGTCAACGGCGTGGACTTCTCCATCAGCCGCGGCGAAACCGTCGGCATCGTGGGCGAGTCCGGCTGTGGCAAGTCCACGCTGGCCTCGGTCCTGGTGGGCCTGCAGACGCCCACCTCCGGCCAGGTGCTCTTCCACGGCAAGCCGGCCATCAAGCGCAACGCAGCGATGCGCAAGGAATTTGGCCGCTCGGTCTCGGTCGTCTTCCAGGACCCGTCCACGGCGTTGAACCCGCGCATGACCATCCAGGACATCCTGGTTGATCCGCTGGCAGTCCACGGCATCGGCAACGGCGCATCCCGCCTGGCCAAGGTCGCGGAGCTGCTGTCGCTGGTTGGCTTGCCGCAGTCGGCAGCCGAGGTCACGCCGTCGCAGGTTTCCGGTGGACAGCGCCAGCGCGTGGCCATCGCCCGCGCCCTGGCCCTGGACCCGGACATCATCGTGGCGGATGAGCCCACCTCCGCGCTGGACGTTTCCGTCCGCGCCCAGGTGCTCAACCTGCTCTCGGACCTGAAGAAGGAACTGAACCTGGGCATGGTGTTCATCAGCCATGACATCCAGACCGTCCGCTACGTCTCCGACCGCATTTGCGTCATGTACTACGGACAGATCGTCGAGCAAGGCTCCGCGGAGCAGATCTTCGACAATCCGACCAACGACTACACCAAGAAGCTGCTCGGCGCCGCGCCGTCCCTGCTTCACATCTAATCCCCGTGTCCTCCCTCCCACTTTGGTGCTCCGCACCAAAGTGGGGCCCTAGGGCGCATGGCCCCTCGTTTTCTCACCAATCACCACAATATTCTGGAGTTATACCGTGACTACTGTCGCTTCCCGTTTCCAGGGCGTCATCCCGCCCGTCGTCACCCCCCGCACGGCCGACGGCGCCATCGACGTCCCCTCCCTTGAGAACGTCACCCGCCACCTGATCGAAGGCGGCGTGACCGGCCTGTTCGTCAACGGCTCCTCCGGTGAGGTCACCCACCTGACCAACGACGAGCGCGACACCGTGCTGACCACCATTGCCGGCGTCAACGCCGGACAGGTTCCGCTGCTGGTGGGTGCCGTTGAGCAGACCACCAACCGCGTGATCGAGGAAGCCGCCCGCCTGACCGCCCTGGGCGCCGACGGCATCGTGGCCACCAGCCAGTACTACGCCATCAGCAACGCCGAGGAAAACGGCCGCCACTTCCGCGCCATCGCTGCATCCGTGGACGTCCCCGTCTTCGCCTACGACGTTCCAGTGCGCACGCACTTCAAGCTGCCCACCGACCTGCTGCTGGAACTGGGCCGCGAAGGCGTCCTGGCCGGCGTGAAGGACTCCTCGGGCGACGACGTCTCCTTCCGCCAGCTGCTCATCGGCGCCAAGGACATCCCGAACTTCGACATCTTCACCGGCCACGAAGTGGTTGTTGACGGCGCCCTCCTCGGTGGCGCACAGGGTGTCGTGCCGGGCCTGGGCAACGTTGACCCGGCCGCCTACCGCCGCCTGTACGACCTCTCGGTCGCCGGCGACTGGGCCGGTGCCGCAGCCGAGCAGGACCGCATCACCGACGTCTTCAACATCGTCTACACCCCCAAGGCCGGCCGCGTTTCCGGCAACGCCGCGGGCCTGGGCGCCTTCAAGACCGCCCTGATGCTCATGGGCATCATCAAGACCAACGTCATGAGCACCCCCATGCTCGCGTTGGACGAGGACGAGACCGCAGCCATCAAGGTCATCCTTGCGCGCACGGGCCTGATCTAGTCCCCACGCCCTCCCCAACCGAATCCGCTGGCGCGAATTCGGTTGGGGCCCCTCGGGCGCGTGGGCCCAAATCGCTGGCCCACGCGCCCGGTTGGGGAGCACTTGTTTTTGCTTGATTTGAACTTCAAAGGATTCTTCATGCGGTATGTAGTTGGCGTTGACCTTGGCGGGACCAAGACGGCGGCCGGTGTCATCGGCGAGGACGGTTCGGTGCTGCTCACCGACCAGGTCCCCACCTTGAACCGCGACGGCGGCGAGGCCATCCTGGACGCCACGGCCGCGCTGGTGCGCTCCCTCGTGGAGCGTGTCGCCGCCCAGGGTGCCGTGGTGGATGCGGTAGGCATCGGCTCGGCCGGCGTCATAAATGCCGCCGAAGGCACCGTCATCTCGGCCACGGATGCGATCCTCGGCTGGACCGGTACACACATCACCGCGGGACTGGCCGCGCGGCTGGGACTGCCGGCCGCCGTCGTCAATGACGTCCATGCCCACGCCATGGGCGAGGCCTGGCTTGGCGCCGGTGCGGGCAACGGAACCTCGCTCATGGTCGCGTTTGGCACCGGTGTGGGCGGCAGCTTCGTGGTCGACGGCAAGCCGCTGCTGGGCCACCACTTCGTGGGCGGCCATGTGGGCCACTTCGCCTCCCCCTACGCCGTGGACCGCACCATTCCGCTGCCGTGTTCCTGCGGCCACAGCGGGCACGTCGAGGCCATCGCCTCCGGCCCCGCCATCCACGCCGCCTACGTGCGCAACGGCGGCAGCACCTCCCTGCCGGATACCCGCGCCGTGTTCGACGCCGCCCGGCTGGGCGACGAACTGGCCCGCTCGGTCATTTACATCGCCGCCAGTGCCGCCGGCCAGGCTGTTGGCGGCCTGGTCAACATCCTGGATCCCGCCGTCGTGGTTGTTTCCGGAGGACTGGCCGACGCCGGCGAACTATGGTGGACTCCCATGGAGGCGGCCCTGCGCGCCGAACTCCTGGCGCCCCTGGCCGGCGTGTCCGTGGTGCGTGCATCCCTGGGCAACACCGCCGCCATGGTGGGCGCCGCCTCCCTGGTCCTTTCCTAAACAGCCCTCTCCTAGACAGTCCTGTCACTAATTTTCCTGTCGTAAATAGCAATAGTTCAACCCTCTTTTAGGAGTCCCCGTGACGCTGAAACTGACAGATCTCGATTCCCTCGCCGGTGCGCTTGTGGTTTCCGCCCAGGCCTACCCGGGCGAGCCCATGCGCGACCCCCGCACCACGGCCCAGGTGGCGGCGTCGGCCGTTATTGGCGGGGCTGCCGCGATCCGCGTGCAGGGCATTGCCGACATCCAGTTCACCCGCGCCGCCGTGGAGGTGCCCGTGATCGGCTTGTGGAAGGACGGCCACGACGGCGTCTTCATCACGCCCACGCTGCGCCACGCGCTCTCCTGCGCCAGCGCCGGCGCGCATATCGTGGCCATTGACGGCACGCGCCGCCCCCGCCCGGACGGCCTGACCCTGGCCGAGACCATTGCCGGCATCCACAGCGGCTCCAACGCCCTGGTCATGGCCGATTGCGGATCCTTCGAGGACGCCGTGGCGGCCGCCGAGGCAGGCGCCGACCTGATTGGCACCACCCTGGCCGGCTACTCGGGCGAACGCCCCAAGACCGACGGTCCCGATCTGGAGCTCATTGCCCAGATCGCCGCCGCAGACTTGGGCAAGCCGCTCATCGCCGAGGGCCGCATCCACTCCCCCGCACAGGCCCGCCAGGCCCTCGACGCCGGCGCTTTCGCCGTGGTGGTCGGCACCGCCATCACCCACCCGGCCACGATCACCGGCTGGTTCAAGGACGCGCTGACGGCCTAAGGCACCCCGCGGGCGCGCCCGCGTCCCTTGATAGTTCACAAAAGGTGGCTCCCGTGACTCGGGGGCCACCTTTTTGCGTGGTCGCCGGACCCTCGCCGGTGCAAACCTGGAAGCCGGCAGGAACGGTAACAATTGGCTCGCGATTGAGGCGCGGGCGCACGCCTTTGTGGGAGGGTGGCAAGTGAGTCGGGACACGATCAATTGTACTGACCGGTCAGTACTGGTAATTTGGTACAGCTAACCCCTCGCTGAAGGAGCGCCCACTTGCTCACCGCCAACAAATTGCACATCGCCGGGCGCCGCCACACCCTGCTGCCCGCCACCACCCTTGAAGCTCAGCCCGGGGCGGTGCTGCTGATCCAGGCCGACGGCCAGGAACGGCGCACGGCGCTCTCCCTCGCGTTGACGGGGCGGATGAAGCCGTCCTCGGGCGCCGTGGCGCTGGGCCACGACAAGACCCTCTCCGGCCTGCGCAAGCACAGCGTCATCGTGGACTCCCCCGATGTCAACGAACCGGAAAACCACTTGACGGTGCGCTCCCTGGCGGCCGAGGATCTGGCCCTGGTGCCATCGAAGTTCCGCGACCGGACCCGCCCCACGGCATGGCTGGTGAAGCACGGCTTCCGCGACATCGTGACGAAATGGGTCGAGGAGCTGGAGCCGGCCCGGCTGCTGCACCTGCAGATCGAACTTGCCCTCTCCAACCCGGCGGCAACCCTGATGGTGGTGGACTCCCCCGACAGGCACACGGCCGACGTCGGTGCCTGGCTGCCGCTGCTGGTGCAGGCCGCCGCCGACACGGCCCGGCCGTTGGTGGTGGTTGGCGTGGTGGGGCGCCTCCCCGACGACTGGGACGGTCCGGCCATCATTGCCGGCAATGCCGTGCACCAAGTGGTCGCTCCGACTCCGTTGGTCGAGCCTGTCGAGACCCCGGTGGTCGAGCCTGCCGAGGCCCCGACTCCGTTGGTCGAGCTTGTCGAGACCCCGTCGGTCGAGCTTGTCGAGACCCCGTCGGTCGAGCTTGTCGAGACCCCGTCGGTCGAGCTTGTCGAGACCCCGTCGGTCGAGCCTGTCGAGACCCCAGTGGCCGCCGAGACCGCCGTCGTCGAGCCTGTCGAGACTCCCGCAGGCGAACCCGCGGCCGAACACCTTGTCCAGCCGCCCATCCCGTCCCGGCCCCCGCATACCCGGGCCGAGTCCCTCAGGGCAGAGGTCCAAAACACGGACCCAAGCACGGGCGACGACGACACCGAAACCTTAGAACCAACCGAAATCCCGGAGGAATCCCGATGACCGTCTTCCGTTTGGCGTTGTCCGAGCTCAAGCGCATGACCGGCGGCATCCTGCCCAAGCTGACCATCGTGGCCCTCGTGATGGTGCCGCTCCTCTACGGCGCCGTCTACCTGTATGCAAACTGGGATCCCTACGCCCACCTGAACCAGCTCAAGGCCGCCATCGTCATGCAGGATGAGGGCACCGTGACGAAGGACGGCAAGGACCTCAAGGTGGGCGAGCAGGTGGCCCGGAACCTGATTGACGCCAAGATGTTCAATTGGCAGGAGGTGTCCAGCCCGGCTGCGGCGAACGCCGGCGTCGACTCCGGCGACTACGCCTTTGCGCTGATGATTCCCAAGGATTTCTCCGCGAACCTGGCCTCCCCCGAAAACTTTGACGCGGCCACGCAGGCCATCATGAGCGTGACCACCAACGACGCGAACAACTACCTGCTGACGTCCATCGTGGACAAGCTCACCACCTCCGTGCACGCATCGGTGGCGCAACAGGTCGGTGAACAGACGGCCAATGCGCTGCTCTCCGGGTATGGGACCATCCATGCGCAGCTGGTGCAGGCCGTTGCCGGCGCCACGCAACTTTCCAACGGCGCAGCCACGCTCAATACGGGGGTGGGGACCCTGCAATCCGGTACGGCCGAGTTGAGTCGGGGCGCGGATGCGCTGGCGGCCGGGCAGGTGCAACTCGCGGCCGGGGCGGAGCAGTTGTCCTCGGGAGCTGCCGCCCTTAATTCGGGCCTGGACCAACTGCAGACCCAGACGGCCAAGCTGCCGGCGGATACCGCCACGCTTTCGTCCGGGGCCGCCGCTGTGGCCGCCGGCAACGCCGCGCTGAATACGAAAGTCCAGGGTGCCATCGGTACCGCGGATGAGCTCGACACTGCCGCAACGGCCGCGATCAACGGCAAACTGGACCAGCTGGTCTCCGGTGGCACCATTACGGCGGCGCAGGCCACACAAATTCGCACCTCGCTGGCCTCCGCCACGACCAGTCCGGCCGTGACGGCGGTGAAGGACAAACTCGCCACCGATGCCGCGGACATCCAAAAGCTGGCCGACGGCTCCCGGGCCGTGGCCGACGGCGCCGCCAAGTTGTCGGCGGCAACGCCGGCCCTGGCCTCGGCGATTGGCCAGGCCCACTCCGGCGCCGCGCAGCTCTCCTCCGGCGCCACGACCCTCGCGGACGGGGAGAACAGCACCCTTGAGGGTGCCAACCAGCTGGCCGCGGGCGCCAAGAAGGTCAATTCCGGGGCCACCGAGTTGAAGACCGGCTCCACGAAGCTGGCCTCGGGCGCCAAGGAGCTCGCCACCCAGCTGGACAAGGGCGCCGGGGCGGTGCCGAATCCCTCCAGCAAGGACCAGGCCAACGCGGCCGGCGTCATCGCCAACCCGATCGAGGTCAACTCGATCTCCCAGGCCAAGGCCGCCAACTACGGTTCGGGCCTTGCTCCGTTCTTCCTGGTCCTGGCGCTGTGGATCGGGGCGTTCATGCTGGTCCAGGCCATGCGGCCCCTGACCAAGCGCGCACTGGCCTCCAACGCCCCGTCATGGAAGATCGCGGTGGGCGGCTGGCTGCCGTTCGCCACGGTGTCCGTGGTGCAGGCAGCGCTGCTGTACAGCGTCGTGGTCTTTGGCCTGGGGCTGTCCCCCAGCCATCCGTGGCTTACCCTGGGGCTGCTGGCGCTCGCCTCACTGGCCTTCACCGCCTTGATCCAGGGCATTGTGGCCCTGCTGGGTACGCCGGGGAAGTTCGTGGTGCTGCTCCTGCTGGTGTTGCAGCTGGTGTCCTCAGGCGGCACGTTCCCCTGGCAAACCACACCGCAGCCCCTGCACCTTGTGCACCAGATCATGCCCATGGGGCATGTGGTGGACGGCATGCGGCACCTGATCTACGGGGCGGACCTGACCCCGTTGTTGCCCATCGTGTTGGGCCTGGCCGGCTATACGCTGCTGGGCCTGGGCCTGGCCTGGCTGGCGTCCTTCAAGAGCAAGACGTGGACGCTCAAGACGCTCATGCCGGAGATCGAGGTCTAGTCACACCAGCGCCGGGTGCGGGCGTTGCCGTCCGGCCGTCACCAACGACGCCGGACGGCGGCTTTGGTGCCTGTCACCAGGCTCGCCGCGGGCACGTCGTCGGCCACGATGGCGCCGGCGGCGATCACGGCGTCCCGGCCTATGCTGACGCCGGGCAGGATGGTTGCCCCGGCGCCGATCCACACGTTCTCGGCCACGTCGATGGGTGCGCCGGTGAGGTAGAGCCTGCGCTCGGCCGGGTCCACGGGGTGGCCGCTCGTGATGAAGGTGGCCTTCGGTCCGATCATGACGCCTTCGCCGAGCCGGATTCCGGCATAGTCCAGGAACGTGCAGCCCTGGTTGATGAAGACGCGCTCGGCCAGCTCCAGCTTGAGCCCGTGGTCGGTGTAGAAGGGCGGGTAGATCGTCACCCGCTCCGGAAGCGCCCGGCCCAGGATCCGCTCGAGCAGCGCGGCCTTGCCGGCGTCGTCCTCAAAAGGCAGCGCATTCAGGCGGGAGGTGAGTGCCGTGACCTGCAGGACCCGCCCGGCCATGGCCTTGAATTCGGGGCCGTGAATCGGCATGAGCCGGTCATTGCGCATTCCACAATCCTTTCGCCTGCTTCGCGGGCCTGGGTGATTAGCGGGGCACCACGAAGTGGGTGACGCGGGCGTCCTGGCCGTCGAGCGTGGCCCAGTCCCCCGTGTGCTCCAGGACGGTCAACGCGCTGGTGGGGTAGCCGGAGGCGAGCGACATATAGGCCTCCTGGTCCGAATCGCGGGAGGCAAGGCGCAGCGCCACCTCCTGGATGCCGGGCATGTGGCTGATCACCATGAGCGTGGTGACGGTTTCGGGGACGTGGTTGATGACCGACAGGATCCGGGTGGGGCCGGCGTCGTACAGCTCGTCCTCCAGCTTGGGCGTGGGCCCCTTCTCCCCCAGTTGCTGGCCCACCCACGCGCAGGTCTGCCGAGTACGCAGCGCCGAGGAACACAGGATGAAGTCGGGCACCACATCGTTTTCCAGCAACCATTTTCCGGCCAGCGGCGCCTCGTTGTGGCCGCGTTGGGCCAGGGGGCGTTCATGGTCCGCAACACCCAGCGGGAACGCCGCCTTGGCGTGGCGCATCAGGATCAGCCGTTTCACATGGTGTTCGCTCATGCTCACAGTTTAGTGAGTGTTAAAGGAGAACGACGGCGGTCCCACCCCCGGGAGGGTCGGACCGCCGTCGTTCCAAATGCATCGCTGGTCCCACGCGCCCCAGGGCCCGCTGCGAGCCTGCGGGCAGTGGGAGGGCGTGGGGACTAGATGGAGTATTCCGGGGCGGCCCAGACAACCACTTCGGGGTGCTCGTAGAAGCGGTAGCCCTCGCCGCGCACGGTGCGGACCGTGTTGGCCAGGCGGCCCAGTTTGGAGCGCAGGCGGCGAATGTGGACGTCGATGGTGCGTTCGTTGGGGATCTCGTCGGCGTTGCTCCAGAGCCCTTCCAGGAGCTCGTCGCGGCCCACGGTGCGGGTGCCGTTCTCCACCAGGTAGTTCAGGAGTTCAAATTCCTTGAACGTCAGGTTCAGGGTTTCCCCGTCGAGGTGGACCTCGCGGCGGGCCAGGTCGATGAGCACGCCGGAGGGGCGCTGTTCGGCGGCGACGGGCACGCGGACGGCTTCCTGGCGCTGGCGGTTGGCCACGGTGGGGTCGCCGAACGTGGAGCGGACCACGTCAAGCGCGGTTCCCACCGCGTCCGACGGCGCAATTGCCACGGCTGCGTAGCTTTGGGCCTGCGGGACGAGGCTCTGGGCGTAGGCGCGGATGTCCTGGGCCAGTTTGGCGAGCGAAGTTCCGGCGGCGGCGGCGGTGTCTTCATCCACCCCGACGTAGAGCACGAAACCGCGGGCCACGTTGTCCGGGCTGACGCCGCGGAGCTTGTCGCTGCCGGCAATGACGGGGGTGGGCGCCGTCATGGGGTGGGCGTCGATCGGGGGGACGGCGCGCAGCCGGGCGGCGACGGCGTCGTTATCGCGGCGGTAGGCGGCGGGATTGCCGTAGGACGGCTGATCCTGCTGGGGTGCCCTGGCCAGCGGGTTTTGCGAGCCGCCGCGGGCAACTGCCTTGGCTGCATTTCGAACTGAGATGTGGACGTATCCGGAAGCTACAGACATTGAACTACCTAGGTGTATGGCCGTATCCTACGGCGCGAATGCTTTTTTCGTATCCCGGCGGGCCGGGACTAAATGCCCGGTCAGGGGCTGGCCAGATGGCCGAAAGTGCCTAAAACAAATGGGTTGTGAGCTAGGCCGGCATTCGACAACTACACAAGAACCGTCCATGGGTGTCATCAAGGACGGTTGCTGCGGCTGCAGAATTCACTGAGTGGGTGTTCACATAAGTCAGTGTCCTACGTAATAAACGGAACTTGCAAGTAACAATGGGGCAATACGTCCACATTTTGAGACTTTGGCGTATTTTGTGATGAAGGTAACACTGTCACTTTGATCTCATTTGAATCGCCGATGACGGCTTGCGTCAAACAAAATCACAATTTTGATGCCTATCCGTGAAAAATATTCGACGCAAGTCCGCTTTTCAATAAATTAATTCATCCAGCGTTTTTGTCTGCCGCGGTGGCCTGCCGCAAGCCCTTTTGGACACCCAGATAATCCCCAGCATTTTACGCTAGGTAAACAGAAGTTCACGTAATGCGCTGCACTCTCCGGCCCCGCAACGGCCCTTTTTGACCCGCGTTGCAGGACCCCGGAGTTGCCGGAATCAGCGGTGCAGTGCCTGCGCCATGGCGAAGGGACGCAGGCCGCGTACCTGGTCGCGGAAGCGGACGTGGTTGCGCCTGTTCATCATGGCCAGCGCAATGAGTGCCGCCGCAACGGACACGACCGCGCCGATCCCCAGGGACCAGCGGGCGCCGAACTCCGTGGCGATCCAACCCACCAGCGGCGCCCCGATGGGCGTCCCGCCCTGCAGCACGGCCATGTAGACGGCCAATACGCGTCCGCGCATGGCCGAATCCGTGGTCAGCTGGACGGTGGTGTTGCAGGCGTTCATGAAGGTGAGGGAGGCCAGGCCCACCGGGACCAGTGCCAGGGCGTACAGGGCGTAGCTGGGCATGAAGGCGGCGATGGCCACCGTCACCCCGAAGGCCAGCGCCCCGCCAACAATGTAGGCCATGCGCATGTTCTTGCGGCGGGCGGCCAGCAGGGCCGCCGCCAGGGTGCCCACGGCCATGACCGAGCCCAGCAGGCCGTATTCGCCCGGCCCCAGATGGAAGATGGTGGTGGCCATCAGGGCGTTGGTGATCTGGAAATTCATCCCGAAGGTGCCGATCATGAACACCAGCGCCATGATCATCATCAGGTCCGGGCGTTGCCGGATGTAGGAGAAGCCCTCGCGGATCTGCCCCTTTGCCCGCGGCACGCGAACGGATGGTTGCAGTTCCGAAACCCGCATCCGCCACAGGGAGACGATCACGGCCGCGAAACTGGCCGCGTTGATCAGGAATGCCGGGCCCGTGCCGAAGGCGGCGATGACCAGTCCGGCGACACCGGGGCCGGCCAGGCGGGCCAGGTTGAAGGAGGCGCTGTTGAGGGCGACGGCGTTGGGGACGTCGGCCTTGGCGACCACCTCGGAGACAAACGCCTGGCGCGACGGGGCGTCAAAGGCGCTGGCAACACCGAGCAGCAGGGCCAGCACGTAGACGTGCCACAGTTGCACCGAGTGGGTGACCACCAGGAGCCCCAGCAGCAATGCACACAGGCCCATGGCCGTCTGGGTGCACAGCAGAAGCTTGCGTTTGTTGACCCTGTCGCCCAGCAGCCCGGCAAAGGGCCCAAGGAAGACGATCGGGAGGAACTGCAGGCCGGTGGTGATGCCTGCTGCGGTTCCGGAATTGTGCGTCAACACCGTCAGCACCAGCCAGTCCTGGGCAACGCGCTGCATCCAGGTGCCGATGTTTGAAACCAATGCCCCGGTCACCCAGAGCCGGTAGTTGAACACCTTCAGGGCGCGGAACATGGCGTTCATGAGCTGCTCATCTCCGCCAGGATCAGGGCCGCTTCATGGAGCGTGGCACGTTGTTCGGGCGTCAGTGCGGCCACCCGCTTGGCCAGCCACTGGGTGCGCTTGTTCCGGGCCCGCTCCAGCACCGCGGCGCCGTCGTCGGTGATCTGGACCAGCACCTGGCGCTTGTCCAGCGGGTTTGCCCCCCGCGTGACATGGCCGGCGGCGGCCAGGTCGTTGACGATCCGGGTCATGGACGGTGCCTGGATTTTTTCGCGTTCGGCCAGCTGGCCAACCGTCATGGAGGCGCGAAGGATGGCGGCCAAGACCGAGTACTGGCCGGGGCTGATGTCATGGGAGGCGGCTTCCGCGCGCAGCCTGCGCGAGGTGCGCATGATTGCCACACGAAGTTCGGCGGCGAGCGGCGCCGCGCCGGTGGGTCGTGATGTGTTCTTCGTCACCCCCTCGGTCCGCGCCTGGCGTTGCGGAGGGGTCGCTTCCGGGGCTGGCCCCGGCGTCGAAAGTTTCATTGAATTCTGCGTCATCGTCTGTATCTGCCTGGCTCACAAGGTTACGTATCTACTACAAAGCAGCCTAGTTCATTAGCAATGCTAAGTAAATATGAAACCCCTCACGGCCGTTACCAAAATGTGACATCACCGAAAAGGTTGGGTAGTGTGAAAAACGTGCCCGCCGAACCACCCACGGTTCCTTGGCACAAATGGACGGATCGCCGAGCTCTGCCGCCGCCCATTTCCCGTTCACATGTATGGCAGAGACGGGGGACCCAATCTTTACGGGCCTCCACTTGGATGCCCTTGGGGTTAAGCCGAAACGCAAGCAGTTGTTGCTGCCTGCCGCCCGGCCGGATGCTCTAATCCGTTCCCGACAGCTCACCTCGCAGGCGTAGAGAGGCTCTATTTCTATGTCTGCAGCACCCCAGCACGGCCGACGCCGCGCCGAATCAGTCCGCCCATCCACAGCCGAAACCGCACCGACCGCAACCGGTACCCGTGCAGCGGCCCGCTCCCGCTCCAAGGCCGCCGGCCCCGTCCGGCGCATGGCCATTGTTGCCGTAGCCGGCGTCTTGCTGGCCGGCGGCGGACTCGCCCAGGCGGCCACCAACACCTCCAGCAACACTCTGTCCGCGGCAAGCTATGTTGCCACCGTCGCGGCCACGGCGGCCCCGTCTGCCGCAGCGACCCCGTCCGCCATTTCGGCGCCCACGGACATCGCCATCGACTTCTCCCGGATCCAGGTCGGCTCCACGAAGGCTGCAGCCAAGCCCTCCACCACCGTCAAGAGCGAGGCCGACGCCGTAACTCCCGTTGCGACGCCCACGCCCACTCCGGCCAAGGCTGCTGCACCGGTCAAGGCCGCTGCTCCAGTGAAGGCCGCCGCTCCGGCGCTGGTCGATGATCCGGCCGCGGCCCAGGCCTACGCCTCAAGCCTGTTGGCTTCCAAGGGCTGGGGCCAGGACCAGATGGGCTGCCTGAACCAGCTGTGGACGCAGGAGTCCAGCTGGCTGACGTCCGCCGAGAACGTCTCCAGCGGCGCGTACGGCATTGCCCAGTCGCTGCCGGCCGAGAAGATGGCCAGCGCCGGGGCGGATTACCGCACCAATTACAAGACGCAGATCCAGTGGGGCCTGGGCTACATTTCGGAGCGCTACGGCAGCCCCTGCGGCGCCTGGGCTCAGGAAGTGGCCGTCGGCTGGTACTAGGCCGGCACGAATTGCGCCTTAACCAACTGTGACGCGGTAGTTGCTAAAAACGAGAACGTTTTCAGCAACTACCGCGTCACAGTTTTAGGTGGCAAGCGTGGGTTAGTCCACGACGCCGTAGAGGCGGTCGCCGGCGTCGCCCAGGCCGGGCACGATGTAGGACTGCTCGTTGAGGCCTTCGTCGATCGAGGCCAGGACCACGTGGACATTGTCGCGGTCGCCATGGGCGGCCTCGAGCTTGGCCAGGCCCTCGGGGGCTGCCAGCAGGCAGATGCAGGTGATGTCGGCCGCGCCGCGGTCAAACAGGAACTTGAACGCCTCGATCAGCGTGCCGCCGGTGGCCAGCATCGGGTCCAGGACGTACACCTGGCGGCCGGTCAGGTCCTCGGGGAGGCGTTCGGCGTAGGTGATGGCCTCGAGGGTTTCCTCGTTGCGGGCCATGCCCAAGAAGCCGACCTCGGCCGTGGGGAGCAGGCGGGTCATGCCCTCGAGCATGCCCAGGCCGGCGCGCAGGATCGGCACCACCAGGGGGGTGGGCTTGGTCAGTCCGGTACCCACGGTGGCGGTCACGGGAGTTTCAATGTTGACGGGCTCGACGCGGACTTCGCGAGTCGCCTCGTACGCCAGCAGGGTGACAAGCTCCTCCGTCAGCTGCCGAAAAATCGGCGACGGGGTGGTCTTGTCCCGCAGGACGGTTAATTTGTGGGCAATCAGCGGATGATCCGCAACCAGTACGCGCATAGATAAAAGCTACCATTGAGCCGTGTCCTCCACTGCGAAATCCCGCCAAATCGAGACCCCCGCCACGACGGCGCATGCCCGGTGGATGGGTCTGGCCCTCGAACAGGCGCAGCTGGCCCTGGCCACGGGAGACGTGCCGATTGGCGCCGTCGTCCTCGGGCCCGACGGCGCGGTGCTGGGTGTGGGGCGCAACGAACGTGAGGCGCACAAGGATCCGACGGCACACGCGGAGGTCGTGGCCATCCGCCAGGCGGCACAAAAGCTGGACGCCTGGCGGCTGGAGGGATGCACCCTGGTGGTCACGCTGGAGCCGTGCACCATGTGTGCCGGGGCCATCGTGCTGGCCCGGGTGCCGCGCGTCGTCTTTGGTGCCTGGGATGAGAAGGCCGGTGCAGCCGGGTCCGTGTTTGACGTGCTGCGCGAACGCAGGCTCAACCATTGGGTGGAGGTGTTCCCGGGCGTCAGGGAGGACGAATGCGCCGTGCTGCTGAAGGATTTCTTCGGCGCCCACCGCTAACCGCTCCCGCACCAGCCGCGGCGCCTTGATAAAGTCGGCTGCCGGGCCCGATAACCGGGCGCAGGACAATTTATTCGGGGGTTTGCAGTGGCATCATGGCGGGATTCAGTGTCCGAGGCGGCGCAGGAGGACCTGGAGAATTTGCTGAACATCGCCCTGCCCTTTGCGCACCAGTGCCTGGGCAAGTACGGGGAGTTCCTGCCGTTTGCGGCCGGCATCGGCACGGACGGCCAGCCCGTCTACATCATGGCCGAACCGCGCCAGGAGGAGAATCCCGAATCGACGGAGATCATCGCCGACTGCTACCACGGCCTGACCGAACGCCGAGATGAGCTTCGCGCGTCCATCGTGGTCTCCGACGTCACGCTGCGGTACCAGGGCACGGACGCCGTCCACCTGGCAACCGAACACGTTGAAGGCGCATCCCTGAGCATCATGCAGCCCTATACCCTGGGCGACGCCGGCCCCCAGTTTGGCGAGATGAGCGTCTCGATGGGTGAGCGCATCGTGTGGCGCGGGGTCGGCGCCCAGCCCGACGCGTGGCTAGGCGGTACCGGCCGCGTCCAGGGCCGCGATGCGCTTCGCGCGCGACGCCGGTGAATCCAGGCTGAAGGAGCGGAAGTCTCCCAGGTCCTCGCGGATGAACGCCTCCACCTCCTTGATCCGGTGCGCCACGGCCTTGGTGGGTGCGTCAAAGAGCCAGTGGGCAATGCGTTCCCCGGCGGGATCGTATTGCCACAGGCCGATGATGCGCCCGCGGTCCACGATGGGATGGTCGGGCAGGTCGGCGGTCAGGGCCAGGCGGGTGGTCTCAAGTTGGCGGTCCTGGTCTTGTTCGGCGAAGTGGTCGCCGGCGTTGCGCCGGAGCAGGAACAACGCGTCGGTTCCCGCGAGCAGCTGGATTTGTTCGTCCTTGGGCGCCGTGAAGGTGGCGCGCGCCTCGGCGTCTGCCGGCAGTATCCACAGGCCGTCAACCTCGATCGCGCCGGCACCCGCCAGCGCCGCCTTGCTTTGGGCCACGGTGAATGCGGTGAACCACTGGGTTTGCTTGAGCGTTGCGCCGCCAGTCCAGCCAAGGTAGCGCTCCATGAGCGTAGTCCTGGCCTGCTCGGGCGTCCCGGCGGCCGCTTCCAGGCCCCATGCCGTGTACGCGTAGCGCTGCTGGTCCAGCCGGCCGTTGACCGGAACGCGCCGGATCCGGCCGTCCGCCTGCAGCAGGCCCAGGGCGGCGGGAAGCGTGGTGGAGGCGCCCTTCTTCTTGCCGGCCTCGCCGAGGCTGCGGACGGCATCGCCCAGCTGGTCCTTGAGTTGCTTGGGGTCAAGAGGTTCGACGGCGTCCGTCAGGACCGCGAGGACCTGCTGTTCCAGGGTGGCCAGATCCGCTCGGGGGACGTCGAGCTTGTCCAGGACCTTCGCCTGCGTTTCGGCGGCCGCCAGTCCGAGTGTGAGCGCCCACGGGTAGTCGTCCGCGCCGAGCACATAGGTGCAGCCGCGCGCCGTCGGCAGTTCATGGATGCGCAGGGCCGCGACGTCGGCGTCGGCCTCTTCCCGCCGGATCCCCGCACGCGCAAATAAGGACAGGTAGGGATTGGCTCCGCCCACCGAGCGGGCCCAGCCGGCGGCGGTGAGCGTTTCCGCCGCATTTTTGCCCGCCAACGAGCCGTCCAAGCCTTGTTTGTGCCAGCTCCAGGCACGCTGCGTCGCACTGTCCATGCGCCTATCCTGCCCCATCGGGGCGGCCGCCGCTGCACTCATTTTTGTTGTGGGCCGTTGACCCGGTAAGGTTGACGCGTTGGTGACGTGTCCGAGCGGCCGAAGGTGCAACACTCGAAATGTTGTTCAGGTGAGAGCCTGACGTGGGTTCAAATCCCACCGTCACCGCCAAGTGGCAAGGCCCCTGCTTCCCTTTGTTTATAAGGGAAGCAGGGGCCTTTGTCGTTCCCGGGACGCGCCCGAGACAGACCCTGGGGCACGAAACAGACTCTTCCCCGCGAAACAGGCGTTGGCCAGCCACTGTTTCGCGGTCCCGGGTCTGTCTCACGCGGGCGCCGGGATGAGGCCCCTGAAACACAGAGAACATTCAGGAATCGTACAGACGGATTCGGGTCAAGCGTCAGAGAATGGATGCATGTCCCTTCCTTTTGCATCGGCCGGCCTCAGCAAACTCACCCGCCCAGGCGGTGAGCCGATCCGCGCGCTCGTCGTAGACGACGAGGAGTCGCTGGCGGACCTGATGCGCATGGGCCTTGAACTGGCCGGCTGGGAGATCGCCGTGGCCCACGACGGCCAGGCCGCATTGAAGACGGCCCGCGCCTTCCACCCCGATGTACTGGTCCTTGATGTCATGATGCCCGGCATGGACGGCGTGGAATTGCTGGGCCGAATCCGCACGATCTACCCGGATATTCCGGCCTTGTTCCTCACGGCGAAGGACGCCGTCGAGGACAAGCTGACCGGGCTGTCGGCCGGTGGCGACGATTATGTCACGAAGCCGTTCAGCATGGAGGAGGTGCTGTTGCGCCTGCACCGGATCGTCCAACGCGCCGGCGTCACGGCCCCCAATTCCGCCGAACTCACGGTGGGCGACCTCGTCCTGAACCGCGACACCCGCGAGGTGGCTCGCGCCGGCGTCGACATCCCGCTCACCAGCACCGAGTTTGAGCTGTTGCAGTTCCTGATGGAGAACCCGCGCCACGTGATGAGCAAGGCCCGCATCCTCGACCGGGTCTGGGATTACGACTTCGGCGGCCAAAGCAACATCGTGGAGCTGTACATCTCCTACCTGCGCAAGAAGATCGACGCCGACAACGAACCCATGATCCACACAGTCCGCGGCGCCGGTTACGTCATCAAGCCATGCGCGTAACCCACGGCGCCCCGGCAGCGACGGGGAAAACAGACGGAACGGCGGGCCGCTCCGCGTTGGCAAGCCTGCGTGCCACCGCCTCCCGGGCCATCCACCCTGGCACCTGGCACCTGCGCACCCGCCTTGTCGCCGTCATGCTTGCCCTGCTCACGGTCATTTGTGCGCTGGTGGGTTTTGTCAGTTACACAACGATCAGTGTTTCGTTGAACAACCAGCTCGACGCTTCCGTCCAGCAGGCCAGCCTGCGCACCAACCAGTTCTACTTCTCCGCCCCGCCGGCCGGGGGCACCCGGGACCCGCTCAATGCCCGGGCCACGAGCGCCGGGCAGCTCAGCGGTGTGCTGAGCAATGGCGTCGTCAGTTACGCGGGCATCCTGGACGCCACCGGCGCCCATCAGAAACTCACCAACGCGGACGCCCAAATACTGGCAGGTCTGCCCACCACCGGCGTCCTGACCGACGCCACCCTCTCGATCGGCAACTACCGGCTCAAGGCCACCGGTGTGCCCAACGGTGACGTCCTGATCACCGGACTGCCACTGGCTGCCTCCGAGCAAACCCTGGCGGCCCTGGTGCTGACCATCATCCTGGTTTCCTTGTCGGGCCTGGTCTTTTTGGGACTGGCCGGCTCGTTCATCATCCGCCGCAGCATGAAACCGCTGGAGCAGCTTTCCGGCGTCGCGACCAAGGTGGCCCATTTGCCGCTCGACGCCGGTGAGGTCGCCTTGAGCGTGCGGGTCCCGGACAGCGCAGCCCGGCCCGGCACCGAAGTGGGCAACGTGGGCCACGCGTTCAACGCCATGCTGGAAAACGTCTCGCATGCCCTGCAGGCCCGCCAGCGCAGCGAAACCAAGGTGCGCCGCTTCGTGGCCGACGCCAGCCACGAACTGCGCACCCCGTTGACTGCCATCCGCGGATACACCGAACTGCTGCAGATGACCGAGTCGCTGAGCCCCGACGGCAAGACCTCGCTGGGCCGGGTCACGGCGCAATCCCTGCGCATGAGCCGGCTCGTGGAGGACCTGCTCATGCTGGCCCGGCTCGATGAGGGCCAGCCGCTGAAACTGCGCACCGTCGATCTGACCCCCATCGTCATGGACGCGGTCAGCGACGTCCGGGTCGGTGCCGCCGGCCACCATTGGAAACTTGATGTGCCCGACTCACCCGTCAATGCCAAGTGCGACGACGGCCAGCTCAAGCAGGTGGTCCTGAACCTGCTCTCCAACGCGGCCAAGCACACCCCGGCCGGAACCACCGTGACAACCGTCGTCAGCCAGGAAAGCGACGGCACGGCCGTCATCGAGGTCAGCGACGACGGCCCCGGCATTGACCCGGCGTTCCGGGACGTCATCTTTGACAGGTTCTCCCGGGCCGACGTGGCCCGCACGGGCACCCACGGAAGCACCGGACTTGGCCTGAGCATTGTCCAGGCCATCATGACGGCACACCACGGCTCGGTGGACGTCACCAGCAATCCCGGCGAAACCAGCTTCACGTTGCGCCTGCCGCCCCTTCCGGAGGGCCCCAAAAGCGGTCCCGTGACCGCCGCGATCCGAGTGTTGGGTCCCAAAGCCTTGACGGACCATGCCAGGGACGGCGCCAAGGAAAGTCCCAGGAACGGCGAACAAAACAGCTCGTCGGAGGGCCTGCCGGAGGACACCCTGGCAAAACTGCCCACGTCATAACGGCGCGAACAACTCCCCAGTAAGGGTTTTCCTCGATAGGCTATGCACTCGGCCTATCGAAGGGAGCAGTATGCGCACCGCACACGCCCCCTTCAGGCTGCTCAGAACCACCGCGATCGGCGCCACCATCCTTGGCCTGGCAGCCGGCGCACACCTTGTGGCCGGCGGAACGCTCCCGGTCCCTCCGCTCATGGCAGCACTCCTGGCGCTGCATGTGCTTTGCTCCACGGTGGTCACGCAGTTCCGGTTGGGCCTTCCGGCCATGCTGGCACTTTTAGCCACCAGCCAGCTTGCGCTCCACCAGGCGTTTGGCTTCCTGTCCGCCGGCATCCCCAGGGGTTCCATGCCGTCCGGCATCCCCCTCCACGACCATTCCCTTTCGGCTGAGGCGCAGACCTCCGCCATGTTGCAATCGGCAGCGCTGTTGGGCTCCACCGGCCAATCGGGCGCCGTTGGCATGGATCTGATGAGCCATGCCAACGCCCTGTCCGGGGCGATGGTGCCGGCACACATCGTGGCCACCCTGGTCACCGCCGTGGTGCTGGCCCAGGGCGAAAAGGCGTTGTGGGCCCTGGCCGGATGGCTGCGGCCCCTCTACCGGAGCGCGTCCGCGATTCGGCCACTTCCGGCCCGGCAGGCCCGCCCCGCGGTGGCGCCGATGCCGCTGCCGCAGCTGCCCTGGCGCAACCTTCCGCCGGATCCCCAGCGCGGCCCGCCCGCCCTCGCGGCATTTTTCGTCTAGCACCCTTCGAACAATTTTGAGGGGTGTCGTACCCCCCTCATTTTGTTGCGCCCCGGCGCTATCGAAAGGTATTCCCATGCGTTTTTCCCGTACCCTCAAGACCACCCTTGCCCTCGGCGCCACCGCCGGCCTGATGACCCTGGGCCTGGGCTCTGCGTCCGCCCATGTCTCGGCCACCCCCACCGACACGGCCGTCGGCAGCTACTCCCTGTTCACGTTCTCGGTGCCGCACGGCTGCGACGGCTCGTCCACCACCAGCATCAGGATCACGCTGCCGGAGGAGCTGAACGCGGTGACCCCCACGGTCAACCCGAACTGGACCATCAGCGAATCCATCGAAAAGTTCACCACGCCCCGCCAACTGGCCGACGGCAGCAAGATCACCCAACGCACCAGCGCGGTCACCTACACGGCCAAGACGCCGTTGGACGCCCACCAGCGCGACTCATTCACACTGTCGCTGAAGGTACCGGATGCCGCGGGGAAGACCCTGTACTTCCCGACCCTGCAAACATGTGAAAAGGGCTCCACTGACTGGAAGGACATTCCCGCGGCGGGCCAGGACCACGACAGCGTCAAGTCCCCCGCGCCGTCGTTGGCCGTGACCGCCGCCGTGGCCACCACGGAGCACGGCCACGGCGACAGTACCGCCACCCCCGCTGCGGCCTCCTCCGACATGAACGACGCCGCCGCCCCCACCTGGCCGTCCTGGCTCGGCCTTGGCACGGGGCTGGCCGGACTGGTCATGGGCGCCATCGCGTTCATGCGCTCCGGACGCACCAAGGCATAGCCGCACCGCGTGAGTGGCGGCGCGGGTCCGCACCAATGCCGGCATCTTCGATTTCACCGTTGATACCAATTTGGTGTGGACCCGCGTTTTTTGCGGCGGGGGCAGTTGACTCCCACCGGCAGGGGCGCAAAGGTGGAGCCATGAACACGGATCCGAACACCTCGTCCCGCCGGTACGCACCTTGGAATCGCGGAGCGGGCGCCATCCTTGGCGTGGCCGCCGTGATCGCACTGGGGCTCTCCGGATGCACCTCCACCCCCTCTCCGTCAGCCACCACATCCTCCCCCGCGGCGCCCACCTCGGCCAGCCCGACGACGTCGTCCTCGCCTTCATCGGTGGAAAGCAGCGCCGCACCCACCGAGTCCGGCGCCACGGCGTCCAGCTCCGCAACCCCATCCACAACGGGGACTGCCACAACAGCGGCTGCGGCCCTGTGTACCGCGGCCGATCTGGCCGGTTCGCTGGATGATTCCGGCGGCGGGGCGGCGGGACACATCTATATGCAGCTCATCGTGAAGAACTCCTCCTCCACCACCTGCATCCTGGACGGCTACCCCGGGGTTTCCCTGGTCAACGCCAGCTCCGACACCCCCATCGGGGCGCCCGCGGTGCGCGATGCCTCCGCGCCGTCGAGCGGGCCCATCTCGCTGGCGCCCGGGGCCAGCGCATCCGCCGCCCTGCGGTACACGCAGGCCGGAAACTACCCCAGCTGCACCCAGGTCCAGGCCGATTCGGTGATGGTTTATCCCCCGGGTGCCACGGACAGGATCATCATTGCCCACCCGTTGACGGCGTGCAGCAACAGTGCGATCCAGTTGTTGACGATCGGGGCGTTCCAGCCCTAGCTAGGACATGCCGGGGTTTTATGGCGATGTGGCTGCCTGTTTGGGTGGGGTTGGTGGCTGGGTTGTGGGTGTGGTTGGGGTGGTTGCTGTTCTTTTGGGTAGTGGGAACTGTCAGAAATCAGTGTTCCGCCTGTTTGTTTGATTCGAGACGATGGATGTAGCCAGGCATCATCCAGTCGACCCTGTTGTGGGGTTGTTGACTTACTCGAAGAGGATCTAGAATCGTGAATCCAACGACTGCGGTACTTTCACCATCCATTCCTGCTGTTTCCGTTCCCGGGTCGGGGTTGGCCCCGTTTTCCTGGACGGAGCTTGATCGGCGGGCGGTGGATACGGCCCGGGTGTTGGCCGCGGATGCGGTGGAGAAGGTCGGTAACGGCCACCCCGGGACGGCCATGTCGTTGGCTCCGGCGGCGTATCTGCTTTTTCAGCAGGTGATTCGTCATGATCCGGCCGTGCCGGAGTGGACGGGGCGGGACCGGTTTATTCTTTCTCCCGGGCATTCCTCCCTGACCTTGTACATTCAGCTGTTCCTTTCCGGTTACGGCCTGGAACTGGAGGATTTGCAGGCGTTGCGGACGTGGGGGTCGTTGACGCCGGGGCATCCGGAATACAAGCACACCCCGGGGGTGGAGATCACGACGGGCCCGTTGGGGCAGGGCCTGGCGTCCGCGGTCGGGTTCGCGTATTCCCAGCGGCGCATGCGCGGCCTCATGGACCCCGACGCGGCCCCGGGCACGAGCCCCTTTGATCATACGATCTGGGTGATTGCCTCCGATGGTGACCTCCAAGAAGGCGTCACCAGTGAGGCGTCCTCCTTGGCCGGGCATCAGGAGTTGGGCAATTTGGTGGTGGTCTACGACGAGAACCATATCTCCATCGAGGACGATACCGATATTGCTTTCACCGAGGACGTCCTGACCCGGTACGCCTCCTATGGCTGGCACACCCAACGCGTGGACTGGACCCGCACGGGCGAGTATGTCGAGGACGTCCGGGCCCTTCATGCGGCCCTGGTTGCGGCGAAGGCCGACACGACCCGGCCCTCGATCATTTCGCTGCGGACCATCATCGGCTACCCGGCCCCGAAGAAGCAGAACAGCGGCAAAATCCACGGCTCCGCCCTGGGCGCCGAGGAAGTCGCCGCGTTGAAGACCGTGCTCGGCTTCGACCCGGCCCAGTCCTTCGAGGTTGACCCGGCCGTGGTGGCGCATGCCCGTGCCGTGGCCGCCCGGGGTGCCGCCACCCACACCGCCTGGAACACCGCGTTCCAGGCCTGGCAGGAGGCGCATCCGGAAAACGCGGCGTTGTTGGCGCGCATCGAAGCCAAGGAACTCCCCGCCAACCTCGATACGGTGCTGCCGGTCTTCGAAGCGGGCACGGATGTCTCGACGCGGGCGGCGTCCGGGAAGGTCCTCAACGCACTCGGGCCCGTCCTGCCCGAACTCTGGGGCGGGTCCTGCGACCTGGCCGAATCCAACAACACCACCATCGAAAATTCCCCCTCCTTCATCCCGGCCTCGCGTTCCACGGACGCGTGGAAGGGCAACCCGTACGGGCGGGTGCTGCACTTCGGCATCCGGGAACACGCCGCCGCTTCCATCGTCAACGGCATCCACCTGGGGGGTCCGACCCGGGCGTTCTCGGGCACGTTCCTGATCTTCAGCGATTACCAGCGCCCCGCGATCCGCCTCTCCGCGTTGATGGGGGTCCCGTCGATCTATGTGTGGTCGCATGACTCGATCGGTTTGGGTGAGGACGGGCCCACCCACCAGCCCGTGGAGCAACTCGCGACCCTGCGGGCGATCCCGGGCCTGGACGTTGTCCGTCCCGGGGACGCGAACGAAGTCGCCGCCGCCTGGAGAACCATCCTGGGCAACCAGGACAACCCGGCCGGGATCATCCTGACCCGCCAAAACGTCCCCACCTACCCCCGCGGCACCGGCCCGGCCACCGGTGACACCTTCGCCTCCACCGCCGGCGTCGCCCGTGGCGGGTACGTGTTGGCCGAAGCCTCGAGGGACGGGGTCACGGTCCCGGCGCAGGTGCTCCTGATCGCGACCGGCTCCGAAGTCCAACTCGCCATCGAGGCCCGCCAGCAACTCCAGGGCGAGGGCATCGCGACCCGGGTCATCTCCATGCCCTGCGTGGAATGGTTCAACCAGCAGACCCCCGCCTACAAGGAGTCCGTACTCCCGGCCGCCGTCACAGCCCGGGTCTCCGTCGAAGCCGGCCTGGCCCTGGGCTGGAAGGAATTCGTCGGCGACACCGGCCAGTCCATCTCCCTGGAACACTTCGGTGCCTCCGCGGACTACAAGCGCCTCTTCCAGGAATTCGGCATCACCACCCACGCCGTCACCACCGCCGCGAAAAACACCCTCACCACAGCAAACACCAACTAACCACCCCCCAGCACCCAGCAACACCCAGCAACACGCGGCCGGCACCACGGACCACTCCCCCAACCTTTTTGGGGGGAGGTCCATGGTGCCGGCCGCACCCCCACCCCCTCCACGCACCCCTCCCCTTTTTGAAGGAAGAAACCGCCATGACCACCACCACCACCTCCACCCCAACCCCCACCACAACCCCGACCACAACCGAGACTCCGACTGCGCTGCTTTCTGCGGTCGGGGTGTCGATCTGGCTCGATGATCTCTCCCGGGCCCGGCTCAGCAGCGGCAGCCTCCAACGCCTCATCACCGAGAAGAACGTCGTCGGGGTCACCACCAACCCCTCGATCTTCCAGGCCGCGATCACCTCCGGCACCGACTACCAGGAAAAGATCACCGCCCTGGCCGCCCAGGGCGCCAGCGTCGAAGAAACGATCTTTGAGATCACCACCGCCGACGTCGCCGACGCCTGCGATCTCTTCGCCCCGCTCTACACGGCCACTAACGGTGTGGACGGGCGGGTCAGTATCGAAGTCGACCCACGCCTGGCCTGGGACACCGAAGCCACGATCACCGAAGCCAAGGCACTGTACAAGAAGGTCAACAAAGCCAACGTGCTGATCAAGATCCCGGCCACCCTGGAAGGCCTGGCCGCGATTACCGCGACCCTGGGCGCCGGGATCAGTGTCAACGTAACCCTGATCTTCTCCCTGGAACGCTACAGCGCCGTCATCAACGCCTTCCAAGCCGGCCTGAAACTAGCCAAGGACAACGGCCACGACCTGACCACGATCCACTCCGTCGCCTCCTTCTTCGTCTCCCGCGTCGACACCGAAATCGACCACCGCCTCGAGACCCTCGGCACCAACGAAGCCCGCGCCCTCAAAGGCCAAGCCGGTCTCGCCAACGCCCGCCTGGCCTACCAACTCTACGAAGAACTCTTCAGCACCGAACGCTGGGCCGTTCTCGCCGCCGCCGGCGCCCGCCCCCAACGCCCCCTCTGGGCCTCCACCGGCGTCAAAGACCCCACCTACCCCGACACCCTCTACGTCACCGAACTCGCCGCCCCCGGCGTCGTGAACACCATGCCCGAAAAAACCCTCGACGCCACCTACCACCACGCCACCATCACCGGCGACACCATCACCGGCCACTACCAAGAAGCCGCCACCATCCTGGACGCCCTCGAAGACCAGGGCATCTCCTACGACACCATCGTCGAACAACTCGAAACCGAAGGCCTACAAAAATTCGTCACCAGCTGGAAAGAACTCCTCACCGACATCAACACCGCCCTCACCACCGCACGCAACGCAGCCTAAACCACAGGCAAGGACGTTCTTCGCATTTCCCCGGCAAACCACCACCATTACAGCGCCGGCTGGCACTGACGGGCATGACCAGGAATCATCTGGTCATGCCCGTCCTGTTCAACCGGCGCAGAAAAGAGTATTCACCGTGCACATTGGATTGATAGGCCTCGGCAAAATGGGTTTCAACATGCGCGAACGCCTGCGCAAGGGAGGGATCGACGTCACCGGTTACGACCGCAGCCCCGACGTGAGCGACGTGGGGTCCGTCGATGAACTGCTGGCGGCCGTCCCGGCGCCGCGGCTGATTTGGGTGATGGTCCCGGCCGGCGAGGTCACCGACGCCGTCATTGGCGAACTTGCGGCCAAGCTTGACCGGGGAGACCTGGTCATCGATGGCGGCAATTCCCGTTTCACCGAAGACCAGAAGCACGCCGCACTGTTGTCCGTCAACGGCATCCGGTTCGCGGACTGCGGCGTTTCCGGCGGCGTTTGGGGCCTGGCGAACGGATATGGCCTGATGGCCGGAGGAGACGCCACGGACATCCAGCGCGCCCTGCCTGTTTTTGATGCGCTCCGCCCCGAGGGTGATCGGGCGGACAGTTTTGTCCATGTGGGCGGCGTCGGTGCGGGGCACTACGCCAAGATGGTCCACAACGGGATCGAGTATGGTTTGATGCAGTCCTATGCCGAAGGCTATGAGCTGCTGGCCGCGAAGGACATCGTGACCGACCTGCCCGGCACGTTCCGGGCCTGGCAAAAAGGCACCGTGGTTCGGTCCTGGCTGCTTGACCTCATGGTGAAGGCCCTGGACGAGGATCCCGGCCTGGCATCGATCGATGACTATGTCGAAGACTCCGGCGAAGGACGCTGGACCGTCGAGGAGGCCATCGCGAACGCCGTGCCGACCCCCGCCATCACCGCAGCCCTGTTCGCCCGCTTTGCCTCCCGCGAGGACAACTCCCCCGCCATGAAAATGGTGTCGGCCCTCCGCCAGCAGTTTGGCGGGCACGCCACCCGTCCCGCCACGTAACCGCCCCGTGGGCGTCTGCGCCGGCGCAGTTTTGGCCGGCGCAGTTTTTGGCCGGCGCAGACGGAAAGGACGAGGGGCCACGCCGGCAAGCGTGGTCCCTCGTCCTTTTTTGGTGAAGCGATGCTTCAAGCTATCCGACGACGCCGGTGGTCTCGAAGGTGCCGATCTTGCCGATGCGGCGCACATGGCGTTCAGCGTCGCTGAACGGCTCCGCCAGGAACGCCTCGATCAGCTCCGTGGCCTCCTCAACGCTGTGCTGGCGGCCGCCCACGGCCACCACGTTGGCGTTGTTGTGCTCGCGGGCCAGCTTGGCCGTATCCAGATTCCACGCCAGCGCCGCACGGACACCCTTGACCTTGTTCGCGGCAATCTGCTCACCATTGCCCGAACCACCCAAAACGATGCCCAGCGCATCCACGCCGGCTTCCTGGTCCGCCACGACCGCCAGGGCCGCGTTGATGCAGAACGACGGGTAATCGTCCTCGGCATCGTAGGCCTGCGGCCCGTGGTCGATCATCTCGTAGCCGCTTGCTGTCAATGCCGTGATGAGGTGGGCGCTAAGCTCCATGCCGGCGTGGTCGGTTCCAATGTGAACGCGCATGAGTGGTCCTTCGAGTTGTTGGGAGTGGGGTTGCTGCTGGGTGTTTAGACGAACGCGAACTGGCCGTGAGCGCGGAGTGTTTCGATGGCTTCCTCGGGTGAGGCCTTCCCGTAGACGGCGGAGCCGGCCACGAAGACGTTGGCGCCGGCCTCCGCGGCCCGGGAGATGGTCTCCTCCGTGATGCCGCCGTCGACCTGGATCGCCACATTGACCCCGGAGCCCTCGATCGCGGCCCGGGCCCGGCGGATCTTGGGCAACGTCACATCCAGGAACGACTGCCCGCCAAAACCGGGCTCCACCGTCATGATCAACAACATGTCCAGTTCGCTCAGCATGTCCAAATACGGTTCCACCGGGGTCGCCGGACGCAACGCCATCCCCGCCTTCGCCCCCCGGGCCCGCAATTCCCGGGCCAGCTTGATCGGCGCATTGGACGCCTCCACATGGAACGTCACCGACGCCAACCCGGCATCGGCATAGGCCGGCGCCCACCGGTCAACCTCGGCAATCATCAGGTGCGCGTCCAACGGCACCGGGCTGACCGCCTGCAACCGTTCCACCACCGGCAAACCAATGGTCAGGTTCGGCACGAAATGGTTGTCCATGACATCCACATGCACGGCATCGGCGTTGGCGATCCGGGCCAGCTCAGCCTCAAGATTCACAAAATCAGCGGACAGGATACTGGGATTGATACAGCACTTCAGGGGTGTTGCAGACATGATATTTGCCTTTCGATGGCGGCTACAATGGGTGCTCGGCGGGAACCGGCAGGACGACGCTGTCCACACGGTCCCCGAAAGTATGGGCGGGGATGAACGGGAATTAGGCCACCATGGTGGCAAACATCAGGGCCATGACGGCGGCCCCGATGGCTTCGAGTCCGTGATCCGCGCCAAACGTTCGTCGCGGAGTCCCGTGGTGGCGGTGCGCAGTCTTTGCTGCCCGGAAGCGCAGCAGGAGGATCATGAAAATCACTGCCGCGGTTCCGAAGAATACCGTCAACAGGATCGCCAGCCCGGGCGAATGGCTGGATGTTACCGCGACAGTGCTTTGGGCTGCGGCTGCCATCGCATGGTGGTCATGTCCCATCGACATGCCGCTCATCGACATTCCGTCCATCGGCGCAGTCCCGTGGCTGCCGGTGGTCACGTGGCCCATCATTGCGACCATGACGGCGGCGGCGGCCATGGTGAGGCTGTGATAGACGCACTTGAGCCGGCCCTGGCTGCCCGCGCAGAGAAGTTTGAATTCCGGCCGGGCAACCGCCTGAATGACAAACCACAGTGCCGCGGCGCCCAGGACTGCGATTTGGACCAGCATGGTCGACGGCGCGAGGTTCCACAACATGGCTGCCATCAGGACGGTCATGAGGGCGTGGAGGCCGTTGTTGACCCGGTCCGTGAGTCGGTGGGCCCTAGCTGCCGCCATGAAATGGTAGCTTCCACTCAACAGCAGGACGGCCGTGAGGGTCCAGGTAACTGCGGGGATACTAAACACGCGATTCACACTCTCACTAAAGGTTCGGGGTGGGTACAGCTGTTCCCCGGTGCGGCTGCCAACCGCACCGGGGACCATCTGTTTGGAGCTAGTCCTTATCCAGCTCGCGTTCGTCTTCCAAGGTGAGCTCGAGTTCAAGTTCGAGATCGAGATCGCTCTTGGGTTCAAGCTCCAGGTCCCTGATGAGGGCGAAGTCGATCGCGGGTACCGGCTCCGGATCTTCCTCGCTCAGGACCAGGCCGTGGGAGTCCTCGGCGAGGACCACGTGGCCGATGGTCTCGTACTTGAGCGGGTTGGTCTTCTTCAGGTAGAGCGCCTGGCCGGCGCCGGTGAGGAAGAGTGCTGCCGCGATGTACGGGATGAGCTTGAAGAGCAGGGACGATGCTGCCGGCCCTGCCGCCGTATCCAGGTTCATGGCCATCAGGATCACCACTCCCAACATCCCCACCCCGCCGAGTATGGGGGCGACCTTGGTGCGCCACACATTCTCTTCCGGATGGTGATGACGGAAGTAGTTGAATACCGCGGCCATCGTGATGGTCTGGACAATCAGGAGCGAGAACGTCCCGAGCACTGCCAGGAGGACGAAGACATCCAGGTACGGATCCTTGTGCAGGAGCCAGAACCCGACGACCCAGCCGATGGCGACAGTTGTCTGAACGTACGATGCGATGAACGGAGACCCGTGCTTCTTGTGGGTCTTGCCAAGCACACCGGGCAGGATTCCTTCCCTTCCCAGCGCGTACATGTACCGTGATGCGGCGTTGTGGAAAGCCATCGCACAGGCGAAGGATCCACTCATCATCAGCCACTGCATGACCAGGACCCACCCGTGGCCGACAAAGACGTCCGTGGGGTGGAAGAACATGTCCAGCGGATTGGCGCTCTGTGCCAAGGCAATTGCACCCTTGGCACCATTACCGGCAACCGACATCCAGGAGACGAAGGTGTAGAAGACGCCCACGCCGGTCACCGCGATCATGGTGGCGATCGGGATGATCTTCTTCGGATTCTTGGATTCCTCGCCATACATGACCGTCGATTCGAATCCGGTCCAGGACCAGAAAGCGATGAACATGGCCAGGCCGGCCGAAGCCACCAGCAACCCATTGGGTTTGAATGCATTGACCGGGTTCAGCGTCTCCGGCATCAGTCCGTCGGGTCCGCCTCCATGGAAGAGGACGCCGAAGGCCATGACTGCCAGAATCGCGATCTCGGTGGCCAGCAATACGGCCAGGATCTTCGCGGCCAGACTGATTTCAAAGTAGGTCAGCAGCCCGATAAGCAGGAGACCGCCCACCGCGAAAACAATCCATGAGACGTTCAGTCCCAATTGTTCCTTGAAGGCCAGCTCCCCGAAGTAGGAGAAGATGCCGATGATGCTGGCTTCAAAAACAATGTAGCCAAAGGTGACCATATAACCGGTCCCCAGGCCGAACACGCGTCCCAAACCGCGGGAGATAAAACCGTAGAACGCGGCCGTCGATGTCACATAACGGGCCATGGTGACGTAGGCGATCGCAAAGATCGACAGGATCACCGTCGCCCAAATGTATGTTGCCGGAGTTCCCGTTCCCACGCCGTAACCGACCGAAAACGGGACATTGCCGCTCATGACCGTGATCGGCGCGGACGTCGCGACGGCCATGAAAACCACATCCCACAGCCCCAGGCTGTTGGGCTTCAAACTACCCGGTTGGGTACGGGGCTTGGCAGCCCCGGAACTTGCCGTGTGTTTCGCATTCCCCACGATGCCTTTACGGCTCATTGTTCGTGTCCGCTGCAGCAGGTGCTTTCATTGGTTGTTGTGGCGGCCTGGGTGAGGTCGGGCAGGTTCAGTGCGGGGTTTTGGTCGAAGAAGCCGTGGGGTTCGAGCATGAATCCGATGTTCTGGCGGGGCATGACGGGCCAGTCTTCGAGGCGTACGACGTGGTGCATGCCGAAGGTGTACCAGACCACGAGGTCTTCATCGACGATGTTCCGGTCGTTTTTGGTCCATTCGGGCAGGCCGTCGCCGCCGGTGGACTGGTTCGGGTATTCCCCGGCCGGGAAGCGTTCGTCGCGGTTGTAGGGGGTGACCCAGAGGTTGTTGCGGGCGAACTGGGCACGCTGGCTCACGTGGGAGCGTTCGTCCGCGGCGAGGGTGATCGCGTTGGTCGGGATCAACCGGTACGCGACGGGCTCGTTGACGAGGTTCTTGCTCTCGTGGTTGACGACCTTCCAGAAGCGGTGCTTGGCGACGTCGGCCTTACGGATCGCTTGTTGTTCGGTTTCCAGGAGCCGGTCCACGGCCCGGAACGCCGTCAGCGTCGGGTTGTCTTCCGGGATTTCGGTGTCGACTTCGTAGACGGAGTTCCGCAGCCCGTCCAGTTCAAAGTCCATCCGCACGTTGAAGAGGTGCTGGTGGATGGGGGCGTAGAGGCCGTCGTTGTTCAACGCCTGACCATACGGGGTCTTCTGGTCCGGGTGCTGGGCGGCGGTGGAAAGGATACCGGTGGCCTTGACGAGGAACTCGATGCTGCCATCGAGGAACAGGTGCCAGTAGAACGCGTACTCGTAGTTCGCGACCGTGGCGATGAAGGAGATGACGAGTTTACGGTTGCGTCGAACCTCGGCGGTGCCCTCCCGGAAATCGAAGTGCTTCCACAAGATGCTGTCGTCTTCTTCGTGCATGCAGATCGCGTTCTTGATCGTCATCGGGTTGCCGTGGCTATCGGTGGTGATCCCGTCGAAGTACTGGATCTCACCCAGGCAGTCACAACCGAGCTTGAGGGAGTTGGCCATGTTACCGATGTTGTACTCCCCGGAATCAAAGGCGTTCTTCTTCGCCTGCACCGGGGCCGGGTCACCATAGGGGACCACCATCTCCGCCAGCGAGGCACGGTTGATCACGGGACGTTCGGTGTCCTTGTTCCGGAACCGCAACTGATGCAGCACCAGGCCCTCACGCGGGGTGAACCCGACCCGGAAGGACCAATCAGCCCAGGTCACGTGGTTGCCGGTGACGGTGAAGGAGGCACCCTCGGGCTGGGTGATCGAGAGCGGCTTCAGATCCGTCCGGGCCGGGCCCACATACTTGGGCAGGTAGTTACCGGAGGCTGCCGGGATCGGGATGACCTCGTTGTCCTCGATCCGGGCCACCGTGCCCGAACTCAGATCATAAATGACCACCAGGTTCTCGATCGGGTGCGCGTACGGGCTATCGTCGGGATCCTGCCGGACGAACACCAGGGCCCGCATCAGCCGCCGACCCTCGGCATCCTCACCGAACCAACCCACCGACCACGGCTCGAAACACACCAAATCCAGATCCGTCAAACCCCTAGCGTTCAGGGCTTCGACCACGCGCGGGTCCTTCTTACAGTTCTCCTCACACTCGGCAAACTCATCCAGCATGAAGGGCGGCTGAATGCCGGCCGCCAACTGCGTCCACCGGGTCACGAGCCCCGCATCAAGATTCACGATCGCCTCATACGCACGCCCGTCCGCCCGATCAATAAGGACCGCGTCCGCCTCACGCTCAGTCACCGTCCCGTTCCGCAAGTCCTCCTTCGACGGCTCACGCATCTCAACACTGATATAACGGAACGTCTCCGCCCCGGCCGGACCATCCTTCAAAATCGACACAGCCCGGGAAATCTCCGCACGAGACAACTGATCAAGAGGATGCGAAACGCCTACTGAAGCTTCGGTTGCGGTGTTGATAGTCATGGTTTTCTCCTTGGTTCTTTGTTCAGGATGAGTGTCCGTGTCGCCTGGCAGTTGAGGTGAGTCAAAAGCCGGACTTGATCCGGTATCCGGCCCGCCAGGCCGTAGTGGCCGTTGCGGCGCCGCTGGATAGCTAAGGATCTTTGGACCGTCAGAACTGTTCGTCATTGTCAGAACTGTTCATCATTGATGCATTGAGGACTGCGCTGCACGCGTTCTCCAAAATCCTGGTTGGGATTCGGGAGGTATCGCCTGCAAACCCGACTTTCTCTGTTTCTAGAGGGTCAGCCGAGCTCCACTCTGAGCTCTACTGGCGTGACGTGAGTCACTTTGACTCTTTTCACGTAAGTAAAAGTACGTCAGTGAATTCATTTAGGCGAGTCTTTGCTGAATATTTACATGAGAAATTCGAATCCCCGTTTTCCCACTGCAGTTAACATGTTGGAAACATTCCAAATCATGTCCGCGACGGTCATTGCCGGCACTTGCACGCCGGCGATTTGCGCCTCTCATGGTCCAGGAGGCCCCGCCCTCCTGAGGGAAAGTTGCTGCCCAGTGTCTGCCCGTGATGATTGCTTCACCACTTGTGCATTCGCTGTTGGATTCACGATTGATCCCCTTCGATTCGACCGTCGGCCCGTAACTGCCGGACGGATGCTTTCCGGTTGGTATCCATGATCCCCAAACAAGCGGGCGGGGGAAACACTGTTTTTTGATGGTTCTAACTACACTTTAGGATTGGGCCGCCAAATGGCCGAAACCCGCTAGATTCAGGCCCAAAAGGACCAATGAGGATGGCTGCAGGGATCGAGCGGACCCTTGGGCGGGTGGGTCGGACCCCGGCGAGCTACCCATGTGGGCGCAAACCGTGTCGGCCTTCTCCGCCGCCAACTGGCGGGAAACCGGAGCCAGGGATGGACAGGCCCGCCGACGACGACGGCATTCCCAACTTTTGGCGGATCGGTCGAGCTCCACCAAGGACCCGACCGAACTAAAACAGGTCGAATAACCCTTTTTTGCGAATTGCGATTACATCAAGAATTTCTTTGAGGCGAGTCCTTATTGAATATTTACGTGAGAAACTCTCTGACCTATTTTCCCAACGCAGTTTACATGTTGGAAACATTAAGAAACCTGCCACATGGTGTGATTGCCGATCCGGGAATGCTAATGTTTTGGACTTCGGGTCGATGACTTGTGTCCCATAGCCAAGGCGGGCCTGCCCGTCGGAGGGAAAGTCGATGCTCAGTGTCTACTCACGGTGACCGCTTCATCACTGCCCGCTCCCCGGTGGAGGGCCTAAGCCGCCGAAAGCTCTCCTTCCTGCCGGTCTTTGCGCAAGCGGTGGCCGCCGTGGCACCGGCCGGCGCCATGTCGGTGATTCCGGCGCTGATCTTCCCTGCCCTGATTTTTGGCTCCACCGGACCGAACCTGGTGCTGACGTTCGGCGCAACCATGGCCATCATGATTCTGGTTTCCCTGTGCCTGAGGCCGATGGCAAAACGCATGGCCGCCGTCAGCGGCCTGTACAGCTACACGGCCAAGGGCCTGGGCCAGCGAACGGCCATCACCGTGGGCTGGTCGGCGATCTTTGGCTACGGCCTCGTGGCCATGGCCGGCCTGCTGGTGGTGGGCACCTACATCACCCAACTGTTCTTCAACCTCGGGGTGCAGTTGGCGAATCCAAAGATTTTCACCGTGTTGGTGGTCCTGGTTGCCGCGACTGCCGCCTGTTTCCTCATGGTGCGCGGCATCCAGGTATCGGCATGGTTTACGTTGTTGATGGAGTCCATTTCCATCGCAGTCCTGACCATCCTCATGGTTGTCTACTTCGCCTTCAACACACCAACGGTGAGTGTCGCAAGCGTGTTTGCCTGGAACGGAAACTTCGACTCGTTGTGGATCGGAATAGTCGTAGCCGTAAGCGCATTTGTCGGTTTCGAAAGCCCGACGACGCTGGGAGGCGAGGCATACAAACCGTTCGTGAGCGTCCCCCGGGCCATTACCTGGACCCCCATCGTGACCGGAGTGCTGTACCTACTTGCCGTCACGGCACAGGACGTGGCCCTGCACGATGCACCGTTAAGCATTACGTCCAGCTCCACACCGTTGTCCGACCTGTTTTCCCAGACTTCCCCCGTATTCGCCGCAGTGCTTGACCTGGGTATCGCCGCATCGTTCTTCGCCTGCGCAATCGCCTCCGTCAATGCGCTTGCCCGGATATTTTTCTGCATGGGCAGGGAAGGTGTTGCACCGCGGGTGGTCGGGCGCACCCATCCCTCCTACAAGACCCCCTCGATGGCAATCATGGTGGTCATGCCGGTGATCGCCTTGGTTCCCGTTGTGGTCATCGTCTCCGGCGCCAGCGCCGAGCAGGGCCTCGTCATGCTCTTCACTTTGGGCGCCTATGGGTACCTGGGCGCCTATATCCTTGCCAGCGCTTCGCTGCCTTTCTTCCTGCGCCGGATTGGCGAGGATACCTACGCGAGTTGGATTCTGGGGGCCGCAACCTCCCTCGCCCTTGGCGCAGTCCTTTGGAAAGCTGCCACATTATCCATCGGCGATGGCCGCCCGCAGACCTTTATCTATTGTGGCGTCCTCCTGGCCAGCGTGCTCTACGCCTTGTTCCTGCGCCTCCGGCGGCCCGCGCGCCTGGCGTCGGTGGGCATCTACGACGAGACCCGGGAAATGGACCTGTTTCGTGGCGGTCCCGTCCAATGAGCTACAGGTCTGAACGTCCGGGCCCAGCACGGCATCAAACTCACTGCGGATCTTGGAGATCGTGGCCCAGTTGGGGACCGGGACTACGGCGAAGGAAATCACCGATGCGCTGAAGATGCCCCCGGCGACCGCCTACCGGATGCTCAATGCCTTGGTTGGCGACGAATACCTTGCCCGCACCTCCGACCTCCGCGGATTTGCGCTGGGCCACGCCATTTCGGGCTTGATCACGGCTGCCACCCCGCCAACAGTTCCCACGGCGGCCCGCCAGGTAGTGGAGAAGTTCCGGAGCGGGAAACGATTTGCCGTGCACCTGGTCATGTTCCGCAACGCCTCCCTGCGGGTCGGCGACGAGGATCCGGACTATCCGCTCCAATCAACCTTTGAGATGCTCCGGTATCCGCATGCCTCGGCCGCAGGGAAACTGATGCTTGCCTCGCTTGGCGATTCGGCGTCCCCTCTTCCGAGCGGGCCGTTGATGAAGCTGACACAGCACACCATCACGGACAGGCGGGCGCTGGAGGAGTCCCTCGTGGCGGTGCGGTTCAACGGCGAGGCCTCAGAGATCAACGAGTTGGAGCAAGGCTCCGCCACCCTGGCGCTTCCCGTGAGGATGCCCAATGGGTCCATCGGTGCAGCGATCTGCCTCTCCGGCCCCTCGGACCGGTTCAGCACCATCAGTGAGCATGCGGAATCGGCCCGTGAACTCTCGACACGACTGGCACCGTTCCTGTTCTGACGGGAAACGGCAAAAGGGGTCCAACGGAGCGCGGAAGCGCTCCGTTGGACCCCTTGTTGATGCATGGTCCTTAGGCGGGGACCAGTTCCAGTCGATTCTGGGCGAGTTTCGTCTGGGCGCCCCTGGTGACGGTGGAGCGGATTTGTTGGTGGGCCGGGCCCGGCTCAAGGCTGCGGAGTGTTTCACCGAAGACGTCGTCGGGGCCCAGGCGCCGCAGTTCCTCTGTCAGGCAGTCCTGGAGGGTCCGGGGTGGCAGGGAGATTCGTTGGAGGGGTTGTCCGGGCTGGGTCAGTTCGGTCACGGTCAATCCGTTGGCGCCGTGTCCGTGCCGGGCCAGGCGGATCTCTCCCGCGGCCCGGTAAAGCCGGACCCCGCGAATCCCGGAGCCGGCCGGCTGCTTGAGGATGGTCACGGGAGCACCCAGGGCCCGGTGCAGCCAGGCTGCCAGCAAGGTGGTGCTGGGTGAATCGGGGGCACCTTCAACCGTGACAGCGGTGATGGGTGAGGCGTCGAGCTGGTCCAGGATCGAGGCGAGTTGGATCCGCCAGTTCGTCAGCCGGGTCCAGGCCAGATCCGTGTCCCCGGCAGTGTAACTGCGCCGGAGTGCGGCCAGGGCTTGTTGCGGGTCCGCCTCGTTGGCCGCATCGGTGATGCGCCGGTGCGCGATCCTGCCAATGGAAATCTGCCCCGCATTGGCCGGGGCGCCGTGCGGCCACCACGCCACGATCGGGGCGTCCGGGAGCAACAACCCCGCGATGAGTGACTCGCTGGCGCCGGCCAGTTCCCCGTAGCCACGCAGCACGATCATCTCGGAGGCGCCGGCGTCACCACCGACCCGGATCTGGGCATCCAACCGGGTGGGCGCATCGGCACCGGCATCCGTGACGACGATGATGCGGCAGGGGTGTTCGCGGCTGGCTAGGTTGGCCGCCTCGATGGCTTCCTCCTCGAGCCCGTTCTTGGTGATGACCACAAGGGTCATGACCCGGCCCAGGGCATTCACGCCGCCCTGTTCCCGCAGGGAGGTGATCTTCTTGGCAATCTTCGACGTGGTAGTCGCTGACAAATCAACAATCATGGCCTTCTCCAGGTTCTTCCATCCCGGGCCAGCAGTTCATCCGCTGACGCCGGCCCCCAGCTGCCGGGTTCATAACTTTCGGGCTGCACGTTCTCGGCAGCCCAAAACTTCTCAAACGGGTCCAGGATCTTCCAGGACAGTTCCACTTCCTGGTGGCGCGGGAACAACGGCGGTTCGCCGAGCAGCACATCCAGGATGAGGCGTTCGTAGGCTTCCGGGCTCGATTCGGTGAACGCGTGCCCGTAGCCAAAGTCCATTGTGACATCGCGGACTTCCATCTGCGTGCCCGGCACCTTGGACCCAAAACGGATCGTCACACCCTCATCGGGCTGGACCCGGATCACCACGGCATTCTGACCGAAGTCATCCTCCGCATGGTCGGTGAACAACAGATTGGGTGCCCGTTTGAACACGACCGCGATCTCGGTGACCCGCCGGCCCAGCCGCTTGCCGGCCCGCAGGTAGAACGGGACCCCGGACCAGCGGCGGGTGTTGATGTCCAGGCGGATCGCGGCAAAGGTCTCCGTGGTCGAATCGGCCGGAATGCCCTCCTCCTGCAGGTAACCGAGGACCTGCTCGCCGCCCTGCCAGCCGCCGGCAAACTGGCCGCGCGCCGAATGCGTGGACAAATCCGCCGGCAGTTTCACGGCGGCGAGGACTTTTTCCTTCTCCGCACGCAGGTCCTCGGCGTTGAAGGAGATGGGCTCCTCCATGGCCGTCAGGGCCAACAACTGCAGGAGATGGTTTTGGATGACGTCACGGGCCGCGCCCACACCGTCGTAGTAACCGGCCCGACCACCGGTGCCAATGTCCTCGGCCATCGTGATCTGCACATGGTCCACATAGTTCGCGTTCCAGAGCGGTTCAAAGAACTGGTTCGCGAAGCGCAGCGCCAGGATGTTCTGGACCGTTTCCTTGCCCAGGTAGTGGTCGATCCGGAACACGGCGTCGGGCGGGAACACCGATTCGACGATGCTGTTCAACGTCCGGGCCGATTCGAGGTTGTGCCCGAACGGCTTCTCGATCACCACCCGGCGCCACTTCTCACCCTCGGCCTGGGCCAGGCCGTGCTTGGACAGTTGGCGGCAGACCAGTTCAAAGGCCTTCGGCGGGATCGAGAGGTAGAACGCATGGTTACCCTGCGTGCCCCGCTGCTCATCGAGCTCGGCCAGCATGGCGGCAAGCCGGACGAAGGCATCGTCGTCGTCGAACTCGCCCCGGACAAAACTGAGGCCCTCGGCAAGCTGGTTCCACACCGCTTCATCAAAGGGGGTCCGGCAATAGGCCTGGACAGCTTCCTTGATTTCGGCGATGAAATCTTCATTCTCCCGGTTGGCCCGGGCGAAGCCCACCACGGCAAAGCTGGGCGGCAGCAGCCCCCGATTGACGAGGTCGTACACGGCGGGCATGAGTTTCTTGCGGGCGAGGTCGCCGGTGATCCCGAAGAGGACCAGCGACGACGGGCCCGCCACCTGGGACAGCCTGCGGTCCCGGCTGTCCCGGAGCGGGTTGCGCCCGGAGGTGACGGTACTTCCGGACGTCACGCACGAATCGATGAAATGTACGGACATTGTGGCCTTCTAATTTTCGACCGGTGACGGCCCGGCGGTGCGACCGTTGACCAACGGCCGCGACAGTGTCTGCTCCCAGGTCTCGCCGAAGGGGACCGCGTCGCAGAGGGCAAGCGTGTAGCGGAGCGGATCATGACGGGTCACCAGGATGCCGGCGGACCGTTGGGCTATTGCCACCTTCCGGAGCACGGCCTCCGCATTGTCGAGCAACTCGTGCAGTTGACCAGGTTTGGTCACGACGACTTCCAAATGCTCGGTGCCTTGACTACGCATGATGAACGGCTTCCTTCCAGGGATGGGGATGCCCCTCGGGCCGGCTCCCCCAGGAGCCGGCCCGAGGGTGGCGCCCCACTGTTTTGGTGTGGGGCGCCACCCTTGGTGGGGGTTAGATGATGGCGGCGCGGAGCTGCTTGGCGGCCAGGGCCGGGTCCTGGGCGCTGTAGATGAAGCCACCGGCGACGGCGACGTCGGCACCAGCGCGCTGAACGGCTTCGATGGTGCTCAGGTTCACGCCACCGGCGACGGAGAACGGAACACGGGCCTCTTCGCCCGCGGTCAGCAGCCCGCGCAGATCGAAGCCGGGCTTGGCCTGCTCGTCCAGGCCGGCATGCATCTCGACGAACTTCGCCCCCAGGGCACGAACTTCCTTGGCCCGGGTGACCTTATCGGCCACACCAATCAAATCCACCACGACGCCCTTGTTATGGGCCTTGGCAGCCTTGACCGCCCCGGCAATCGTGGAATCATCGGCAGTACCCAGGACCGTCATCAGATCGGCGCCGGCCTTGAACGCGATATCGGCCTCCAACTCGCCCGCATCCATGGTCTTCATATCGGCGAAAACGATCTTATCCGGGTGCGCGTTCTTCACCGCGGTCACCGCGGCCAACCCGGCAGCCTTGATCAAGGGAGTACCCAATTCAATAATGTCCACGTACTCGGCAACCTGGTTCGCCAACTCGAGGGCATCTTCGACCGTCAACAGGTCCATCGCTACTTGGAGTTTCATGATCATGCTTCTTTCTCTAGGGAACTACATGGGTAAAAAAACAGGGTGGAAAACTAGGGGGTAAGTCTGGGGGTTATTCGAGGTTGGCGTGGCGGAGCCAAAGCTCCTCGGCCGGCACGTCCGTGTTGTCCCACAACGACTGGAACACCGCCTCGGTCGCCAGGAACAACACCTGCTCAAACAAGGAACCGGAGTACTGGCGGGAAAGGTTCGAGCCGTGATCGGTCTTCTGCGCCGCCGGAATGATCACCAACGCATCAGCCAGCTCGGCCAGCGGGGAGACCGGATTCGTCGTATAGGCCGCGATCCGGGCCCCGGCCTTCGCCGCGGTCTGCGCCGCCTTCACGACCCCGGCCGTGGTCCCGGACCCCGACGCCACCAGAAGAAGGTCCCCGGCACTGATGGCCGGCGTCGTGGTATCCCCGACAATATGGACCGTCAACCCCAGATGCATCAACCGCATCCCGGCCATCCGCAACACCAAACCACTCCGGCCCGCACCGGCGATAAAGACCCGCCCGTTCTGGCTCAAATGACCGGCCAGGCCCGCCACCTCATGCTCATCGATCTTCGCCGCCGTGTCCGCGATCTCATCACGAACCAGGGAAAGATTACGGACAATATCATCAGCGCTACTATGCACCGAACGCGGTGCCACTGCTACAGAACTCACAACTACATCCCTTCCTGATCGATCCACCACCCCCGACAACCGGGAACCGAATGGATACCTGCTAACTGATAACCATCCTGTCGAAACAAACGGATAGGAGTAACACTGTTTTCTGACAGTTCTGACTACACTTTAGGATTGGAGACCCGCACCACACCCACAGGCTGACCCAAAACACAGCCCCTACGAGCCCTATCTAAGGAACAACGATGTCCTTGTCAGAACTGCAGTGGCCGCTCTTGCAGGCCGTGGAAGCCTTGGCCGACGCCCCCTTGACCCAGATAGCCGACCGGTTGCGCGAAGCGATGTCGCCGGCCATGGGAAGCAGCGCACTGGTCATCTTCACCGAGGACTGCACGGGACGGCCGCAGAAAAAGGCTGGGGACGAGGAGATCATTTCCCGGGTCTCCATCGCGGAACTTGACACGGTTCGCGGCACCCTGCCGGACAATGGCCCCTGGTTCGGGGAAGCCGAGCTCGCCGGGCGGATCCGCCCGGTGCTCGCCCTGAAGCACCCGTCCAGCCGCGCCCTCCTGGTCCTCACGGATCCCCGGCCGGTCGATCCTGGGAACGACGCCGGCATGGACTTGGTGGCCTACCTGTGGCGCATCACGGCCCGGCGGATCCAGGAAAAGGTGGCCGATGCGCCGCCGTCGTACCTGTTGGAATCGCGGGCGGCCTCGGCCGAACGCGTGCGCGTGACGGCCGAGCTGACCGATCTGCACTCCACCACGCTGGAGACCCTGCTGGCCGCCCTGCGCTCGTCCTCCATGGACAATGCAGTGGCGCGAACCACCGTCACCGACCTCACCGCCAAGGCGCTCGTGGGGCTGCGCACGCTCAGTGACCGCACCACGGACCTGGTGAAGGAGCCCGTCGCCACGGCGTTCGAACGCCTGCGGGAGGACCTGCGGCCGCTCACGAGCTTCAGCGGCATCGAGGTCGAATTCATCAAGCCGCCACTGAAGGGGCGGGACTTGCCGGGCGAAGTGGCCCATGCGGCACGGGCGATCGTCCGCGGGCTGGTGCTGGTCATGATGGAACAAAACGATGTCAGCCGGATCCGGACGCAGTGGGACTGCGACGGCGAGAACCTGCTGATCAACGTGCGCGACGACGGCGGCGGCTCGCTCGCCGTCGACGCGCCCAGCATCGGCCGCCTTGACCGCCGGGTCCAGGCGCTCACCGGGCGCCTGCAGATCGACGTTATGCCGGGCTGGGGTTCGGACGTTTTTGTCACCCTTCCCCTGGACCCGCCGTCGCAGCCGGCCGGGGACGTCGAGGGCTGGAACCTTGCCGCCCGGGAGCTCGAAGTGCTCCAGCACCTGGCCGCCGGACAACGCAACCGCACCATCGCCGTGACGCTGGGCATCAGCGAGAACACCGTGAAGTTCCACGTGCGGAACCTGTTCAAGAAGCTCGACGTCGGATCGCGCACCGAGGCCATCGCCCTGGCGCACAGCCACGGCCTGCGGTGACTTCGTAGGGATTCCTGCAGCAACTTGCATTAACGGGCCGGCGCCCGCCACCTGGGTGGCGGGCGCCGGCCCTTGCCGTTTTTAGATCTGGAAGCCTTTGCCTAGAAACCCACGCGGCCGTCGTCCTCGAATTCCTCAAACGAGCCGATGAAGGACGGGTCGCTGTCCTGGACTTCGCGGGGGCGCCCGTGGCGGAGGACATAGAGCCGGTTGGCGCCAAACGCCAGGATCACGGCGCAGATCAGGTGCAGCGCCCCGCCCCACACGTCCGCCCGGATCACCAGGGCCAGGAATCCGGCAAAGGCCACCGCCCCGCCCACGGTCACCAGCAGGCGAAGGCGTTCAAAGACGCCGTAGGTGATCACGGCGGCGCCCAACACCACCCAGGGGCCGCAACCGTTGAGGAAGGGGATCAGGGCGGTCAGCAGCACGCCGGCCACGGTTCCGCCGGCAAGGTACAAATAGTTTTTGCGTTCGGCCAGCCACCAGGACGGGTGCCGCCACAGCCAGCCGGCACTGACAATGCCGGCAACCAGGGTGCCCAGGGCGAAGAATCCGGGAATGGCGCCATTGCCCCGCTGGACCATCATGCTGAGGGCGCCGGAGAACAAAAAGAGCAGCGACAAGCAAACGAGCGGGACCCAGTTGTTCCCCACATGCCGTGACTTCACCGCGCTTGCCCTTCCTTGCCCATTTTTCGCCGGGGACGCCGGCCGGACACGAAGAACCCGTGTGGAACAGCAACGGCAACCATTGCCACCCCTTACCGCTAGATTACAGCGCCCCTCCGACAGTTTTCGCCGACGCCGGGACCTCCCGGCCGAATCGTTATCCTCTCGCATCAATGTCGGAGCCGTGGGGGATGATGGAGCGGTGAACGCAATTTTGCCCGGCGACGCCATGGACCAGTTCGCGGCCCCCACCCGTGAATGGTTTTTGGGCGCGTTCGGCTCCCCCACCCCCGCCCAATCGGGTGCGTGGGACGCAATCGCCCAGGGCAGCCACTCCCTCGTGGTGGCGCCCACGGGCTCCGGGAAGACCCTCGCCGCCTTCCTCTGGGCCCTTGACGGGCTGGCCTCCGCACAGGCAGGCGCCACGCGCGGCACCGGCGTGCTGTACATTTCACCGCTGAAAGCCCTGGGCGTCGACGTCGAACGCAATCTGCGCGCGCCGCTGATCGGCATCACGCAAACCGCCGTGCGGCTGGGGCAGCAGGTGCCGGCCATCAGCGTTGGCGTGCGTTCGGGCGACACCCCGGCCAATGAGCGCCGGCGCCTGCTCAGCCACCCGCCGGACATCCTCATCACCACGCCCGAATCCTTGTTCCTGATGCTCACGTCCAAGGCGCGGGAAACCCTGGCCGGGGTGCACACGGTGATCGTCGACGAGGTCCATGCCGTGGCCGGAACCAAGCGCGGAGCCCACCTGGCCGTATCCCTGGAACGACTTGACGCGTTGCTGGAGCGGCCCGCGCAGCGGATCGGATTGTCCGCCACGGTGGAACCGCGGTCCACCGTGGCCCGGTTCCTGGGCGGCAGCGCTCCCGTCACCATCGTGGCACCGGCCAGCACCAAGAACTGGAACCTGACCGTCACCGTCCCGGTGGAGGACATGACGGCGCTGCCGGCCCTGGCCCAGGCCCACGACGTGGGACCGGCGTCCGGGCTGGCGCCCAATGCCTCGATCTGGCCGCACGTGGAGGAGAAGATCGTTGACGCAGTGCTGGCCAACAAGTCCACCATCGTCTTCGCCAATTCCCGGCGCCTGGCCGAGCGCCTCACGGGGCGGCTGAACGAGATCTATGTGGAGCGCCTCGAGCTGGCGGCCCTTGAGGCCGCGGCCGTTGAGGCCGCGGCCGTTGAGCCGGGCGCCGACGACGCCCCCACCGCTGCGGATCCGTGGCGGACTGTGGTGTTCCCGGACGGGGCCACGCCCGCGAGGGGCCCCGGCCGGGGTCGCGAGGCTGGGGAGCGGGTGGGGATGCCCGCCGAGATGATGGCGCAGGCCGGCACGACGGCCGGGGCGCCCAATGTGCTGGCCAAGGCCCACCACGGCTCCGTGTCCAAGGAACAGCGGGCCCTCATCGAGGACGACCTGAAGTCCGGACGGCTGCGGTGCGTGGTTGCCACCTCCAGCCTGGAACTGGGCATCGACATGGGTGCCGTGGACCTGGTGATCCAGGTGGAGTCCCCGCCGTCGGTGGCCAGCGGCCTGCAGCGCGTGGGCCGGGCCGGGCACCAGGTGGGAGAGATCTCCCAGGGCGTGCTGTTCCCCAAGCACCGGGCCGATCTGCTGCATTCGGCTGTGACGGTGGAGCGCATGCTGGCCGGACGCATCGAACCGCTGTTTGTGCCCGCCAACCCGCTGGACATCCTGGCCCAGCAAACCGTGGCTGCCACCGCGCTGGGGTCCATCGACGTCGACGAATGGTTTGACACGGTCCGGCGCAGCGCCCCGTTTGCCGCGCTGCCCCGCTCCGCCTACGACGCCACGCTGGACCTGCTGGCCGGGCGCTACCCCTCGGACGAGTTTGCCGAGCTGCGCCCGCGGATCATCTGGGACCGGGTGGGCGGCACCATCACGGGCCGCCCCGGCGCCCAACGCCTGGCCGTGACCTCCGGCGGCACCATCCCCGACCGCGGGCTCTTTGGGGTCTACATCGTCCCCACCGGCTCCCAGGGCTCGCAAGCTCGCTCCGGGTCCCTCGCCGGCGTGGGCCCATCCGACGACGCCGGGGCCAACAAGGGCGGGCGGCGCGTGGGCGAGCTCGACGAGGAAATGGTCTACGAATCCCGGGTGGGCGACGTCTTTGCCCTGGGAGCCACGAGCTGGAAAATCGAGGACATCACCTTTGACAGGGTGCTCGTGACCCCCGCGTTCGGCCAGTCCGGCAAGCTGCCGTTTTGGAAGGGCGATTCCCTGGGCCGGCCGGTGGATTTGGGGCGCGCACTGGGCGCGTTCATCCGCGAGGTCAGCGCCGCGCCGAGGGAGGAGGCCCTAGCCCGCTGCACGGCCACCGGTTTGGACACCTGGGCTGCCAACAACCTGCTTGGCTACCTGGACGAACAAAAGGCCGCCACATCCCAGGTGCCCGACGACAAGACGCTCATGGTGGAGCGCTTCCACGACGAATTGGGCGACTGGCGGGTGGTGCTGCACAGCCCCTTCGGCATGCCCGTCCACGCACCCTGGGCGCTGGCCGTGGCGGCCCGCCTGCACGAACGCTACGGTCTGGACGGCTCTGCCATGGCCTCCGACGACGGCATTGTGCTGCGCGTTCCCATGATGGATGACGAACCGCCCGGCGCCGAACTGTTCCTCTTTGACCCGGACGAACTGGACGGGATTGTCACCGCCGAGGTGGGCGGATCGGCGCTCTTCGCCAGCCGCTTCCGCGAATGCGCCGCCCGGGCGCTGCTGCTCCCCCGGCAGAACCCGGCCAAACGCTCCCCGCTCTGGCAGCAGCGCCAACGATCCGCCCAACTCCTGGACGTGGCCCGCAAGTACCCGCAGTTCCCGATTGTCCTCGAAACCGTGCGCGAGTGCCTGCAGGACGTCTATGACCTGCCCGCCCTGAAGGACATAGCGGCCGGCATCGAGCGGCGCGAGCTGCGGATCGTGGAGACCACCACCCAACAGCCGTCGCCCTTTGCCCGCTCGCTGCTCTTTGGCTACGTGGCGAGCTTCCTGTACGAGGGCGATTCCCCGCTGGCCGAACGCCGCGCGGCCGCCCTGTCCCTGGACCCGGCGCTGCTCGATGAGCTGCTGGGCCGCGCGGAGCTGCGCGAACTCCTGGACCCCAACGTCATCGCCACCACCGAGGCCGAGCTCCAGCGGCTGGCACCGGACCGGCGCGCCCGCGGCATGGAGGGCGTGGCCGATCTCCTGCGCCTGCTGGGCCCGCTGAGCGTTGCCGAGGTTGCCGCACGCCTGGTCCCCGAGCCGTCTGCCACAGCGGACGAGGACGGGGACAATTCCCCGCCCGTCACCCCGGACGACGCCGGGCACTTGGCTGCCGCCGCCCATCTCGAGGAACTGGTGGCCGCCAACAGGGCCCTGCGCGTCAACATGGCGGGCGGGCAGCGTTATGCGGCCGTTGAGGATGCGGCCCGGCTGCGCGACGCGCTGGGCATCCCGCTGCCCATGGGCGTTCCGCTGGCCTTCATCGAACCGGTGGCCGACCCCCTGGGCGATCTGCTGGGCCGCTATGCCCGCACCCACGGTCCCTTTACCGCCGCGGAAGCCGCGGCACGGCTGGGACTTGGCGTCGCCGTCGTACAGTCCGGGCTGGCACGGCTCGTCGCGGACAAACGAGTTTCCGAGGGCGAATTCCTGCCGGCCTCATCCCAGGCTTCGCCACATGCCGGGGTGCCCGAGTGGTGCGACGTCGAGGTGCTGCGCAGGCTGCGCCGCCGCTCGCTGGCCGTGCTGCGCGCCGAGGTGGAGCCCGTGGATGCCACCACGTTTGGGCGGTTCCTGCCGGCCTGGCAGCACGTGGGTGCGGCCTCCGGCACACCCGCCTTGCGGGGGCTCGACGGATTGTTGACGGTGGTGGACCAGCTGGCGGGCGTGCCGATTCCGGCGTCTGCCTGGGAGCCGCTGGTGCTGGCGCAGCGAGTGGCGGACTACTCCCCCGCCATGCTCGATGAACTCACGGCCACCGGCGAGGTGATCGTCTCCGGTGCCGGCGCGCTGGGCGGCACCGACGGCTGGCTGAGCCTGCACGTGGCCGAGTCGGCGGAGCTGACGCTGAACCCGCCCGCGGACTTTGAACCGACGGCGCTGGCCCGGCAGGTCCTTGCCGCGCTGGCCGGCGGAGGCGCGTACTTCTTCCACCAATTGCGCGAAATGGTCGCGGACGGCCCGGACCTGGTGCCCTCCGACGACGAGTTGACGGCGGCGCTGTGGGAACTGCTCTGGGGTGGGCGGATCAGCAATGACACCTTTGCCCCGGTGCGGGCCCTGCTGTCCGGCGGGCACTCCGCCCACAAGCAAAAACCGGCGCCGTCGCGGCTGCGCCCGGCCCGCTCCGGGCGTTACGGCAGGTTGCCGGGGCGGGCGTCAGCCGCCCAACGCGGAGCACCCCCCATGGGTGCCGGGCGGTGGAGCGCGCTGCCCGAGGCCGATACCCTCGCCGAAGGCGCCGTGACCCTGCGCAGCCATGCCCTGGCCGAGCTGTTCCTCGACCGCTTCGGCGTGGTGACGCGCGGCTCAGTCATGAACGCCGGCATCCCGGGCGGGTTCGGGCTCATGTACAAGGTGCTGGCCCGGCTGGAGGAGACCGGCAAATGCCGGCGCGGGTACTTCATTGAGCACCTGGGTGCCGCCCAATTTGCCGTTCCCGCCACGGTGGACAGGCTGCGCACCTTCAGCGAGGACGCCGCCGCCAATCCTCGCCCGCCGCAGGCCTTGGCACTGGCCGCCACGGACCCCGCCAACCCCTATGGGGCGGCGCTGGGCTGGCCGGCCCTGGATTCCGGGCATCGGCCCGGGCGCAAGGCCGGTGCCCTGGTGGTCATGGTCGACGGCGCCCTGGTCCTGTACGTGGAGCGGGGCGGGCGCACTCTGCTGTGCTTTAGCGAGGACGATGCCGCCGTTGCCCTCGCGGCCGCCGCACTCGTGGCGGTGGTGCGCCGCGGCGGCATCGACAAGCTGGCCATGGAGAAGGTCAACGGCGCCGACATCCTGGACACCCCGCTCGCCGCGGCCCTCCTGGCGGCCGGCGCCTACAGCACGCCGCGAGGGGTGCGGGTCCGTGCCTGAGGGGGACACCGTCTGGCGGGCGGCCCGCGAGCTCAACGACGCGCTGGCAGGATCCGTCCTGACGAGCTGCGATTTCCGGGTTCCCGCCTTCGCCACGGTGGACTTCACGGGCCAGGTGATGGAATCCGTCGAAAGCCGGGGCAAGCACCTGCTGATGCATGTGGACGGCCACGTCATCCACTCGCACCTGTCGATGGAAGGCCGCTGGGACGTCTATCCCCTGGCCGCCAACGGCACGGCTCCGCGCTGGCGGCGGCCGGCCCACACCGCCAGGGCGGTGCTGGGCACGGACCGGGTGGCCGCCGTGGGGTTCGCCCTGGGCCTGCTGGAAGTGTTGCGGGAAGCAGACCTTGGCACCGCCGTCGGGCATCTGGGCCCGGACCTCCTGGGACCTGGCTGGGATGCCGCGATGGCCACGGAAAGGCTGCTCGCCGATCCCGCCCGCCCCCTGGGGCTGGCCCTGTTGGACCAGCGGAACCTCGCGGGGATCGGCAATATCTACCGCAACGAACTGTGCTTCCTGGGCGGCGTGCACCCCGCGACGCCCGTCGGTTCCGTGCCCGGCCTGCCCCGGATTATCGGACTGGCCAAGCGCCTGCTGGAGGCGAACAAGGACAGGTCCGCGCGTTCCACCACGGGCGGGCCGGCACGGGGAGATGCGGCCGTGTGGGTTTACGGGCTCGCGGGCAGGCCGTGCAAGCGGTGCGGCACGCTGATCCGGCACGCGAAAATGGCCGAACCCGCCGCGCCAACGCACGCTCCGCGGGACATTTATTGGTGCCCGCGCTGCCAGCCGAGTCCGTAGCCGGCCCCGAACGTGAGTTCGACAGGCTCAATCACCAGGCTCAACCACCGAGCTCAATCACCGGCGAGCCTGCTCCGCAAGCCCGCGATAAGGGTTTCCAGGCCGAAGTTGAACGCATCCTCGCCGCGCTGCGTGGGCGGCCCGGCATAACCGAGCGCGCGGCTCAACGCCGGGAATCCCGTGGACGGCGGCGCCCAGACCACCTCGGGTGCGGCCAGGTCCAGGGCGGCGCCCAACGCGAAGCTGTCGACCATGGAGATGGCGGCCACCACGTCGGGGCCGGTGAATCCGGCCCGTTCCAGGAGCAGCGCCATGTCCTCGTACATGGCGATCACGTCCAGGTTTTGCACGGTCTGCAGCACCATCAGGGGGGCCAGGCGGGGGTGCCTGGCGAAGGCGTCCCGGTAGTTGCGCACCACGGCCCGCAGGCCGTCCGCCCAGGAGAGCTCATCCACCGGGACGGAGGGGCTCTCGGAGATGGTCCGCCCCCGCATCAGCTCAAGGATCTCCTCCCGGCCGCTGACGTGGCTGTAGATCGAGGACTGGCTGACGCCAATGCGCCGCGCCAGTTTGGGCAGGCTGAAGTCGCCGTATTCGTCCACGAGCTCAAGCGCCGCCGTGACCAGGGCATCGACGGATATCAGTGGAACCAGCGGGCGGGCCATGGGCAGTTCTCCATTCGAACGGTTGCTACGACCCTAACGAAAAATAATTCGCCAAGGGTATTGTGCGGCAGGTCACAGCCCATCATACTCTTAAACGAAAGCCTTTCGGTTACCCGTTCCCGTTCCCCGTTCAGAGGAAACACCATGTCTGAGATTGAAACAAAGCCACCGGCCCAGGCCGTGGACAACGGCCTCAAACGCAATGCCATCGGCACCGGCGGCATCGCCTTCCTTGTCATTTCCGCCGCCGCACCCCTCACCGTCATGGCCGGCGTGGCGCCCGTGGCCATCGGTATTGGCGGCATTGGGGCGCCCATGGGCTACCTGATTGCCGGCGTCGTGCTGCTGGTCTTCGCGATCGGCTTCATGGCCATGACCCGGCACGTCAAGGCGGCCGGCGGCTTCTATACCTACATCACCATTTCCATGGGGAAGACCGTGGGCCTGGCCGCGGCCATCCTGGCGATCGTCTCCTACAACTGCCTGCAAATCGGCGTCTACGGGCTGTTCGCCATCCAAACCCAGGCCATGCTGCAAGTGCTCTTCGGCCTGAACGTGTCCTGGCCCGTGCTGGCGCTGGCCGCAGTGGCCGCCGTCTGGTTCCTTGGCTACCGAGGCATCGACGTCGGCGCCAAGGTGCTCGGCGTGCTGCTCGTCGCCGAAACCGCCATCCTGGCCGTCATGGGCGTCGGCATCCTGGCCCGCGGCGGCGCCCACGGGATCAGCATGGCGACCTTTGCACCCGAACACGCCTTCAACCCGGGTGTGCTGGCCATCCTGGGCATCTGCTTCGCGGCCTTCATGGGCTTCGAATCGACCGTGCTGTACCGCAACGAGGCCAAGAACCCGGACAAGTCCGTCCCCGCGCAACGTTCATCGCCGTCGGCTTCATGTCCATCTTCTACGCGTTCATCGTGTGGACGGTGATCCAGGCGTACGGCGACGGCGAGGTGGTCAAGGCCGCTCAGGAGCTTTCCGGCGGCATGTTCTTTGCCACGATCAACCACTACGTGGGCCCGTGGGCCGAGGTGGTCATGTACATCCTGATCGTCACGAGCGTCTATGCCTCCCAGCTCGCCTTCCACAACGCGATCAACCGGTACACGTACATGCTGGCGCGCGACGGCGTGCTGCCGGCCTTCCTCGGACGGACGCACCGCAGGTACAAGTCCCCGCACATTGCCGGCCAGCTCCAAACCGTGCTGGCCGCCGTCGTCATCATCATTTGCGCCGTGCTGGGTGCGGACCCGTACAAGCAGCTGCTCATCTGGGTCAACACCCCCGGCATCTTCGGCATCGTGGGGCTGCAGGGCCTGGTGTCCGTGGCGGCGTTCCTGTACCTGCGCCGCCACCCTGGCGCCGTGACGAGCCGGCTACTCATCCCGTTGAGCGTGGTCTCCGCCGTGCTGCTGTTCGGCGTCGTCTGGCTGATTGCCCAAAACATCGAGCTGCTGACCGGCGCCGACGCCCTCACCAACAACATCCTGATGGTCATCGCACCGGCCGTGTTCATCGCCGGGCTGCTCATCGCCCGGCGGCTGCGCAAGGCCCGCCCCGCCGTCTTCAACCAAATAGGAAGTTTTGAAAGCCATGAATCCTGAGCTGATCCTGCTCGCAGACACCATCCACACCATGGACGGGCATGCCACCCCGGTCCAGGCGGTTGCCGTCCAGGGCGGCATGATCGCCGCCGTGGGCAGCCGTGAGGACGCCGCCGGCTGGCGGACCGCCGCCACCGAGGTCATCGAGCTGGGCCCGGCAACACTCACGCCCGGCCTCGTCGACTGCCACATCCACCCCATCTTCGGCCTGGAAATGACCGGCGGGACCAACCTGTCCGGGGCTGCGAACCTCGACGAGGTGCGGAGCCTGCTGCGGGCCGCGGCCGACGACGCCGATCCGGCCGGCTGGGTGCTTGGCTGGGGTTTGGACCCCAACGTCTTTGGCGCCTCGGCGGTGCACCGCCGCGAGATCGACGGCATCCCGGGCGGCCGGCCGGTCTTCATCCGGCTCTTTGACGGGCATTCGGCACTGGCCAACGCCGCGGCCCTGGAGCTCTCCGGCATCGACGGCCCGCACACCTTTGACCAGGCGGCCGAGGTGGTGTGCGACGCCGGGGGCAAGCCCACGGGCCTGCTCCTGGAGGCCGCCGCGATCGATCTCGTGGCCCGCGGACTGCCGAAGGAGCCGGCGGAATCCCGCAAGGCCCGGCTCGCGGCACTTATGGACGGCTTTTCCCGTGCCGGCCTGACCGGCGGGCACGTGATGGACATGGGCGGGGACGCCGCCGAGCTGTACCAGGAGCTCGACGATGCCGGCCGGCTCCCGCTGCGACTGCGCTGCGCCCCGTGGTGCATGCCCGGCGGGAACGAAAACGACTGGGCGGAGCTCGCGGCCCAGGTTGGCCGGGGCGGACGCCGCTGGTCGGTGGACGCCGTGAAGCTGTTCGTCGACGGGACCATCGACAACGGCACGGCCTGGCTGGCTCAGCCCGACGTGTACGGCGAGTCGACGGCGCCGTTCTGGCCCAGCCCGGCCGACTACACCGCTGCAGTCCACTTCTTTGCCGGCCGCGGCATCCCGACGGCAACCCACGCCATCGGTGATGCGGGAGTGGCCCATGTGTTGGACGCGCTGGAGTCCCTGCCAACGGATGCGGCGCCTGCCGTGCACCGGATCGAACACATTGAATCCGTGCCGGATGAGCTCGTGGAACGGTTCCGCCGGCTGGACGCGGTGGCCAGCATGCAGCCAACCCACTGCACCCACTACTCCCGCGCCGACCACAGCGACAACTGGTCCATCCGGCTCGGCACGGAGCGGGCCAACCAGGCGTGGCGGTGCCGGGACCTGCGCGACGCCGGCGTCGTCCTGGCACTGGGCTCTGACTGGCCCATCGCACCGTTTGCCCCGCTGCCCATCATGGCCGACGCCCAATTGCGGCGCCGCTCCGGCAGCCCGGACCAGGAGCCCATCGTGCCGGAGCAGGCACTCACGGCGCTGCAGGCCCTGGAGGGCTACACCTCGCATGCGGCCCGCGCCGCGGGGCTCTGGGATGTCTCGGGATCCATCACGGTGGGCAAGCACGCCGACTTCACGGTGTTCGAGATTGACCCGCTGACGGCCGCTCCGGACCAGCTGGCCGCGAGCTCGATCCTGGGCACCGTGGTGGGCGGCGAGGTCCAGTTTCTGCTGGACCGCGTGTAGCCCTACGACGCCGCGGAGACGGTGACGATGATGACCTGGGTCTTCTTGCTGCCGTCGTAGCGGAGGTCGTAGCCCACGTTGAATCCCAGTTTGTTGCCGTCTCCCAGGGAGTAGTTGCTCTTCTTCCCCGGGTCCTTCAGTGCACCATCGATCCACCGGTTGGCGGCGTCGGCATTGAGCCCGTAGTCCGTGACGGCGTCGCGCACCAACTGCACGTACTGGTCCAGGCTCTCCGTGGTCAGGAAGTAATAGACCAGGTCAAGGTCCGGGCTGGTGTCGGTGGTGGTGAAGCGGACATGGTCCGTCTGGGCGTTCAGGGTCCCGGATCCGCCGGTGACGCTCAGTGTGAATTTGTCCCCCGTGGGGGCCACCACGTCGGGTGCGTAGGCCGAGTCCGGCAGGCCGACCTCGGCCTTGGGAATGGTGCCCTGGCGGAAGTCCAGGCGCATTGATTTCGAGGCCAGGATTTGTGCGACGCCGGCGTCGTCAAGCCTTGAAAATTCCGTGGTTTCCATGGTGCTCCCCTGGGTAGCGTTTTTCGGTCCGCTGACGGTGAACCCGCAGCCGGCCAGTGTGCATGCGATCAATAGTGTGGCGGCGAGGACCGCCACACGGCCGTGCCATGGCCCCTTGCGCTGCTTGGGTGTCATCGTTGGTGGACCTCCGCGTGGAACCCGCCAAGAATCCTGGCCACGATCGGAACCACATTGTTGGTGGGTCGGTACTGTTCAACCCTGTCGTTGAAGTCGGAGCCGATGATCTCCCGCGCATGCTCCGGGTTGTTCGCCAGGAGGTTTTGGTAGGCGGGCAGCGTGTCCTTGCTGATCAGTTGCCACCGCTGGTTTTGATCCGTGATGTTTCCGTTCGGGAATCCGGTGGTCACCTCGGTGCGGAATTGCAGAGGGTTGTCGGTGTTGGTGAAGGGAATGTCCTTTGGCCCGGGTGATTCGATGTTGAACTTGTAGGGGAAGACCTCCGGGTAGCTCTTGGCCCCCGGGATGGACGGTTCACCGGCCAGGGTGACTACATAGGTCATGGCTTCCCCGGTGACCGGGTGACCGCGCATGGTGTTGTAGTCGTCGTTGATGATTTCGTTTTGTTCGCGGTCCAACAGCACGGTGTTTCCATGTTTGACCTGTTTGGGATCGCCGGTGTTGATCTCGCGCCAGGCGTTTGCCGTTGCGGGGGTGATGGCTCCGGAGTCGCGCAGCCGCTCGATCTCCGCCATGCCGCCTTGTTCATAGGCCATGTGTTGGCGGGCCTGGTCGAGGAAGATTTCCTTGTTCATGTCCAGCATGGAGGTTTCGTAGAACTTGATCTCGGAATCGCCCATGGCCGCAACCGTGCGCAGCATCTGCAGTTCCTTCAACGGAATGTCCGAGACCGGGCCGCTGACGATCTTTTGGGCGATGTCGCGCATCATGGCCATGTCCTTGAACCCGCCGGCAAAGGAGGGTCCGATCATGTTCGCCATGCCCGCCCATTGCAGGTCCGGGTTGGCCAGGAACTGCTGCCCGTAAAAGTCGTAGACCTTCTTGATGGTCTCCCAGTTGGCGGTCGTCCCCTTGGACGTGTCCCAGACGGCAGGGTCAATGCCCATCCGCTGCATGGCCAGGTTGTTCCAATAGTCGCTGAGGAAGGCGGCGTATTCCTCGGAGTTCTTGGGGATCAGGCCGGAGTCTGCGGCGGCATCCATGGCGAGCTTTGCACCTCCTGGATGGAGCGCCGCCCACTGCTTGAACTCTTCGCTGCCAAGGTAGGCCGCGCGTTCATCCGGGGTCATGGCGTTGAGCTTGTCGGTGAGGTCCTGTGCGGCCGCCTTGTCCTCGGGGCTGCCCGCTATGCCCGTGCCGGCCGGCAGGTGACCGGAATCGACGCTACTGGCCTTCTCCTGCTCGGCGGCGTTGCGGTTCAACTCGGCGCAGGCCGCATCCAGGCCGCTGGAGACCTTGCCGATGGTTTGCCGGTGCACGCTCCAGGACCGGCGGAACTCCTCGGCGTCCGGTCCGTGCCAGCGCATGCGGCCCGAGAGCGATGTCAGGGTCATTGCCATGTGGTCCAGGGTTGCCGCGGAGGTCTGCAGGTCTTTGGCGAAGGCGCGCAACTGCTCGGGGTCGGCGCCGAGCATTCCTGCCGGCATGGCATCCTCCAACCTCGTACGGCGCATACAGCGTGAATGGTCAGGCTACCAACATCCGGCCCCAGCCCCCATGGGGCGAACTCCCCGCCGCACCATCCCGTGCCCCGCCACAACGGGCGGTTCGTCGAAATCCACGGCGACTGGTCCAGGCTTTCAGGAACCCTCGGTACCCTTGAATGGTGATGAAATCTCCCCTCCCCGTGCGCAATGGCGTCAATGCAACCCGCATGCGAATGCCGGAGGAGGGTCCGTGGACCACCGCCATGGACTACGTGTTGGACAAGTTCAACCACGTCGACCCGGCCGGAATCGTGGAACGTTTTGAGCGCGGCGAGGTCAAGGCGCTCGGCGGCGAAGTCGTCACGCCGGCCACCGCCCTGAACGAGCACGTGTTCATTTGGTACTACCGCGAACTGCCCGTGGAGGACCGCCTGCCCGTTGAATTGAGCGTGCTGCACCAGGACGAGGACCTGGTGGTGGTGGACAAGCCGCACTTCCTGCCCACCACGCCCGGCGGCATGTACGTGCAGGAATCCGCCCTGGTGCGGCTGCGCGTGCTGCTCGACGCGCCCGATCTGGTGCCGATCCACCGCCTGGACCGCATGACCGCTGGCGTGCTGCTGTTTTCCGCCAACCCGGAAACGCGCGGCAAGTACCAGCTGCTCTTTGAGAAGCGCCGGATCCAAAAAACGTACCACGCCGTTGCCCCGGTCAGCCCGGAACTGGAGCTGCCGCTGGTGGTGCGCAGCCGCATGATCAAGTCGCGCACCTATTTGCTGGCCGAGGAGGTCGAGGGCGAGCCCAACGCCGAAACCCGGATCGAGTTGCTGGACACCCGCACGGATCCGGTCACGGGGCAGACGCTTGGCCTGTACGACCTCCAGCCGCACACCGGCAAGACGCACCAGCTGCGCGTCCACCTGGCCAGCCAGGGCATCGGGATCCTCAACGACCCCTTCTACCCCGTGCTGCATGAGCAGGCGCCGGACGATTACTCAAGGCCGCTACAGCTGCTGGCGCACAGCATCTCCTTCACGGATCCGCTGACCGGGGAACCGACGCGGTTCGCGTCGAAACTGCAGCTCTCCGCCTTCCCCCACTAAACGCCTATCGCGGCAATCTCCACGGCCGCCACCACGTCCACGCCCGGTTCCGCTCCCGCCACATGCGCGCGGATCGCGGCCGCCACGGCCCGGGCAAGGGCCGGGGCGGGCACGGAGCCGTCCGTACCGATCCGGATCCGCACCGTCATGACCTGCCGGCCACCGCCGCTTCCGACGTCGCCCCGGCCACCGCCGGCAGGACCTTCGTCGCCGCCGTCGCCGATCTGGCAGACCACAAAAGGCATTTGCGTGTCGGCGGATCCGGGCCCGAGCATGGCGCCCACCGCCTTCACCACTGAGCGCCACACGGGGTCAGCCGCATACACGATGGACACCCCGGGCAGGCCGCGCACCAGGGCGTGAAGCTCCTCTTCCAGGCTCATTGATCGCCCCTTTCGACGGGATCGGCGGCGGGCAGCGGCGCCCGCATGTCGGTAAACGCCACGTTCACGGCGGCAATGTTGAGTTCGGTGTGGACTTCCAGCTCGGCGCGCACGGCCTCGCGCAGTTCCCCCGCCATGGCGGGCAGCGGGTAGCCGTAGCGGGCGGAGACGTTGATGTTCACGTCCACGGGTGCACCGGGCACGCCCACCTCACCGTCGAGCCGGCACCTGCCAATGAGCACTCCGCCCAGGGCGTCGCCCACGTTGCGGACCAGCGCGATCACGGCGCCCTCCGTCTCGGTGAGGACATCGCCGGGGTCCCCGGAGAGCGGAATCGACCGTCCGGCACGGGTTTCCAGGCGCAGGTTCGCCAACATGCCATCGAGCCAGCCGGAATCGTCGGCACCCGCCGCGGCGACGTCGTCGTCCATCAGGTCAAGGGCCGCGGCATGCAGGCTGCGCAGCCCGGCAAGCCGCGCCTGGCACTGCGGGCAGTGGTCAATGTGCTCGGAATCCTCCGATGTGCCCGTGTCCAGGTAATCGCTGAGGTCCTCGATGCGCCGGCCGCAATCACGCGTGGGGTTCATCGCCATTCCTCCATTTCGGTCACAAGCGTGGTCCGTGCCCGTGCCAACCGGCCGCGCACGCTGGCAGCACTGATGCCCAGGGTCTGGGCAATTTCCTCATAGGATTGGCCGCCAAATTCCTTCAAGACCCAACATCGCCGCTGTTCGGCGGGAAGCCGGCCCAGAGCCCGGCCAAGGGCCGTACGGGCCGAGTCGGCGACGGCAGCCTGTGCCGGCCCGGGCGCGGGGTCGAAGAGTTCGTGCTGGTCCTCCACATTGCTGTGGGACTTCCGACGCCGGCCGGCATCCACCGCCCGATGCCCCACGATCCGCATGAGCCAGGCTTTCACGGCCGCGCCGTCCCGAAGCGCACCGATTTCCTTCCAGGCCGTGATCAGGGATTCCTGGACGACGTCGTCGGCCTCGGCGGGGGAATTCAGCAGGCGCCGCGCGTAGGCGCGCATGAGTGGACCGTGCCGCCGGGCCAGCGCCTCAAAGGCGGCCACGTCGCCGTCGCCGGCGCGTTCGGCCAGGACGGCGTCAGGGGCGTCGGCGAGCCGGCTGGCCGGTTCATTGCTGCGTATCAATCGACTTCCGTCCCTTCCCGGGTTCGGTGTCCACCTGCGATGGGTATGAGCTTATGCGCACTGCGGGCCGGCGGGACGAATATGCCCGCCGGCCTGCAGCGCCTGTCTTGCTTGCGGCTTAGTTGCGGCCCTTGATGGCGCCGTAGCCAAAGGCCACGACGAGCCCGCCGACCAGGGACAGCAGCCAGGTGCGCAGGTCGAAGAAGGTGCCAAGGCTCGTGTGGAAGATCAGCGAACCCAGCGCCCCTCCCACCAGGGCGCCCACCACGCCCAGGATCAGGCTGGTGATCCACCCGCCGCCGACTTTTCCGGGCATGATGGCCTTGACGATCGCGCCGATGATCAGGCCGAGAATGATGAATCCAAAGAAACCCATGGGGTTCTCCTATCGTTTTTGGTGCTGCGAGCGTGATGTTTGGTGCTTAGTGCTTGGTCAAGCCGTCCTTGAGCTTCCGGGCGGCGTCCTTGATGTTGTCGCCGGCCTCGGCGGCCGCATCCTTGATCTTCTCGCCGGCCTGCTTCGCGGCGGCGGAGGCCTGGTCGCGCTGGCCCTGATGCGCCAACTCCTCATTGCCCAGGAGCTTGCCGGCCTTTTCCTTGGCCGAGCCGAGGCCCTTTTCCGCGCTGTTGCCGATCTTCTCGTTCAGTCCCATGACGTTCTCCTTGGTTTTACAGTTGGTTGTGTTCACAGCTTTTCGCAGTGGTTCCGCGGCGGTCATGCCACGCGTTCGGTGCGGGCGAACCTGGTCCGGGTGCCGGCCCTGATGCGGATCAGCACGGGGATTTCCTCACCCAGCAGGACGTCCAGGCCCTCGACAAGGTCGTCGAGCACCGCCGTCAGCTCCCGGGGTGAGGCGCCCTTGCGGGCTTGCAGGCTGATCTTGAGGCCGTTCCCGCCCCTGACCCGCCACGACTGGACGGTGGTTGCGAGTACTTGCGAGTTGCCGGCCAGGGCCGCCTTGATGGCCTGGCCGGCGACGGCGGTTTCCACCGTGGTGGTGCCGGCAGTGGTGGTGCCGGCAGTGCTGGTGCCGGGGTCGCCGTCGTGCCGGGCAAGCTGGTTGGTGCGCCCGCCGCCCTGGGAGGCGATCCAGCACACCAGCAGGATGGCGGCCACCAGGGCCAATCCCAGGACCGCGACGGTCCACCAGCTGTAGCCTTGGCCGGGAATCCTGGCCGCCGCCAGCTGTTGCTGGATGCTGGCCCACAGCTCTGTACCGTTGCGGGTCCAGGACTTCGCAAAGTCCTGGTTGCTGCCGGCCAGCACTGCGAGCCCTCCCAGGCCGATCAGGACCAGTCCGAATACCCCCAACAGTGTGCGGTTCAGTCCGCGACGGGTGCCGTTCATACCCCCACCGCCCCTTGCCGGGCAACCACGACGGTTACCTTCAACGCCCGCGCCAGGGCATAGCCGGAGACTTCCCGGTCCACCGCCTCCTGGACGGCCAGCTGGTCCACGGCCTTGCCCGAGGTGGGGTGGACCCGCACCTGGACGTCCCGGTGTCCCACGCTTGCGGTGACTTGTTCGGGCGCCAGTTGCGCCGCGGTGCGGGCCGTCCGGGCCACCGCCGATGCCAGCACGTCACGCTCCACCACGACGGCGGCACGCTGGTTCTCGATAATGTGCCGCGGCTTGGTGCCGGGCAGGATTGCGGCCAGGACATAGGCCGCCCCGATCAGCGCTAGCACCACGCCGGCGGCGATCAAGGCCGCGGGAATGGTCGCAGTTCCCAAGGACGCCAGCCTCGACAGGAGCTCCGTTGGGGAGATCAGCAGCGCGGTGTTGCCCGTCAGGGAAAGCACCAGCTCGAGGACCAGCCACAGCACTGCGGCCAGCATCACGGCGGCGCTCACTACGGACAGTGCCGCGCGCGACGAGTGCGTCTCCCGGCGGCCCGTGCGTCGAATGAATGATGTCTGGCTCATTGGACCCTCTCCCTGCTTTCCATCTGGACCCCGGTAAAGCGGATGTCCACCCGCCCCACGCTGCTTCCGGCCAGCTCTTGCATGCGCCGGGCAATGACCGCCCTGGCGGCGTCGGCACGCTGGAACACGGTGCCGACGCCGGGGTTTCGGTTGTTATCGGGATCCCGCGGTGTGCGGGCAATTTCCGAAAAGGGCGTAATGGCCAGTGCCAGGGCGAGCGAGACGCTAAGTTGTCCCTGCCCGTCCCGGACACCGGCGCGAACGTCCCGCAACGGCACCTTGAACGCGTCCGCCGCAATCGCTGCGGCCAGGCGCGTCATGGTTCCGGCGGAGATTGAGGTGTGCCCGGCACGCGTTGCTTCCAGCGTGCCGGCGCTCATGACGAGGTCCGTTTGCCGCGCAGGGCATCGAGGACGCCGCGCAAATCCAGCCGGCCCTCCACGACCCGTCCGACGACGGCGCCAACGGCCATGAACAGCGCCACCAGGAGCATGGCCCAGAATCCGAACGCCACGGCCGAGATCGCCAGGACGGCGCCTACGGCAACGCCCACGGTGGCCGAACTCATGAGACGCGGGCTTCCCGCACGCGGGGCTCCCCGGCGTTATCGGCGTTCCGGGTGTCAACGCGGCTGTCGTCGCCGCGACGGTCGTCGGAGTGCTTGTCGTCGCTGTCGTCGCCGGAGATGTGGATGTCGGTGATGGAGACGTTGACCTCGGTCACTTCCATGCCCACGACGTCCTCGACGGCGGCGTAGATGGCGTCACGGACGTCGTCGGCAACCTTTTGGAGCGGGTGCGGGTATTCCACCACGAGGGTCACGTCAACGGCCACCTGGGTCTGGCCCACTTCGACGCTGACGCCCTGGGTGAGGTCCTTCTGCCCCACGGCTTCGCGCAGCGTGCCCAAGGCACGGGCTGCGCCGCCGCCAAGGGCGTAGACGCCGGCGATGTCCTGGGCGGCGATGCCGGCAACCTTGGCGACGACTGCGTCGGCCACCGTGGTGGTGCCGCGGCTCGTGGCCGTGGTGTTTGCTGCGGGCTTGTTGGTGCCGGCCTGCTGTACTGTTGCCGGGGTCTTTCCCTGAGGCTGTGTAGTCAAGACAATCACTCCCAATAGTCGATGCGCATCATGCTGCTGTGCGCTTGGTGCCGTTTGGCGCCTTCACAGATAAGGCGTACCGGGGAGTAATAACGTCACGGTCAATTCACTGTGATCCGCATCACATCTGCATGAGGCTTCGTGAGTGCGCACATAATGCGGTTATCGGTCGCGGAAAGCGACATCAGCTGCGCACTCGCCGTGGCCGAGGGAGCCAGGACCAAGAATTGCGGTGGGTCGCCGCGTTAGAGCGCGAGCCACTTGCCGGCCGAGCGGCGGAAGGCTCGCAGGGCGCCCGTGGTGGCTACGGCGTTGACGCCGTGTTGCAGCGCGGCTGCGGCGTCGCGCGCCTGCCGGTCCTCGGCGTCGTACTCGCTGGCCTCCACCATGAAACGCACGGTGATCCGCGGGACGCCGGCGACGACGTCGAGCTGGTTCGCCTCCACTACATGGGCGGAGCCGAGCACCGCCACGGCCATGTCCATGACCTCTTCGGGGGCGTGGCCGGGGCGCAGGCCGGTGATTTGCAGCGTGGCACGGAAGGAAGGCATTGACCCAGCTTAAACGACATGGGTCCCCACAAGCACCGACGGAGGGACTGGTTTGCCCGTAGGCTGCGTCAGGGAGACCGGAGGCCGCCCGCGGCCGAGGATCGGAAAGCAGCCGAGGGCATGCCGGTCCCTCCGTCGCAGGGACTACCCCGTGTTGCGCAGGCCGGCGGCCACGCCGTTGATCGTGATGAGCATGGCGCGTTGCAGGCGCTCGTCCACTTCGCTCTGGGAGATGTCGGCCTCGCGGACGCGGCGCAGCAGTTCCACCTGAAGGTAGGAGATCGGGTCCAGGTACTGGTCGCGGACGTTCAGGGAGCGCTTGAGCAGCGGCTGCTTGTCCAGCAGCTCCACCTCGCCCGTCAGGTTCTGCACTTCGGCAACCGTGAGCTCGTATTCGGCACGGATGGCGGCGAACAGGTGCTGGAGCGGTTCCGGCACCAGGGTGCGCACGTAGTGGGCGGCGATGTCCATGTCAGTCTTGGCGAGCGTCATTTCCACGTTGGAAATGGTGGAGGAGAAGAAGTGCCAGTTGGCCAGCATTTCCTTCAGTTCCTCGCCGCGGCCGGCCTCGCGGGCGGCCTTCAGGCCCGAGCCCACGCCGAACCAGCCGGGCACGATTTGCCGCGACTGGGTCCAGCCAAACACCCACGGGATGGCGCGCAGGCCGCCCAGGCCGGAGCCGGAGTCGGGCCGCTTGGACGGGCGGGAGCCGATGTTCAGGCTGCCCAGCTGTTCCACGGGGGTGGAGGCCAGGAAGTAGGCGGGCAGGTCATCGTGGTCGATGAGCGTCCGGTACGTGCCAAAGGCGGCGTCGGAGATGGTCTCCATGACCTCACCGAAGCGGACCAGGTCGTCCTCGGAGTGGCGCGGCGCCTGATGCAGGGCCGAACCCTGCATGACGGCGGCCAGTGACAGTTCCAGGTTCTCGCGCGCCAGCTCGGGCAGCGAGTACTTGTCGGAGATGACCTCGCCCTGTTCGGTGAACTTGATGGCACCTTCGAGGACGCCGTTGGGCTGGGCCATGATGGCGTCGTAGGTGGGTCCGCCACCGCGGCCCACGGAGCCGCCGCGGCCGTGGAACATGCGCACGTTCACGCCGTGCTTGAGTGCCACGTCGCGCAGCTTGCGCTGGGTCTTGTGGATTTCCCACTGGCTGGTCATGACGCCGGATTCCTTGTTGGAGTCCGAGTAGCCGAGCATGATTTCCTGGACGTTGCCGCGCAGGCGCACCAGTTCCCGGTAGGACGGGTCGGAAAGCAGTTGGTCCACGATCTCGGCGGAGGCGCGCAGCTCGTCCACGGTTTCCAGCAGCGGGGCGAAGCCAATCTTTGCGTAGCGGTTCTCGCCCGTGAGCTGGACCAACCCGGCCTCGCGGGCCAGCACGGCCGGGGCCAGGACGTCGTCGGCACCGCGGGTCATCGAGATGATGTAGGTTTCGACGACGTCGGGGCCGTAGGTGTGCAGGGCCCGGCGCACCACGCGGAAGACGTCGTAGGTGCCGTCGGCGATGCCGTCGAGCTTGATCGGGTGGCCGGACAGCGGGCGGTGGCTGGCCAGTTCGGCGCTGAGCACGCGCATGCGCTCGTCCCGCTCCAGGTCCGCATAGGGCTTGCCGAGCTCACCGACGCGGTCGATGAGCTGGCCGACGGCGTCGTGGTGGTGGTCGGCGTGCTCGCGGATGTCCAGGGTGGCCAGGTGCAGGCCGAAGGAGGCGATCGCGCGGCGCACGGAGGCCAGGGCGCCGTCGGCCACCAGGGCGGCCGAGTTGTTGCGCAGCGATGTTTCCAGCAGTTCCAGGTCGGCGATGAGCTCGGCGGTGTTGGCGTAGTCGCGGCCGGGCTCGTGGTAGCCGTCGGCGCCAACGCGCTTGCGCGTGTTCAGCAGCTTTGCCTTGATGCAGGTCAGCTTCAGCCGGTACGGTTCCTCGGCGTTCAGCTCCAGCACGCGCGGATCGATTCCGGGCAGCTTGGCCAGGTCGACGGCGATGGAGTCGGTCAGTTCCTTGTCCGCACCATAGAGGGAGCTGGAGTTGGAGAGGACCGTCAGGAGTTCGTCGATGAGCGCGATGCTGTTCTTCACGGCGTTCGCGTTTTGCAGCACCAGCACCTCGCGGGTGACGTCGGAGGTGACGTTCGGGTTGCCGTCGCGGTCGCCACCGATCCAGGAGCCGAAGCGCAGCGGTGCGGCATCCGCCGGCAGCTTCACGTCGTGGACGGCCAGGAGGTCGGTGAGCTCGGTGAGCACCTCGGGCATGGCGTCCGTGAGGATGTTGTTCAGGTAGTAGATGGCGTTGCGGGCCTCGTCCATGGGCGTGGGACGGACCTTGCGCAGCTCGTCGGTCTGCCACATCTGGTCGATGATTTCGGCCAGCTTGCGGTCCTGCCGGCTGCGGGCGGTGCTGCCCTCATCCGATGGCGTGGCCAGGATGTCCGAAAGCTTGCGGATCTTGTCCAGCACGGAGCGGCGCGAGGCCTCGGTGGGGTGCGCGGTGAAGATGGGGCGCACGTCGAGTTCGTTGACGACCTTTTGCAGGGCTTCGGAGCCGGCCTTTTCGGCGATTTCGGTGACGGCCTTGGCCAGCCAGCCGTCCTGCTCGGGCCGCGAGCGCAGGCTACGGACGCGGTGCACCTGTTCGGCGGCGTTGGCCAGGTGGAAGTAGAACGCGAAGGCACGGACCAGATCGGTGGCCTGCTCAAGCGGCAGGGAGGAGAGGACCTCGCGGACCTGTTCGGCGACGTCGTTGGCACTCCACGGGCCGGTGCCGGTCTCGCCGCGGGCCGCTTCCTTGGATTCCTTGGTCAGCAGGCGCACCTGTTCCACCATGGCCAGCAGGTCCGGGCCGTGCTGGCGGACCAGGGATTCACCCAACAGCGTGCTGACGCGGCGCACGTCGCGGCGAAGATCGGAGTCCTCGGCGGGATCGGCGAAGGTGCCCTGGGGGTCTGGATGCAGTTCTGAGCTCATGAGTCAGCGTCCTTACGGTCTGTACGGTCGTGCTTCTAAGGTGCTCGTATGCGGCGCTGAATACGGTGGGGCCCGGAAACAGGGCCGTTTGGATCCTACTGTGCGGGCGCTCACACGGGCCAATCCGTCTCAAATAGTGTCGGGGCGCCCCTGGCCGTGCACGGCGGCGTAGGCGGCGTGGATTTGTTCCCAGCACGGGTAGAAGTCGTCCCACCAGTGCGGCCAGTCGACGCTTTTGCCCTCCAGCGCCTCCTGCAGGTGGTCCAGGTGCACATGCCAGCCGGCCAGCGACATCAACACCACCTCGTCGGGGACGGAAATGATGTTCGTGAACGTCAGCGTGGTGCCCGTGCCGTGCGCTGACAGCTCCACCCGGATGGTGCCGTGCATGGAGTTGCTGACCTCCAGGACGTGCGGTTCTTCGGCATTGACCACGCGCCCGTTCCACCAGTCGGTCTCGATGCCGTGGCCCTCGTCCTTGACGTTGAGCCATTTCAGGTCGAAGGAGGAGCCCGTGCGGGCCTGGCCGCGGACCTTGCACCACCACTTTTGGGTTTGTTCCGGATCCGTCAGCATGGCCCAGATCTGCTCCATGGGCGCCTCGTAATCCCGCGTCAGCGTCAACTGCGCGCGATCGCCGTCCAGGGCCGTCACGGTGCCCAGCTCGAAGCGGGCCATGTCCTTGTTCATTTCGGTATTACTTGCCATCCCGCCATTCTTTCACCAGTTCCCGGCGGTTCATTCTTGTGAGGGGTTTTAGGGCGATTGCGGCCCGTCCGGGCTTTCCTGTTGTGGCTCGGATGGTGGCGAGGACTTGGGCAGGTACGTCGTCGTCACAAGCGCCACCGCGAGCAAGCCGACAGTCGACAGGAGCCACATGGCGGTGCCGCCGATATCACCGGAGGCGCCGTATCTGCTCCCGTATGACAGCATCTGCGAACTCGCGGCGACGGAGAGAACAGCCAGCAGGGCCGTGATTGCGATGAGCCACCGCATATCGCGGTTTGGCTTCTGCACCCGCCCCGCGACCAGCACGGTGAAGGCGACGGGGGTTGCCAGGGCAAAGATTATTGATGCCGTGAACCCGGGCACCCACCAGTGCCCCGGTTGATCCGTGGGATCGAACTGCAAGAGGACGATGCCGGTAAAGGCCAGGATGGCACAGGCGACGGGGAGCCGCCGAGCCACGGGTGATGCTGGTTTGCGATACGCCATCGTTGGACCCCCAAAAGTCTTCGCCCCGCGCCATGCGGCGGGCGCGTCCCCGCGTTCCGGTACACCTGCAAGCTACCCCGAACGGATACCGGTGTGTGGGATTCTGGAAATCTTGGCAGCTTCGTTATCTGCGCTCCGAGCTGCGGCGGAACGCTACCGTCCAGTGACCGCCGTCGCCGGAATACCCGCAGGTGCCCGCCCGTTGTGCCTACAGTGGCTTGAGCCGCACACCCGCAGGGCATTTTAGGAGCACCGTTGACTGTACAAACCGCAGATCTCACCCGCCTCACCGAGCGTTGGGACCGGTTCCGCGCCGGCCGCGCCACGGCACTGGCCACCGAGCACGGCTGGCTGACACTGACCTCCTTCCACTGGCTGCCGTCGGCTCCGGAGACGCTGGACGGCGTGCCCGGCCTGTGGCGCAGTGACGGCACGACGGCGACCCTCACCGTCAGTGCCGAGGACCAGGTCACGCTGGTCTCGACTGGGGAACCCGTGGTGGGCACCATCACGGCCGAACTGGCCGACGAGGAATCGCTGCGATGGGTGCGCTACGGCACCGTTGTGGTTGAGCTGGGTGTGCGCGCCAACCGCTACATGATCCGCACCCGCGATTCCCAGTCCCCCACGCTGACCGAATTCCACGGCGTCCCGGCGTTCGACTACAACCCGGGGCTCGTGCTCACCGGCACCTTTGAGCGGTATGCCGAGCCGCGCACCGTTGACATCGTCACGGCCAACCCGGAGGTTCCCGGTGTCGCGGTGACGGTGGGCGACGTCGTCGTTGAGCTGGACGGCACCACCTATCGGCTCGCCGCCGAGGAGGGCCAGCTGGGCTCGCTGATCGTGACGTTCTTCGATGACACCAACAACGTCACCAGCTCGCACTGGCGCAAGCTGGAGCTGACCCGGCCGCGCCCCGACGGCACCGTGGTGGTCGACTTCAACCGGGCCATCAACTACCCCAGCGCGTTCACCGATTTCGGCACCTGCCCGGCGCCCGTGGAGGGCAACCGCATCAACGCCGCCGTCGAAGCCGGCGAGCGCGACCCGCGCAAGTAACTTTCCGGCCAGGCCTGCCGCGAGACAGACCCGCAGCCGCATGGCAGACCCTGGCCCGCGAGACAGGCGTTGACCACCACCTGTCTCGCGGGCCAAGGTCTTTGTCGCGGGCTTGGGTCTGTTACACGATCGCCGAGACGCCCGTGATCGCCCGGCCGGCGATGAGGGTGTTGATCTCGTGCGATCCCTCGTAGGTGTAGATGGCCTCGGCGTCGGCGAAGATCTTGGCCATCCGGTAATCGGAGACGATTCCGTTGCCGCCCAGGATTGACCGGCCCAGCGAGACGGTCTCGCGCATCGCGGCGGTGGTGTGCGCCTTGGCGAGCGCCACCTGCGCCATGGTGGCGTCCCCGTCGCCGCCCCGGTCCTGCAGCCCGGCCACCCGCACCATGAGCGCCAGGGATGAACTGGCGTTGCCGAGCATCCTGGTCAGCTGTGCCTGGATCATCTGGAAGGACGCCAGCGGCTTGCCGAATTGTTGGCGTTCGACGGCGTAGGCCCGGGCCACGTCGAAGGCCGCCAGTTGCTGCCCCACGGCCTGCCAGGCGACGGAGATCCGGGAATGGCGCAGGAGTTTGTTGGTGTCGCCGAAGGAGCCGACGCCGGAAAACCTGTCCCGTTCCTCGACACGCACGTCGCTCAGCACGATGTGCGCGTTCTGCACGGTCCGCAGCGCAATCTTGTTCTCGATCTTGCTGCGCGTGACTCCCGGCAGGGACGCGTCAAGGATGAAGCCGCGCACCTCGCCGGTGTCGGCGTCCTTGGCCCACAGGAGCATGTGGTTGCAAAACGTGCCATTGCCGATCCACCGCTTGGCGCCGTTGAGCACCCAGTGCGTGCCGTCGTCGTCCTGGACTTTTTGGGCCGTGGTGACCATGCCGCCGGCCACGTCGCTGCCGTGGTCGGGCTCGGTCAGCGCAAAGGCGCCCGTGGTGCGCAGGGATACGGCGTCCGGCAACAGCCGGGCCTTTTGTTCCTCGGAGCCGAAGTCGATGAGCGCCTGGACAAAGAGGTCGTGGTGGACCAGGAAGAACGTGGCCAGGGAGGTGTCGGTGCGGGTCATCTCGGCCACCACCAGGCCCGTGAACAGGTGGCTGAAGCTGCGCCGGTCCGGGGCGGCCAGCTCCAGGGCCGCGATCTTGGGCAGGATGTGCGCCGGGAACTCGGCGTCGTTCCACCAGCCGGTGGCGTAGGGAGCCACCTCGGCGGCCAGGAATTCGCGCAGCTGCGCCAGCTTGGCCGCCTCGGCGTCGGTCAGCAGGGACTCGTAGTCGTAAAAGTCCGCGGAGGGCAGCTCATGCCCGGCACCCGTCATTTTGGTGCCATCCGGATGGCACCATCGAGGCGGATGGTCTCGCCGTTGAGCATGGCGTTGGCGGCAATGTGTGCCACGAGCGCCGCATATTCGGCCGGCTTGCCCAGGCGCGACGGGTGCGGCACCTGCTGCCCCAGCGAATCCTGCGCAGCCTGCGGCAGGCCCGCCAGCATGGGCGTCTCAAAAATGCCGGGGGCAATGGTCATGACCCGGATCAGGGTGCGGGCCAGTTCACGCGCAAGAGGCAGGGTCATGGCGGCAACTCCACCCTTGGACGCGGCGTACGCGGGCTGGCCGATCTGGCCGTCGAACGCCGCCACGGAGGCCGTATTGACGATGACGCCGCGCTCCGGGCCAAACTCGCCCTCGAGCGGTTCGGCGGCGGCCATGGCCTCGGCGCACAGGCGCACCACGTTGAAGGTGCCGATCAGGTTGATCTGGATGACCCGGCTGAACTGTTCCAGCGCCAGCACGCCCTCCCGCCCCAACACCTTGCCCGGGGTAGCAATACCGGCACAATTGACGGCGATCCGCAGCGTGCCCAGCCCGGCGGCCGCGGCAATGGCGGCCCGCACCTGCTCCTCATTGGTGACGTCGGCCGGGACAAACACGGCCCGCTCCCCCAGTTCGGCCGCCAGTTCCGCCCCGCTGGACTGCGGCAGGTCCACCAGCACGACGCCGGCCCCCGCCGCATGCAGCCGGCGCGCCGTCGCGGCGCCCAGGCCTGATGCGCCACCCGTGATGAGTGCAACCGTGCCGTTGCCTGAAATCTTCATGCGTCCTCCTCGTCGAGGCGTGCCGGCCGCGCAAGGCGGACGGCACCGTGAAAACTGCGTTAATGCATACTAACTGAAAACCCTTGGGGCAAACGGGGAGGGCGCCATCCCCTTGCCACGTCCGGAACACTCAGTACGCTTGAGTCCATGATCGGCGATCAAGGTGAACCCGCGGGCCACGGCGAAGCACTGCCGGATTGGGCCGGGCTGGCCGCCCGCGCCGCCGCCGACGTCAACGCACGTTTTGGCCACCGACTCCTGGGCCTGCCGGGCACGTGGATCGGCGCCGTCACGGCGCCGGCCGCCCCGCAGCAAATGCCGTGGAGCGAATGGAACTACTGGTGGCAGGCTCATTATGTGGATGTCCTGGTGGATGCCGGCCTGCGGGCCATGCGCGCGGGTGACCGGCGGGCCGCCACGGACTCGGCCGTCCTCGCAAACAGCCTCCTGAGCGGCATCATGATCCGCAACTTTTGCCGCATCCCCAACTACTTCTTCGACGACATGGCCTGGCTGGCGCTCGCCGCCGGACGCCTCACCGGGCTCTCCCGCACGGTCCTCGGCAAGCCGGGTCGCCTTGCCCCGCATGCCGAGGCGGTGTTGACGAGCCAGCTGCGAAGCGCGCACGACGACGTCCTGGGCGGCGGCATCTACTGGTCCAGGAAGCGGGACTACAAGAACACGCCCGCCAACGGCCCGGCCGCCCTGCAGTTTGCCCGGACGGGCGACCATGCCCTCGCCCAATCCGTGGCGGACTGGCTGCGCACCGAATTGTTCGACCCCGACACGGGGCTCTACCTGGACGGCATCCACCCCTCGGCGACCGGCCGGGACGTGGAGCGCACCATCTACACCTACAACCAGGGGCCCATCCTCGCCGCGCTCCTGCACCTGGACCATCCGCGCTACGCCGAGCAGGCGGCGGCGCTGATTTCCGCCGTCGAACATCAGCTAGCCGCGCCGGGAACCATGGCGCTGCGGCTGGAACCCGGCGGCGACGGCAGCCTGTTCACGGGCATCCTGTGCCGCTACCTGGCCGTGGCCGCGGGCGACCCGAGGCTGCCCGCCCAGGCCCGGACGACGGCGTCGAATCTGGTGCTGGGCACGGCGGCATCCCTCACCGGGCCGGAACCGGTGCTGCTGTCCGCCGCCGTGCAGCGCTGGACCATCTTCGAGGCCGCGGCGGTGTGCGCCGCACTGGCCGGGGACGGTCCATCACTCAGGCGTTGATCGCTTCCAGACCCTTCTCCTGGGTGACTTTCCGGCGCCACAGGATCGCAAACAAGGCGCCAAGCACCGCCGTGGCAGCCAGGGCCAGCAGGCTGGTCCCGCCCCAGCCCGCGCCCATCAGGATGTCGGCTGCGGCGAAGGATCCAATTGCGGAAACGCCGGCCGTGGCGCCTTCGATGAATCCCTGGACCCGGCTTCCCCGGCCTTGCGGGTAGCACTGCAGGAGCAGCGCCGAGCCGGCCACGAACAGCACGTTCCAGCCGACGCCAACCAGCGCCAGGGATCCGACCATGGCCCATGCGGCCACGCCCACGGCTCCAAGCGCGCAGCCGCCGGCCATGACGGCCAGGCCAATGGCCACTGTTTTGCCGGTGCCGAGCCGCCGCAGCGCCCATGCACTCAGGGCCGATGGCGCAAACATCCCCACCAGGTGCCACTGAATCATCGCGGCGCCCATGGCCGAGGAATGGCCGGCATGGTGACCCGCCAGCGGGCCGGCCGCCATGACGAGGGTCATCACGAGTCCGGACCCCGCCAGCACCAGCAGTGCCTGCCGGAATTTCGGGTGCCCCAGCCGGTCCCTGATCCGCACCGCTTCCACGGCCGTTTGGTCCATACTTCGCTGCGCCGGCGGCAGGGTCCGGGCGAGCACCGCCGCAGCCAGGCCCAGGGCCGCGATCAACAAGCAGGAGCCCACATACGGCCGACTCCATGCCGTTGAGGCCGCAACCGCCGCAACCGGCCCCAACACCGCGGCGACGATTCCGCCATACAACACCAGGGCCAGGGCCCGTTCGCGCCGGGCCGGCGGCGCGTATTCGGAGGCGATGAAGCGCAGGAACCCGCCTACGGCACGATATCCGCCGGTCAGCGCCGTGCCAACGCAAAACAAGGCAAAGGAATGCGTGCCGACGGCCACCGCGGAGAGTGCCCCGCCGGCAACGGCGCAGGCGGCGCCCGCAATCATGACGGGGCGGTATCCGTAGCGTGAGGCGGCATTTCCGGCGATAAACGAACACGCGGTCCCCACCACCACGATCAGGCTCAGCGGCAGCGTGGTCAGGGCGGGGCTGGGCGCCAGGGACAGTCCCACGAGTCCCGTCAGGGTCAGGTCGGCGCTGACGATCATGTAGTAGCAGGCCTGGGCGGCGATCAGCTGAATCAGCAGGACGCGAAAACGTGGCGCGGAGATGGTCATGAGTCCACATTTTCAAGGAATCGCCCCGTGCAACAGTGGCAGAATAGCCACTATGCGAAACTATCCCGCCAAGACAACCGCACCCGGTGCTGCAGTTCCCGAGCGGATCAAGGTGGCCGTGCTCGCCCTGCCGGAGGTCCTGGCCCTGGACTTTGGCATCCCCATCCAGATCCTCGGGCGCAATGCCGCGCACCTGTATGAGGTGGCCACCTGCTCCGCCGGCGGCCTGCCGGTGCGCGCCGACGGCGGATTCACGGTGGTTCCGGACCGCGGGCTTGAGCTGCTGGAGGAGGTGTCGACCATTGTGATCCCGGGCTTCACTTCCGCCCGGCTTCCACTGCACGACGACGTGAGGCTGGCTTTGCAGGCCGCGCACGCTCGCGGGGCGCGCCTGGTCTCGATCTGCACGGGGGCCTTCGCCCTGGCCCAGGCGGGAATCCTCGACGGCGTGCGGGCCACGACCCACTGGGAGCACACGGCCGAGATGGCCCGCCTTTACCCCGCAGTGGCCGTCGATGAAAACGTATTGTTCGTCGAAAGCGGGCAGGTGCTCACCTCGGCGGGCGTTGCGGCCGGCATAGACCTCTGCCTGCACATCGTGAAATCGGACTGGGGTGCGGCCGAGGGCAATCGCACGGCCCGGTCCACCGTTGCCGCACCCAGGCGCGAAGGCACGCAATCACAATTCATCGAGCGCCGCCCGCGATCCGGTGCGGCATCCCAACCCCGGGACGTGGCCGCCGCCATGGAGTGGGCGGGCACCCACCTGGAGCGACCCATCACGATTGGGCAGATCGCCACGGCCGCCTCATTGAGCGAACGGACCCTTTCCCGCCGCTTTGACACGCATGTGGGGCTCACGCCCATGAAGTGGCTGGCCGTCCAAAGAATCGACCGGGCCAAGGAGCTGTTGGAGACCACCACGGCACCGGTCGAGGCCATCGGCGCCTCGGTCGGGCTGGGGTCCGGCGCCAACTTCCGCCAGGTCTTCAAGAAATCCACGTCACTGACCCCGAGCCAGTACCGGCACGCCTTCACCCGGAAGGCCACCGGCGTGTAGACGCCGTTTCAGGACGGGCGGCGTTTTTGCGGGTGCGGGGTCTCCCCGGAGGCGAGCATCGCCACGAGCCGGTCGATCTTCGCTGCCCGGGCGGCGGGGGTTTTCACCGTGGTAGTGCGGTAGATGAGTGCGAAGCGGTTGACGGCCGTAAGCACCTCAAACATGGCCTGGGCTTTGGGGTTGGCCGCGATGGCGTCCGCCAGGTCCGCGGGAACCTCCGCCTTCGACTGGCCGGAGTATGCCATTTCCCAGCGGCCGTCGGCCTTGGCGGCGTCGACGGCGTCCTGCCCGGCGGGCTGCATCCGCCCCGCGGCGGTCAGCCGGGCAATGTTCTCCACGTTGTTCTTGGACCACTTGCTGGTGCGCGTGCGGGGCGTGAACCGCGTCAGGTAGCTGCCGTCGTCGCGCCGGCCGATCAAGCCGTCGATCCAGCCAAAGCACAGCGCCTCGTCCAAAGCTCCGGCGTAGTCCAGTGCCGTGACGGTGCCGCCCTTCTTGTGCAGCACCAGCCTGACACCGGCACTTGAGGCATGGTGTTCCGCAAGCCAGCCGCGCCACGCGTCCGCGTCCGGGAGCAGCAATTCGGGAAGTTCAATCATGGGCCAACACTAATTCCTGCACCGGCCCGGCGGCACCCCCGGGTTCGCCGGCTTCAACTCCAGGCCGTCGCGCCCGCAGCCGGGTTTTGCAGGCTCAGCCGCCGAGCGCTTTTACGCAGGCGCTGAGTCCGCGAGAGAGCGAGACGATCTCGGCCGGACCAAGGCCCGAGAGCATCCGCTCCTCGACTCCGTCCACTTCGGCCTGTGCCGCGGCGAGGAGCTCAACGCCTGCCGGCGTCAGTGCTGTCGGCAAGGCGCGTCCGGATTCGGGTCGGGCGGGACGTTCGACCAGTCCGCGTTCGAGCAATTGCTGCAGCATCGAGTTCATGGATTGGCGGGTCATGAACGTGGCCCGGGCCAGCCCCGCGGCGGAGATCCCCGGCTCGCGAAGCAGGCGGTGCAGGCAGGAGTACTGGGAAACGGTGAGGGCGTGCGGGTGCAGCGCCTCCTCCATGCGAAGGCGAAGCAATGACTGCGCCTGCTTCACCACATATCCGAGCTGCACTTCACTGTTGTTCATGTAAGAATTCTGACATACTGTTATATGTAAGGAAACTGACATACAAGGAGAACCATCATGGCCATCACCGGCCCCGATTTCATTGCCCTGCAGGTACGCGACCTCGAGAAGGCTGCTGATTTTTACGAGAACACCGTCGGCCTAAACCGGGCACCTTTCTCACCTCCACACGCGGTCGTCTTCGACACCCAGCCGACCTTCGCGATTCGCGACCCCGAACCGGGAGTGGACCTCGAATCCGGCAAGCTGGGGCTCGGCGTCGCGCTTTGGCTCCATGACCCCGAGGCCGTCGCCCTTCATCAAACGCTCGCGGAGGCCGGCACAACCATCGTTCGGGAACCCTTCGAGGGCCCATTTGGCATGACCTTCGTATTCCAGGATCCCGACGGTTACACGGTCACCATCCACGATCGCGCCACACGCGGCTAACCCCGGGCGAACCGCGTTCACCCCACAGGGGCGGGCCGGCGCTTTAGCGGGTAAAAGGTTTCGCCGGCTTGCAGCATCGCCATAAAGCGCTCGATGTTCGCGGCCCGGGCGGCCTCGCTCTTGACGTTGGCGATCCGGTACAGGAACGCGTAGCGGTTGGTGGCGGTCAACACGTCGAACATGGCCTGCGCCTTGGGCCCGGAGGCGGCGATCGCAGCCAAGAGGTCGGCCGGAACTTCCATGGCGGCCTGCCCCGCATAAGCGGCCTCCCACCGGCCGTCAGCCTTGGCGGCATCCGCTGCGGCCACACCGGCTGGGGTCATGCGCCCGTCCACGGAAAGCCGCTCAAAGTGGCTGACATTGATCTTGGACCATTTGCTGGCCTTGGTGCGGGGCGTAAAGCGGCGCACAAAGGACTCGTCGTCGCGCTTGCCCACCACGCCGTCGATCCAGCCAAAGCACAGCGCCTCATCCAGTGCGGCCGCATAATCGAGCGCCGTGACCGTGCCGCCCTTCTTGTGCAGCACCAGCCGGACGCCGGGGCACGAGGTGTGGTTCTCCGCCAGCCACGCACGCCACGCGGCCACATCCGGGACAAGGAGTTCGGGAAGTTCGCTCATTGGGTCAACACTAGTTCCCGCCCGGCTTCCCCGCATTGCTACCGTGGACAAACCACCAACTTCGGAGAGCCCATGCTGCGCGTCAGACCCATCCACCTCACCTCCCGCCTCGAGGAGTACGCCCACCTGCTCACGGCGCTCGGTTTGCGCTGCATAGCGGATGACGGCGACCGCCGGGTTTTTGACTCCGGCAACGGCAGGGTTGGGCTGCTCCGGGTAGATGCCGGCAGCGCCGAGGACGGCACCACAGGCCTGGAGTTCGAGGTCCGGGACCACGAGATCTTTGTGCACCGAACCCTCGCCGACGGCACGCCCGCCGAGCTGGTCGACTCCGATTACGGCCCGGCCGCCCGGGTGGATGCCCCGGACGGCACCGCGTTCCTGGCCGTTCCCGTCGCTCAGGAAATCCTCGTGGGACCGGGCCTACTGACCGTCGTCATGCATTGGCACACCACCGACGACGCCGGCGCACGGAAGGTGCTTGCCGATATCGGCGCCCGCCCACTCATCACCCGCCCCGGCGGCGGCTCCTTCTTCCGGGCCAAGAACGGCGGCCTCGTGGCCACGCACCCGGCAGGGCACAACGGCGTCGAACTGGGCCTTGAGTACTGCGGCGACCTTGCCGCCCTGGGCGCCCGCCTCACCGCGGCGGGGGTTGCGACGGACATGCCGGACGCCGATGCACTTTCGCTCCGCACGCCCGACGGGACTGCGCTGCGGATCCTTCGCCCCTAAAGCAGGCCCGGCGGAAACGGCACCGGGCCGAAAGCGGTGCGCCGGCGGTTCATGGGGTACAACTTATGTATGAGCGTCCGCACCCCTGATCCCTACCCCGGCTGGCTGTCCGACGAGGACCTGTACGAGGCCCGGAACCGTCTTCCCATGGTTTACGTGGAGGTGGTTCCCGTGCGCCTGGACCCGCTGGGCTACGTCAACGAGGTGGGCCTGCTGCTGCAGGCCGACGACGAGGGTTCCATGGTGCGCACCACGGTGTCCGGGCGGGTGCTGTACCGGGAAACCATCCGGGCCGCGCTCATCCGCCACATTGAAAAGGACCTGGGCCCGCTGGCGTTGCCGCAGCTGCCCGTCAGCCCGGTGCCGTTCACGGTGGCCGAATACCTGCCCTCCCCTTCGCAGACCGGATTCACCGACGAACGCCAGCACGCCGTCGCCCTGGTCTACGTGATTCCCGTGACCGGCGAATGCGAACCGCGCCAGGACGCCCTGGAACTGACCTGGATGACGCCGGAGGAAGTGCTCAGCCCCGGCGTGCAGGCCGAATTCGTGGGCGGCCGCGGGGCGCTGGTGCGCCAGGCGATCGCCTACGCGGGTTTGGGCCGTTAATCCCCACTTGCCGGCCGAATAAATCGCTGGCGCGATTTCCCCGGAACCTGGCAAGCGTGGGCCCAGTTCGGATGCGATCAGTGGGAGCGGCCGCGTGCTGCTGGTTCGTTTAGGTGAACCAGCGTAGATTACCTTTCATGACCACCACCCAGCTCTCAGTGCTCATCAACGCCGATGCCGAACAGGTGTGGCACATGCTCCGGGAACCCTCACGGGTGGCCCAGTGGCATGGCTGGGAAATGGAGGGCCTGGACGACGAGATCCGGCAAATCTACTTCAGCGAGGTCAGCGAAAGCGCCGACCACCTGCGCCTCGACCTGGAAATGGGCGACTCGTTCGTGCTGGAACCGCACCCGGACGGCACCTTGCTGACCATGACCCGCGGCGTGGCCACCGGCGAGTGGGCCAAATACGATTCCGACATCACCGAGGGCTGGACCATGTTCATCCAGCAGCTCCGCTTTGCCCTGGAACGCCACCCCCATACGCCGCGCCGCACCATCTTCGTCGACGGCACCAGCGCCGCCCACACCAATCTGTGGGACGCGCTCGGCATCGACACCGGCTGGCTCCCGGACCCCGGCGAGGAGTACCAGGTCACGCTCAACACCGGAGCCACCCTCGGCGGGCGGGTTTGGTACCGCACCGACTCCCAGGTGGGCCTGACCGTGACCGGCTATGCCGAGCACGGCGACGGCTTGCTGATCCTGGCCCAGCAGTCCCCCGTCGAAGGGCTGCGCGAACACCCCGGAGCCCAAATCATCGCCTCTACCTACGGCCTCGGCGCCACCGCGCTGGAGACGATCGGATCCCAGTGGGATTCCTTCATGGAGTCCCACTACCCGGAGGCGTAGCGGCCCGGGTAGCACCCGCCTAGCTCCGGCCTAGTGCCCGGACAATGCCCGGCAGGCTCCTCGCCGGGTCCTTTCTGGCGGGGCGCGCGGCGAAACACTGGCAAAATGGACTAATGCCCTCCCCAGAATCCAGCACGGACCTGCTTTTCACCGACCCCGCAACTAGCCCGGCCGCCGCACCGGCCGCACCCGACGCCGCCCCGGGCCGGCCGGCGTCGCAGAGCGAGTTTGAATTCCGGGTCACCACCCGGCTGAACGATACATGCGCGCCGTCGGCCGCCGTCGTCGCACAAAACGGCGGGAAGTTCCAGGGCCGCACCGGCGTCATCACCACCCCGCACGGCACCATCAAGACCCCGGCCTTCATCGCCGTGGGCACCAAGGCCACCGTGAAGTCGGTGCTGCCCGAATCCATGGCGGAACTGGGCGCGCAGGCGCTGCTGTCCAACGCCTACCACCTGTACCTCCAGCCCGGCGCGGAGCTGCTCGACGCCGCCGGCGGGCTCGGGAAGTTCATGAACTGGCAGGGCCCCACGTTCACCGACAGCGGCGGATTCCAGGTCATGAGCCTCGGTTCGGGTTTCAAGAAGGTCATCAACATGGACGCCGCGGCCGCCTCCCCGCAGGCCGGCGCCGACGATTCCGTGGCCGTGGGCAAGGAGCGGCTGGCGCACATTGACGATGACGGCGTCTGGTTCAAGTCGCACCTGAACGGGGACATGCACCGCTTCACGCCCGAGGTGTCCATGAACGTCCAGCACCAGATCGGCGCGGACATCATGTTCGCCTTCGACGAGCTGACCACGCTGCTGAACTCGCGCGGCTACCAGGAGATGTCCCTGGAACGCACCCGGCTGTGGGCGCTGCGCTGCATCGCCGAGCACTTCCGGCTCACCGAGGAGCGGGTCGGCAAGCCGTACCAGGCCTTGTTCGGCGTCATCCAGGGCGCCCAGTACGAGGACCTGCGCCGCAAGGCCTCCCAGGATTTGGGCGCCATGAACTTCGACGGCTACGGCATCGGCGGGGCGCTGGAGAAGGAAAACCTTGGCACCATTGTGCGCTGGTGTGCCGAGGAGCTGCCGGAGGACAAGCCGCGCCACCTGCTGGGCATCTCCGAACCGGACGACATCTTCACGGCCATCGAAAACGGGGCGGACACCTTTGACTGTGTCTCCCCCACCCGGGTGGCCCGCACCTCGGCGTTCTACACCCCGGACGGCCGCTTCAACCTCTCGGGCGCCAAGTACAAGCGCGACTTCACGCCGCTGTCGGAGGAGTGCGACTGCTATGCGTGCGCCAACTACACCCGCGCCTACATCCACCACTTGTTCAAGGCCAAGGAGATGGTCGCGGCGACGCTGGTTTCCATCCACAACGAACGCTTCGTGGTGAAGATGGTCGACGACGCCCGGCTCGCCATCGAGGACGGCACGTTCTTCGCATTCAAGGCCGAGACGCTGCGCCGCTACTACCCGAACCGCTAGCCACGCGGAGCGGGGGCCGTTGTGGTGATTCGACCCCGGCCGGCCGGCGTCGGATCACCACAACGGCCCCCGCAGGGAACGCCTTAGGCCAGTACGGCCAGCTTGGAGCTCTTGCGGCCGAACAACACGTAGTCGACCGACACGCGGCCGGGGCCGGCCAGCGCCACGGCCAGCGCCGCGGCGGCCAGCAGGAGCACCAGCTCAAATCCGCCGGTCTGGACGAAGACTCCCGCGGAGGCGTGGACCAGGACAAGGGCGCCGAGCATGTCCAGCACCAGCAGGGCGGCGACCGGGCGGGACAGGAAGCCAACGATCAGGGCAATGCCGCCGACGAGTTCCAAGGTTGCCACGACGGGGGCCACCAAGTCCGCGGCCGGCACGCCCATCTGGGCAAAGGCGCCCTGGGTGCCGGCGATCGTGAACTCGTTGTACTTCTGCCAGCCGTGAGCGGCAAAGAGGAAGCCGACGACGACGCGGAGGATGGTTCGGGCGGCCGTGGTCAATGCGGGGTTGTTCATGGGGTTTCACCGTTTCGTGGGGTCATGGCGGGCCTTTATGAGCAGGCGCAGGGCCTCAGTTTATTGAAGCTACAAGTAAAGTGTCGCAGAAATTAACTTGAAGCGTCAAGTAAAGGCGTTCGCGTGTCCCAAAGAGAAACGGACCGACGCCGAGTCTGACGGAGCGCTGCGAAACCGCAGTTGCGCACCGTCAGACTCGGCGTCGGTCCGTCAGACTCGGTGAAAAGCTACGCCGCGTAGCTGGGTTCGTGCCGCTTGAACCAGCCGATCACGAGCGTCGTGATCGGGAGCATCACGTATTGGACGCCCGTCTTGTAGAGGAAGCCGACCAGTACGTAGTTGGCGAACATGCCAAAGCCGGCGATCCCGATGACGGGTGCGGCGATGGTGCAGAAGATCAGGGTGTCCACGAATTCGCCCAGACCGCTGGAGCCCATGAGGCGGGCCCACAGCTTGCGCTCACCCTGGCGGGCCTTGAGCCGGACCATGATGAACGAGTTGATGGTCTGCCCGGCAAGGAAGGCGAGCAGGCTGGCCAGCACGATCTGCGGAACCGGGCCCAGCGCGTCCTCCAGGGCATGCTGCTTGGCCACCCCGTAATCGTCGCTGAAGCCGGGCAGGATGATGATGACCCAGTAAGTCAGCGAGGCGAAAATGGACAGGGCAAAGGTGGTGAAAATGGCCTTCCGGGCCACCTTGAAGCCATAGATTTCACTGATTACGTCGCCCAGAATGTAGGCGAAGGGGAACAGGAAGAACCCGCCGTCGGTGACGATCGGGCCAATCAGCACGCCCTTGGACGCACCGATGTTGGACAGGATCACGATGACGGCCATGCAGGCCAGCAGGATGCCGAAGTAGGGACTCCCGACGGCGGCAAACCGGGGGCCGGTTTTCGGGGCGGGTGTGGTTGCGGAAGCGTTGCTTTGCAGCGAAGACATAAGGGGGAATCTCAAATCGTGGGTAAGTGGTTCGCCCAGCACACCACCCCGCAACGAAACCGCGGGGCAGCCGGCCGGCTGTATTATCACTGGACCCGTCTGCACCCGGGCCGCCCCCAATTCTGCCATGTCCCGCCGCGGGGCGCCCCGGCTAGGGTTGCGGCGCCAGCATCAGCTCCTCGTTTTCGGCAAAGCGGGCCTGGGTTTGTTCGTTGAAGGCCGTGCAGTGGCGGCCCACCAGCCGGTCCACGGCGTTGCGGACCCGCTCGGTCTCGGCGGGCTGCCCGGCATGAATGCCGCCGTCCGCGCCCACCACGATGTATCCCCATTCATACAGGGCGTCGCAGCTAAGTGCGCAGGTCAGCATGGCGGAGCCGGCGTAATCCATCCGCTCCTCCTCGGTCAGGTGCGACCTCGGCTTGATATAGCCGGCACTGAGCAGCCGGGCCGGCAGGTCCTCCCCGCACAGCGCGCACGGCGCCTTCAACCGGCCGCGCAGCAGATGCTTGCGGAGGTGGGCCTGCTCCAGGCGAATCGTGGTGAGGGTCTTCTTGTCCGGCTCCTCCACGCCGAAGACGCTTCCGGGCAGGCCGCGCAGGCTTCCGGCGGAGGTTTGCGGGGCCGTGACGCCGCACTCGGCCAGCAGGGCCTGGCCCTCCTCCTCGCTCAGCTCGGTGATGTAGCGCTGGTAGGGCTTGCCGGCCGCGTTGAACGGCCCCTCGCCCTCCTCGGTGATGTCGGCGGCGCGCTCCCGGTGCACCCGGAGGTCCTTGGCCAGGGCCGTGGTGCGGACCAGCAGGCCGTCGTCGGGCTCGCCCAGCTGCGACTCAAAGCCCTCGGGCCGGGCCGCGGCCTGCCATTTTTCCGTCACCAGGCTGACGGCGCGGACGTAGGGACCAAAGTAGTTGAAGACCACATCGCCCTGGCCCATGTCCTTCAGCGGCGCCACGCCGTCGGGCAGTTTCCCGTCGGGGTCCGGGCATGCCCAGAGCATCCCGTCGGCGATGGCTTGTTCATAGTTGCGGCCGTGACTGACCCACCAATAGTGCATTTGCAGACTCCTTGCGTGGACTTCGCTGGTACTTTGCTTGGCCTTTTCAGGGTAGCCCGTTTGCCGCCCCCGTGGTCAAACTTCCGCATTACCCGCACTGCGTGCGCCCGCACTACTGCGGTTTGTCCACGTGTCGGCGCTTGTCCCGCTTTCAGGGTGGTTAGGGCCACCCTAAAAGCAGGACAAGCGCTGCCTTGCCGGAAATCCGCCGTTTCAAAACCCCGCGTCAGCGGGTGAAACCGAGGATTTCGGCGACCCGCTCCCAGCCGTCCACGGCGGCGAAGCGGGCCGCCTGGGCCGGCTCCGCCACGAGGTAGAGGACGTCGGCCCCGTGCAGGAACGCCTCCTCGCCCAGGGATGCCACCATGGCCTGCTCAAAGCGGTCCACGAATTCGTCATGGCCGTCCTCCACGCGCAATCCGGCCAGCACGGCCAGCCCGTCCCCGAGCCGGATCCGCCCGGCCGCCGCGGGGCGGTCAAACACGGCGACCTCCACGGCGTCGTAGTTTTCCATGGGCGCCTCGGCGATGTTGGCCTCGGCCGGGAGGCTGGGCACCAGGTCAAGGTCCTCGGTCCGGGCGGACAGCAGCACAAGCGTCCCGGCCGGGGTCCAGCCCTGCGACGCCGCAAACGCCGTGGCACCGTCCGCATCGTCGGTGACCAGACGCAGCGGTGTTCCCGGGGCGGACGTCGCAGCGTGTTGGGCTGCCGCCTCATCCGGCCAGGCGAAAATCACCTCGGCGGGGTCCCCGGCAACCGTGACCAGGCCGGCGTCGGCCGCGGCCTCCCGGTCCCGCACGGCAGCCCAGGCCGCTCCCCACTCGCCCAATGAATCGCGCCAATCAGCCATAACCTTCACTCTTTTCCCTGAAAAATTCCGGTTCATTCACCGCCGGCGCCACAGGCCTCGTGGGCTCGGCACCCCGGCAACCCCAGCATAGGCACGCGGGGCGGCCGCGATGCAACATGTCCACATTCCGCAACTGGGATTGCAATTGAACGTGACTGCAATCATAATTGCTAGAGTGACCCACCTAACATCACCGACCGGCCCCGGCATCGACTGGCTCGACGACATCATGTCCGGCACGTCGCTGCCCAAGGCCCAGAACCGCGTGGCGGACGTCATCATGCGCAACCCGCAGCTGGCGTCCTACGCGGAAATTGCGGAGATCGCGGCCCGCGCCGAGGTCAACAATTCGACGGTGGTCCGCACGGCCCAGGCCCTCGGGTTCCTGGGCTGGCCGGACCTGCAACGCGAATTGCGCTCCCGCTACCTGGTGAAGATCTCCACCGAGGACACCCTGATCCAGCACGGCGAACACAGCAGCCCGCTGCACGCCGCCCTGACCCGGGACATGGAAAACCTCCGGCTCACCCTGGAGACCAACTCGGCCGACGACGTCGAGGCCACCATCGCGACCCTCGCGGCGGCCAAGTCGATCCTGGTGGTGGGCCACGGATCCTACGCCGCACCGGCAAGCGTCATGGCCCACCTGGGCGCCACCATGGGCTACCCCATCCACCTGGAAAGCCGGGCCGGCGTCCACCTGGCCACCAGCACCAACACGCTGGGCCCGGGCGACGTCATGGTCATCATCAACATTTGGCGCTCCATTGGCCAGGTCATCGCCGCCGCGGAGGCCGCGCATCGGGCCGGCGCCACCATCATCGCCATCAGCGACATGCGCCGCGGCCGGCTCGCCGCGATCGCCAAGCACCTGCTGATCGTCCCGTCCGAAGGCATCGCGTTCTTCCAATCGGTCACCGCCACCACGTCCCTCGTCTACGGCCTGCTGGCCGGCATGCAGGCCGCCCACCCGGAACGCAGCCGCGAAACCATCCGCCGCTCGCAACAGCTGTGGAAGGACCTCGACATCCACCTCGAGTAACACCGCCGCGTTCCTACCCCCTTCGCAGCACCGATCATCCCGCGCCCCAAGGAGCACCCCCATGAATTTGACGAACATCGCCACTGAGGCGGACGGCGTCCACGCCGAGCTGGCCTCCGGCGTCGTGCAGTGGCGTGAAAAGGTCCACGCACTGGCCCGCGACATCCACGCCAACCCCGAGCTGTCCTTCGAGGAGGTCCGCGCCTCGGCGGCCATTGTCGAGTTGCTCCGCGAGGGCGGCTTTGAGGTTGAAACCGGCACCTCCGGGCTGCCGACCGCCTTCACGGCCACCGCGGGCAGCGGCGACCTGACCGTGGCGCTGTGCATCGAATACGACGCCCTCCCCCAGATCGGCCACGCCTGCGGCCACAACCTGATCGCCGGCGCCTCCGTGGCCGCCGCGCTCGCCCTGGCCCCGCTGGCCGACGCCCTGGGCATCACGCTCAAGGCGATCGGCACGCCCGCCGAGGAACATGGCGGCGGCAAGGCGATCATGCTCGACGCCGGCGCGTTCGACGGCGTCGGGCTGGCCCTGATGGTCCACCCCGTCCAGGACGGCATCACCTACAACCCCGCCGGCACCAGCGCGCAGGCCGTGGGCCGCTACCGTGCCACGTTCACCGGCAAGGCAGCCCACGCCGCCGCAGCCCCGCACCTGGGCGTCAACGCCGCCGACGCGGCGGTCCTCAGCCAGGTGGCCGTTGGACTGTTGCGCCAGCAGATCCCCGGCGACCACCGCGTGGCCATGTACGTCGCCGAGGCCGGCCACGTCACGAACATCATTCCCGAGAAGGCAGTCGTCGAATTCGAGTGCCGCGCCTTCACGCTGCCCGCCTACGAATCCCTGCTGACCCGCGTCCTCCACTGCTTTGAGGGTGCGGCCCTGGCCACGGGCACCGAATTGGCCATCGAATCCACCGAGCCGCTGTACGAACCACTCCTCCAGGACGACGACCTCGCCGCGCACTGGACGGCGGCCATGGACGTATTCGGCAAGGACACCTCCCCCGCCGCCGGCCTCGGCGGCGGCTCCACCGACATGGGCAACATCTCCCAGGTCATCCCCAGCCTCCACCCATGGCTGAGCATCCCCGGCGCCGACGTGCCCATCCACTCCCACGCGTTCGCCGCACTGGCCGACACCCCGGCCGCCTACGACGTCATGTTCGAGGCCGCCGTGGCGCTGGCCTGGACCACAGCCGACGCCGCCACCTCCCCCACTCAACGCGAGCGCTTCATCGCCGCCGCACACAGCCGCGCAGCACTTTCCGGCGCAGCCCAATCCAAGGACCAATCAGCATGAGCACCCGAACCGCACCGGCCAAGGCCGGCATGAAGCACACCCTGCCGATCGCCCTGCTGGCGCTGATCATCGCCCTGGCCGTGCAGTACATCGGCCAGGCCAAGATCAACGTCGGCATCGGCTCGATCGTCATCTTCCCCATGGTGTGGGGCCTGATCGTGGGCCTGCTGGTCTCGATCCAAAAGTTCAAGCCGCTGGGCATTGACCTGCAAAAGGTGGCCTCCGCCCTGGTGGGCGTGGCCGTCATGCTGCTCGTGGCCCGGCTGGCCTTCAACATCGGCCCCAGCCTGCCCGCCCTGGTCAAGGCCGGACCGGCCCTGCTGCTGCAGGAGGTCGGCCACCTGTTGGGCACCGTGTTCCTGGCCCTGCCGCTGGCCGTGCTACTGCGCATGGGCAAGGCCACCGTGGGCGCCACGTTCTCCCTTGACCGTGAACCGTCCTTCGCCATGGTCTCGGAAAAGTACGGCCCCGACTCCGACCAGTACCGCGGCGTGCTCGCCATGTACGTGTTCGGCACCCTCTTTGGCGCCGTGTTCATCACCTTGCTGACATCCCTCGTGGCCAACTGGGGCTTCTTCAACCCGCTGGCCCTGGCCATGGGGTCCGGCGTGGGCTCGGGCTCCATGATGGCCGCCTCCGCCGCCAGCATCATCGACGCCTACCCGGGCAACGAACAAGCCATCCTGGGCATGGCGGCCGTCTCCAACCTGATCACCACCATCCTGGGCGTGTATGTGGGCATCTACGTTTCACTGCCCCTGGCCGACAAGTTCTACAAGGTCCTCACCCGCAAGCGCACGGCCACCGAGGCCGCCCTTGAGTCCCGGACGGTCACCCCATCCGGCGCCCCCGCCGCTGCAACGGCCGCCGCCACCGCCACCGGCGAGGAGACCGAGGCCGACGCCGTCAACCGCGAGTTCCGCGAACAGGTCGCCAAGTCCTCCGCCGAGGTCAAGCTGCCGCTGTGGCTGTCGCTGGGCACCCTGACCATCCTCGGCGTCGGCACCGCGTCCGTGGCCGCCAAGGGTCTGCACTGGAACATCATTGGCGGCTACGTGGTGCTCATGGCGCTGGTGCTGCTGGGCCTGTTCCTGCACAAGGTCACCCGCAAGGTCTCGGCCATCATCTGGATCACGACCATTGGCGCCTACGTTTCCAGCCCCTGGTTCTTCGGCGCCAAGATGCTCACGGACCTGGTGTCGGCCGTGGACTTCCTGTCCATCGCCACCGTCATGCTGACCCTGGCCGGGCTGTCGCTGGGCAAGGACGTGCCGCTGCTGCGGAACATTGGCTGGAAAATCATCCCCGTGGGCCTGGTGGCCATCACGGCGTCGTTCCTGCTCTCGGTGGTCATCGCGGAGTTCTCCCTCGGATACTGGTCATAAGCGGCTAGCATCGAGCCATGACCTCATGGCTTCAGGACGTCCTCGGCCCGGATTTTGAACAGCTCACCCTCGAGCTGCCCGCCGGCGCCCCGGCCACGCTGGTGCGGTACGCCGGGGACGCCGAGCCGTGGGAGGCGTCGGCGCTCACGGGCGCCGACGTCTTGTACGTCCACGGCTGGTCGGACTATTTCTTCCAGCGCGAACTGGCCGAGTTCTGGCACCGGGCCGGCGCCAACTTCTACGCCCTGGACCTGCACAACTACGGCCGCAGCCTGCGCCCGGGCCATGTCCCGGGCCAGGTTGCCTCCCTCACCGAGTACGACGACGACATCGCCGCCGCACTGTCCGCCATGGGGCGGAGCGTGGCCGCCGAAGAGGTGATGGCCGCCCCGGCGCCGGAGGATGCCCCGGACGAGGCCAGCTTTGAACACGCATTCTTGGAAGCTGCCCGGCACCGGCTGGGTGCCGCGATCGACGCGCTCACGGGCCGGGAACGCCCCGCAGCGCCCGCGGTTCCGCGCGAGCGGCCGCTGATTTTGCTGGGGCACTCCACGGGCGGGCTGACCCTGAGCCTGTGGGCCGCCCGGCACCCGGGTGCCGCGGCCGCCGTCGTGCTGAACAGTCCGTGGCTGGAGTTCCAGGCCAGCGAGATGGGCAGGGCCGTGGTGGCGCCGCTGATCCAGGCCCGGTCCCGGTTCAAGCCGCTCGCGCCGCTGCCGCCGATCGACCCCGGTTTTTACACACGCGCCGTCTCCTCCCGCTACGACGGGGAATGGAATTATGAGCCGCAATGGCGCCCGGACCGCGGTTTCCCGGTCACGCCCGCGTTCCTCAACGCCGTCTTCCAGGGCCAGGCGCAGGTGGCCCGCGGCCTGGGCATCCAGGTGCCCGTGCTGGTGATGCTCTCGGACAAGAGCTACCTGCAACCCAAATGGTCCTCCAACGCACTGGCCGCCGACGTGGTGCTGAACGTCGATTCCGTGGCCAAGCGGTCACTGGATTTGGGCCGGGACGTGACCCTGCACAGGATCCCGGCGGCGTTCCACGACGTGTTCCTCTCCGCGGCGGAGGTCAGGGCCCAGGCGTATGCCGGCATGGGGCGCTGGGCGGAGGCCGCCGTCGACGCCGCCGCACAGCACCGCTGGGCGGAGCGCCCGGCCTGACAGTTGTGGGATGCGCACGACACGCGGGCACGCGTTGCGCAGGCACGGGGTGGGCGCAACGGCCGCCGGCGTGCCCTGCGCATGGCAAAAGGCCCGCGGGCCTAGTTTCCGATTTCGGTCCGGACGGCAAAGAGCTCCGGGAAGAACGTCAGGTCCAGGGCCCGCTGCAGGAAGCCGACGCCGGTGGACCCGCCCGTGCCCGTCTTCATGCCGATGGTGCGCATCACAGTTTTCATGTGCCGGAAGCGCCACAGCTGGAAGTTGTCCTCCAGATCCACCAATTCCTCGCAGGCCTCGTACAGGTCCCAGTATTCGTCCGGGGATTCATAGACCACCTTGAACAGCTGCACCAGGCCCTCGTTGAACACGTGGGCCTTCGTGACGTCGCGCTCGAGCACCTCGGCGGGGACGGCAAATCCCCGCCGGGCCAGCAGGCGCAGGAATTCGTCGTACACGCTGCTCTGGTCCAAGAGCTCCGCCAGCATGGATTGGGCGTGCGGGTTGTCGGCGAAGACCTTGAGCATGCCGGCGTTCTTGTTGCCCAGCAGGAACTCCACGGCCCGGTATTGGTAGGACTGGAAGCCCGACGACGACCCCAGGTCACCGCGGAACTGGGCGTATTCGCTGGGCGTCAACGTGGCCAGCACGCTCCACTGCTCCGTCAGCGAGCGCTGGATGTGCTTGATCCGCGCCACGCCCTTCATGGCCGCCCGCAAATTGTCCGCAGCGAGGTGTTCCCGCACGGCCCGCAGCTCGTGCAGCACCAGTTTCAGCCACAGCTCGGAGGTCTGGTGCTGGATGATGAACAGCATCTCGTCGTGGTGTTCGGGCGTGCTGACGGGCCGTTGCGCGCTGAGCAGCGTGTCCAGGGCCAGATAACCGCCGTAGCTCATCTTGTCGCTGAAGTCCGTCTCAATGCCGGATTCGATCTTGCGGGTGTTCCTGGGCATGCCGGTTACCTTTCCCTACGCTGTTTCCCCACACACTACGCCCGGACGGCCGGACCGGCTCACCGGTATGCGCCCAAGCCGCGGCGGGTTGCGCGCCAGTGACGCGGCTGCACGGAATTCGTGGCGAGTTTCACGCACAGGGGTGGGAATCACCCTCCGGGTGGCGTACGTTGTGCCGGATAGACCCCTTCGAAAGGATGCAGTCCCATGAGTTCAACAATGCAGGCCATGACGTACGCACAATACGGCGGCACCGAAGTCATCGAGCGCAGCGAGCGTCCCATGCCCAAGGTTTCGCCGGGCGCCGTGCTGATCAAGGTCATGGCGGCGGGTGTGAACCCGGTGGACTGGAAGATCATGGCGGGCGGCCTGGATGCCCTGATGGACGTCAACTTCCCCGTCACCCCGGGCTGGGATGTGGCCGGTACGGTGGTCGCGGTCGGCTTTGACACCCCCGAATTCGCCGTGGGCGACGAGGTGTACTCCTATGGCCGCCGCGACACCGTCCAGGGCGGCACGTTCGCCGAGTTCGTCGCGCTCCCGGCCGCCGTCGTCGCACGCAAGCCGGCATCACTGTCCTGGGAACAGGCCGCCGGCCTTCCGCTGACGGGCATGACGGCCCAGCGCACCCTTGACGCCCTGGCCCTGGGCGCCGGCGAAACCCTGCTGATCCACAACGGTTCCGGCGGCGTGGGCCGTACCGCCATCCAACTGGCCGTCCACGCCGGGATCCGGGTCATCGCCACGGCGTCCGCCCGGAACCATGCGCGGCTGCGTGAACTCGGCGCCGAGCCCGTCGAATACGGAGAGGGCCTGGTGGAGCGCGTGCAGGCGCTGGCCCCCGAGGGAGTTGACGCCGTCGCCGACTTTGCCGGCGACTCCCTCGACGCCACGCTCGCCGTCCTGAAGGAGGGCGGCAAGCACGCCTCGATCGCCGACTGGACCGTGATGAGCCACGGCGGACGCTACATCTGGGTCCGCCCGGATGCGAAGGAACTGGACCGCCTCAGCGCGCTGGTCGACGACGGCACTCTCACCGTAGACGTGTCCGCCAGCTACCCCATGGAACAGCTCGCGCAGGCGTTCGAGGCGAACATGGCCGGCCATGGCGGCGGCAAGATCGTGCTCACCCCGTTCAGCGAGTAGGCCCTACCGCCCCGCGGACCCCTTGCGGGGTTTGCGGGGCGCCTGCAGCCAGGGCCGGAGCAGGCGCGTGCTCAGCGGCAGGAACAGGTACGTCATGAGCGGCGTTAACAGGCAGATGTTCAGCAGCACGGAGAGCACCAGCGGCCAATGCCCGGTGACCGGGTGCAGCAGGAAGTTCGCCAGCAGGCTCAGCGGGAAGAACGGCAGGAAGATGCTCACGGCCTGCTTCCACCGGGGCGGGACCACCGTTTCAGGGACGGCGATGGACACGTCGCCGGGCTGATCGAACCAGCCCTCAATGCCCGTCCGGTGCTCCACCCGGGTGATCTCCATGATCTCTCCGGCGCTGTCGATCCACCAGCGGCGCTCCTGGGAATCGTCCCAGTCCTGCAGCGAATCCACGTCCGCGAACCGGTACATCACATGCCATTCATCGGAATCCGGGGCCGTCCTGACCCAGCCGGAACCCAGGTAGCCGGGCCATTCGCGGGCCAGCTCCTGGCCGGCATGCGCCCACGCCGCAAATTGTCGGTGGTAACCGGGCTGGACGGTGCGGGCGATGGACACGGTAACGGGCTGCTTTTCTGACACTCTGGCCATTGTATGCCCGCCCCCCGTTTCCGGGCCGGGCCCCAAGCGGTGCGACGACGGCGGTGCGGCCGGGCGCCGTCGTCGTCGGGCGGTGGTCGTGGAGGAGCTACAGAGTCACCTCACGCCGCCGGCGATGGTCGCGCTGCCTGCCGTATTCGTGCACGGTCAGGATGATGACCAGGACGTCGAGCACCGTCAGGACCAGCAGGCCGATGGATGGGGACGTGACCATTTGGTAGATTTGGTAGGCCGTGAACAAGGCCAGCACGACGATCATCCAGGGGTACGCCCAGAGCTTGTTCATCAACAGCGCCACCACCAGGACCACCTTGACCACGCCGTGCAGCAACAAGTAGATGGCGGCAAAAAACACCGTGCCGTGGCTGAGGGCCGAGGTGCCGTTGAGGATGTGGTTGGCCACCCAGCTGTGCGGGTCCTCGGCAAGTTCGGGCTGCGTGAGGATTACGGCGAACGCGTGGATCCGTTCGGGAGCCACGAACAGCAGCAGGGTGCCGGCCGCCAACTCAAGGACGCCGTCGAGGCCCTTGAGGAGGATGCCGATCGCGAAGAGTTTGTCCCACCAGTCAGTGAGCCGCAGCCTGCCCATAGCTTCACCCTAGCGCCGCCACCCCGCTGCCGGACGCCGCGGACGGCATTCCCCGGAATCTCCCAGACTGGCCTTGGAGAATCCACCTATGGCCCCTGACTCCCCGCACCCTGATACAACGACGGCGGCGGCCCCCGGTACCGCACGCCTTTTGGCGTCAAAGGTGCCCGAGGTGACGGCCATCTTTTGGATCACCAAGGTGCTCACCACCGGCATGGGCGAAACCACCAGCGACTACCTGGCGCACACCCTCGACCCGGCCGTTGCGGTGGGCCTTGGCGGGCTCGGCTTCGCGGCCGCCCTGGCCCTGCAGTTCGCCGTAAAGCGCTACATTCCGTGGGTATATTGGCTGGCCGTGGCCATGGTCAGCGTTTTTGGCACCATGGCGGCGGACGTGCTGCACGTGGGGCTGGGCATCCCCTACCTGGTATCCACCATCTTCTATGCCGTTGTGCTCGCCGCGGTGTTCATCGTCTGGCGGCGGGTGGAGGGCACCCTGTCGATCCACAGCATCAACACGCGTCGGCGCGAAGCGTTCTACTGGTTGACCGTACTGGCCACCTTTGCGCTGGGCACCGCCGCCGGCGACCTCACGGCCGTGACGTTCAACCTCGGCTACCTCGGCTCCGGCGTGCTGTTTGCCGTTGCCATTGCCGTCCCCGCCCTGGCGTATTGGAAGCTGGGGCTCAGGGCCATCCCGGCATTCTGGGCCGCGTACATCATCACCCGCCCGCTGGGCGCCTCCTTCGCCGACTGGATGGCCGTTTCGCACGCCCGCGGCGGCCTGGATTGGGGCACGGGTCCCGTCAGCATTGGCTGGGCGTTGGCCATCGCGGCGTTCGTGGCGGTCCTGGCCGTAAGGCAACGCAGGACGACGCCGGCGGCCGCCTAGGGGCGGTTTGCTCGCCTGATCGCGGCCTTTTGAGGCGCGGCGCTTCGGCGGGCTCGGCCTTCGGCGGGCGCGGCGCTTCGGCGGGCGCGGCCTTCGGTGGGCTTCACCTGCTGCCGTGCGGAACCAACTGCTCAAGGGTGTTCTCATAACGTTCCTGGAGGATGTTCGTGTGCAGCCACGTTTCGAGGTGCTTGACGCCCCGCAGTGCCCGGATGGCACGAACCACCTGGTTGTAGTCGCGCTGCGAGCCGACGGCAATGGTGGCAACCATGGCGTAGCGGCCGATGGTCCGGGCCACGAACTCGACGCCGTCGACGCCGGCAAGGTGCTCCACGACGGCGGCGGATTCATTGCCCGCCAATGACATCCCGCAGCCGAACACGATGGTCCCCGAGGTGTCGCTGCGGCTCTCGATGGCGCCCACCTGCATGATGTTGGCATCGAGCAGGCGCAGGACGCGACTTCGGCAGGTGCTCATGGAGGCGCCCACGGCCTCGCCGATTTCGGCAAAGCCGGTGCGGCCGTCACGCTGCAGGATCCGCATGATGTCGATGTCGGTCTGGTCGAGTGCCACGCGGTCCATGGCCGGCTCCTCCCCCAGGAACAGGCTGCGGATCACGCGCTCGTAGACCAGGACGTTGACTTCCTGCACAGTGGGCAGCCCGTTGACGTACGCGATGGTGTCGTAGAGTCCGCCCATCGCGGGCATGCGCACCTCCATGACAATCTGGTACGTGCCCGTGGTTTCGGAAATGTACACGGCCGAATCGAGGTCGTCCAGGCCAGCCAGGGCCTCCCCGGGATCGCCGGAAACCTTGATGGCAAGGTGGGCGAGCACCTCCAGTCCCAGCACGCGCGGGTGGATGGCGGCAATGACCCGCACCTTGCCGGAGTTCAGCAGCTCGTTCACATGGGCCGCCACAACGGTTCTGTTGCTCCCCACCGCCCTCGCCAAATCGCTGAAGGATGCTCGTCCGTCCAGCTGGAGCTGTTGCATGAGGGCTCTGTCCAATGGGTTCACCCTCCCTTTATATCAACAAGAACCGGCAGTCGGTGCAGATTATTAATATGTTCGCCAATTTTTAGTAAAAACGGGGACTTAAGCCCGTCATGATGACCATAACTTTAGGCAGAACGCTATTTGGCCGATAATTTGTTGACTTAATGTGAGTCGTGCCACACAATTGAGTCCACGCCCCGGCAGCCGCACTTCCCCAGAGCACTGCCCCACCGTTGAGGAGAACTACAATGACGAAATTCTTCAAGCTCGCCGCTGCTGCAGCCATCGGCACTTTGGCCCTTTCCGGCTGCTCCGGCGCCGGCACCGACAACGTTGGAGCCGGCAACAGCAAGACGCCCAAGGACCTGGTCAACGCCGGCCAGGTCACCATGTGCATCGACCCCGAATACCCGCCGCTGGAGTACTACGCGGACGGTTCCGGCGGCGACATCATCGGCTTCGACGCCGACGCCGGACGCGCCCTGGCCGATTACTGGGGCGTGAAGGTCAAGTACGAGGTCACGTCGTTCGACGGCCTCATGCCCGGCTTGCAAAGCGGCCGCTGCGACATGATCCTCGGCGGGCTGTACACGAGCGCGGCCCGGCTGCAGGTGGCCGACGCGGCCCCCATCATGAACGCCGGCCCCGCCGCACTGGCAGCGCCGGGCCTGGCCGGGGAGCTGAAGTCGAAGCTCGATTTGTGCGGTCGCAAGGTGGTGGCCCAGTCCGCCTCCAGCAATGCCGCAACCGTGGCGGCGATGGGCGACCAGTGCAAGGCCGCCGGCAAGCCCGCGCCGAGCCTTTCCGAATACCCCAAGACCTCCGACACCGTACTGGCGGTACTCAACGGCAAGGCCGACGTCCTGGTCGAAACCAACGTGGCCGCCGCCTACATGGTCACGCAGAACAAGGGAAAGCTGGCCCTGGCCGCCCAGGTCTTCGAGCCCGACACCACCTTCGGCGTTTTCAGCAAGAAGGGCGGGCCGCTGAGCCCCGAGATCGCCTCGGCCTTCAAGACCCTGCACACCGACGGGACGCTGGCAAAGATTGCCACGAAGTACAACCTGGCGCCGACGATCCTGGACGTCAAGTAGCACCATGGCCGCCGCAGACACCAGTGGGCCGGTACCCACGTTCCCCAGGAAAGTAACGAGCTAATGCTTTTTGATCCCAATATCTTCTTCGCCCAGCTGGTCAGCCCCGACTACATGAAGGGCGCCCTCCTGTCGGTGGGGGTGGCCGTCTTCTCCCTGATCCTGGCCACCGTGATCGGCTTCTTCATGGCCATCGCCCGCACCTCCGGCAAACAGTACCTGCAGGCCCCGGCCCACCTGTACGTGTGGTTCTTCCGGGCCATCCCGGCCCTGCTGGTGCTGCTGATCATGTGGAACGCGCTCCCGCAGCTCATCCCCGCCCTGCGCGCCGACTGGTTCTCGCCGTTCCTGGCCGCCTCGGTCGGCCTGGGGCTGGTGGAGGCCGCGTTCATGTCGGAAATCATCCGCTCCGCGCTCTTGAGCGTCGACGACGGCCAGGCCCTGGCCGGACGCGCCCTGGGGATGTCGCCCGTAAAGGTCATGGTCAAGGTGGTCCTGCCGCAGGCCATCCGGATCGCCCTGCCGCCCACCGGCAACGAGTTCATCGGCCTGGTCAAGTACTCCTCGCTGGCCTCGGTCATCTCGCTGCGGGAATTGCTCACGACGGCCCAGGTGGGCGTGAACATCACGTTCCGTTACGCCGAGTACTACGCGGCCGCCATCGTCTACTACCTGGTCATCGTCTCGGTCCTGTCGATCCTGCAGAGCCTGTTGGAGAAGAAGTTCGCCTGGACGTCCAAAACGGCCAAGACCAAGAAGAGCGACGACGTCGTCCTCGAAGCCAGCAAGGCAGGCATCTGATGAAGACCTCCATCGACACCACCCGGGAGCACGCCATGACCAGCCAAGCAGTCCTCCAAGTCAGGGACCTGCACAAGACCTACAACGGCAACGCCGTCCTGAAGGGTGTGCAATTCGAGGTCAACAAGGGCCAGGTGAAGGCCGTCCTGGGGCCGTCCGGCTCGGGCAAGTCCACCATGCTGCGCCTCATGGCCCTGCTGGAACCCGCCGATTCCGGCCAGATCCTGCTCAACGGAACCCGGATCGGCAGCCGGGACCACAGGGGAGGCACCCTGCACCTGCCCGAACGCCAGCTGGCCGTCCAACGCCAGGACGTGGGCATGGTGTTCCAGCGCTTCAACCTGTTCCCGCACCTGACGGCCGTCCGCAACGTGATGCTGGGCCTGACCAGCGTCAAGGGCGTTTCCCACCACGAGGCCCGCACCCACGCCATGGACATGCTGGCCAAGGTGGGGCTGGGCAACCGGGCCGAACACTACCCCTCCGAGCTCTCCGGCGGACAGCAGCAGCGCGTCGCGATTGCCCGGGCCCTGGTGCTGAACCCGTCCGTCATGCTCTTCGACGAACCCACCTCCGCCCTCGACCCCGAACTGGTCGGCGAAGTCCTGGAGGTCATGGAGAACCTGGCCGGGACCGGGATGACCATGATCGTGGTGACCCATGAGGTCCGCTTCGCCCGGCGCGTCGCCGACGAGGTCACCTTGTTCGACGGCGGCGTGATCGTCGAACAGGCCGATCCCGAGCAATTCTTTGAAAATCCGCAGCACGAACGAACCAGGAAATTCCTCAGCCATGTCCACTAACACCACCACCGCCCAGGCCACCCTGCGCGCAGCCTACACCGACATGGACGACGTCGACTTCACCGCCGGCGCCCAACTCCTGCGGGACGCCGGTTTCCAGGTCGACTACCTGGACACGACTGACCCCGGGCAGATCGTGGCCCGGGGCCGGGACGTCACCGCCTTGCTGGTGGGCTACGCCACCATCACGGCCGACATGATGGATGCGATGCCACAGCTGCGCATCATCGCCCTGCTGTCGATGGGCTTCAACAACATCGACGTCGAAGCCGCCCGGGACCGCGGCATCTGGGTCACCAACATCCCGGGCGCGGCCACCGAAGAGGTCGCCACCCACGCCCTGACCCTGACCCTCGCGCTCACCCGGGTACTCCCGTTTTACGGCGCCAGCGTCCGGGCCGGGACCTGGAACGACCGCGACACGATCGTACCCCGCCGGCTCAGCCAGGCCACCCTCGGCATCCTGGGCCTGGGCCGGATCGGCACCCGCTTCGCCGAGATGGCGTCAAAGGTCTTTGGCGAAATCATCGGTTACGACCCCGTCCTGCCCGACACCCCGGAAACCCGGGAACGGCTGGCCGCCGCCGGGATCCGCCGCACCACCCTTGAAGAGGTGCGGGAGCACGCCAGCGTGCTGTCCCTGCACATGCCGTTGACGGCCGACACCGAGAACATGATCAACGCCGGCTTCCTCGCCGGGATGCCGCAGGGCTCCCACCTGGTCAACGTCAGCCGCGGCGCCCTCGTCGACCCGGCCGCACTCAGGGCCGCCGTCGACTCCGGCCACCTGGCCGGCGCCGGCCTCGACGTCCTGGACCAGGAACCACCCGCCGCGGACCATCCCTTGCTGGGCCATCCCCGCATCCTCGTGACACCGCACATCGCCTACTTGTCGGACTTCACCGAGGCCGAATACGTCCGCCAGCAAGCCCAAAACGTCGCAAGCTGGCACCAGGCCGGACGGCCCGATGCGCCCGTCGTAGAACTCCGCTAGCCCGTTCCACACCACCCGAGATCCCACCGGAGACCACTTTGCGTACCCTCACCAGTTTTGACAGCCGCCCGTTCGGCCACCGCCCCACCATCGTGACCGCGGAAACCATCCGCACCATGGATCCGGAGAACCCCACGGCCGAGGCCTTCCTCATGGTGGGCCCGGAAATTGCCGCCGTCGGCACCCTGGCCCGCTGCCGCGCAGTGGCCGCCGAAATCAGCCGGCAGGAGCCGGACATCCGCGACTTCGGCGACGTGACGATCGTCCCCGGCTTCATCGACGCGCACGCCCACCCGCTCATGCTCGGCCAGATGATGAGCTGGGTGGACTGCGGCCCGGCCAAGGCCCGGAGCATCCCGGAGATCGTGGCCCTGCTCAAGGAAGCGGCGGCCGGCATTCCGAACGGCCTGCCGGTTCGCGGCTACGGCTACGAACACCGCAACCTCCTCGAGGAACGCCACCCCACCCGCTTCGAATTGGATGAGGTGGCCACAGACCGCGAGGTCTACCTGATGAACGCCTCCGGACACGGCGGCGTGGTCAACTCCTTCACGTTCGAACTGCACGGCGTGGGCCGCGAAACACCCAACCCGCAGGGCGGCGAATTCTTCCGCGACGCCAACGGCGAGCTCACCGGCGAACTCTCCGACGCGGCCTGCAACATCCTGACCGGCCTGGAAGGGGTGAAGATCGGCCACCACGGCCCCAACTTCCACCTGGCCGACGAGCCCGAGGAACATCTGCGCCAGCTCGGCGTCGCCCAGGAGAACTTCCTGGCCGGCGGCGTGACCAGCATTGGTGACTGCCAGGTGTCCCGCCGCGAGTTCGACATGTACCTCAAGCTCGCGGACGCGAACCAGCTCAAGGTCAGGGTGGGCATGTACCTGCTCTCCCACCTGCTCGACGACGCCCTCGACATGGGGTTGCACGGCCAGTTCGGCAACTCCCGGCTGAGCTTCGCCGGCATCAAGTTCTACGCCGACGGCACCCTGGGCGGCTGGACCGCCTACTTCCCCGACGGCTATGTGGGCGACCCCTGCCGCACGGGCCAGCTCTACCACGAGCCGGCCGCGTACAAGGAGTTGATCCGCAAGGCGCACGCCGTAGGGCTCCAGACCGCCACCCACGCCCAGTCCCCGACCGCGCTGGAAATGGTCATCGACGCCATTGAATCGGCACTGGCCGAGCGGCCCGACGCCGACGCCCGGCACCGCATTGAACACTGCGGCCTGCCCACGTCCGCGCAGATCCAACGGATGGCGAGCGCCGGGATCTACCCGGTCAACCAGCCGCAGCACTACTACAACTGGGGCGAGGGCGTGCAGCAGGCCATCGGCACCCCGGGCGAGCGGTTCAACCCGCTCGGCGAATTCATCGAGGCCGGAGTCCCGGTGACCATCAGCTCGGATGCCCCCGTGGCCGATCCGCGCCCACTCGAGGCCATCCAGGCGGCCGTGACCCGGGTGACCCGCAACGGGCACAAGCTGGGCCCGGACAATCTGCGCATCACGGCCGCACAGGCCCTGGCCGGCCACACCATCAACGCGGCCAAGACACTGGGGCGCGAGGCCGACCTTGGCTCGCTGGCCGCCGGCAAGCGCGCCGATTTCGCCATCCTCAGCCACGACCCCCTCACGCACGCCCCGGAACACCTCGCCGGGATCACGGTCCTGGAAACCTGGGTGGACGGCAGCTGCCAATACACTGCGGACCCAACTGTTTCCGGCCTCATGCCCGTCCTCGACCACGCCACTTCCTGACAGGAGCTCCCCGTGCAAACCACCACAGAGCAGACCAATCCAAGCGACGTCGTCCCCAGCGGCGAGACGATCGTGAACAACGCCGGCTACGCCATCCTGAAGACCCTGCGCAACTATGGCGTTGACGCGATCTTCGGCATCCCGGGCACCCACAACCTGGAGTTCTACCGCCACCTGGCACCCCTGGGCATCCGCCCGGTCACCACCCGGCACGAACAAGGTGCCGGGTACGGCGCCGACGGCTGGGCACAGCAGACCGGCCTGCCCGGCGTGGTCATCACCACCTCCGGCCCCGGACTGCTCAACGCGCTTTCCGCTGCGGGCACCGCGTACTGCGAGTCCCGGCCGCTGATCATCCTCTCCCCCGGCGTCCCCGAGGGCGAGGAGTTTGCCGACATCGGGTCCCTGCACGAAACTAAGGATTCGACGGCGGCCGCCGGGGCCATCGTGGAATGGAGCCGGCGCGTCCACTCGGCCACGGAAGCCGTGGCCGCCATCCATGACGCCTTTGTCCTGTTCCGCTACGGCCGTCCCCGCCCGATCCACATCGAGGTGCCGCTGAACATCCTCGAAAGTCTCTCGGACTGCCCGGAGGAACTCCTTGAGGCCGAGCCGCTTCGCCCCGGCAAGGGCGCCGGCACCGCAGAGGTACAGGCGGCTGCGAACCTGCTGCGTGGCGCCGTTCGCCCCGTGATCCTGGCCGGCGGCGGCTCGCTGCGGGCCCGCACCGACTTGGCCAGCCTGGCCGAGGCGCTCCAGGCACCCGTGGTCACCACGCTCAACGGCAAGGGCGCCCTGCCCGAATCCCACCCGCTGTCGCTGGGTTCGGACATCCGCCTGCCCGCCGCCCAAGAGCTTTGCGACGGCGCCGACGTGCTGCTCGTGGTCGGTTCCAAGGTGGGCGAGTCCGAGATGTGGGGCGGCAAGCTTGCACCCCGGGGCAAAGTCATCCGGCTGGACATCCTGCCGTCCCAGGCGGACAAGAACCTGGCCTCGGACGTCGCGCTCATCGGTGACGCCGCCGTCGTCGTCCCCCAACTCGTCGCGGAACTTGGTACGCAAACGCGGCCCCGGGCGGAGGTCGCCGCGCTCCGGGAAACCCTGCGCAACCAGGCCCGGGCGCTTTCCCCCGAGCTGAGCCGGATCGCCGAGGAAGCCGCCTCCGTGCTGCCCGCCAACACCATCGTGGGTGGCGACTCCTCGCAGATCACCTACCTGGGCACGGCGTCGTTCATCCCGCAGGAACTCCCGCACTCGTTCCTCTACACCCCCGCCTACGCGACGCTCGGCTACGGCCTGCCCGCCTCGATCGGGGCCAAGATCGCCGCCCCGGAACGCCCCGTGGTCTGCATCCTCGGCGACGGCGCGCTCATGTTCGCCGTGCAGGAAATGATGACCGCCGTGGAACAGCGGATCGACCTGGTGGTGGTGTGCGTGGACAACGGCGGCTACGCGGAAATCCGCGCCAATGAAACCGACCGCGGCATCACCCCCGTGGGCGTGGACCTGGTCCAGCCCGACTGGGCCGCCCTGGCCACCGCGTTCGGCGGAACGGGCCGGAAGGTTGCGAGCGCCACGGACTTCGCCCCGATGCTGGCACAGGCCATCGACGCCCGCGGGCTGCAGCTCCTCCACGTCCCGGTCGAGCTGTTCGCAGCCGCCACCACCGAGAACTAGGACGCCGCCATGACGATGTCCGCCACGGAACACGACGAGAAGACCGCCACGGCAGGGCTGTCCAAGGCTGGGCTGGGCGCGGCCGCCAAGGCCACCGCGCAGCAGTGGATCGAAGACAATATGGGCCGGCTGTCGCTGTGGCACCGGCACATTTGGGAGCTCGCCGAACCGGCCTGGCGCGAATACAAATCCGCCCAATGGTACGTGGAGCTGCTGCGCGCCGAGGGCTTCACGGTGGAGGCCGGCAGTGGCGACATGCCCACCGCCTTCAGCGCCGAATGGTCGCAGGGATCCGGCGGTCCGGTCCTGCTGACGTATGCCGAATACGACGCCGTACCCGGCAACTGCCAGTCGGCCGGCACCGAGGCGGCGCCCCGCGAGGGCTTGAGCCCCTACGCGCCCGGCCACACGGATCCGCACTCCGCGCTGGGCATCTCCACGCTGGCCGGGCTGCTCGGCGCCAAGCACGCCATGACGGTGCACGGCATCGACGGGACGCTCAAATACACGGGCGAGCCGGCCGAAAAAGTGCAGGGCTCCAAGGTGGTCCACGGCCTGCGCGGCTACTACGACGGCGTCGACGCGATCGTGAGCTTCCACCCGTTCTACATGCTGCCGCTGTGCAACACGGCCCGCTGGGACACCCAATGCGGCAGCTACTACAGCAAGGTCTACACGTTCGTCTGCGACGAACCGGAGACCTGGCAGTTGAACGCGAACCCGAACTCGCCCATCCCGGCGTCACACTCCGCGGCCCGGGCCCCGGGGGCGAACGTGGCTCTCATGGCCATGTACACGAACTCGCGCATCATGCAGGACGCCATGCTGCCCAGCTTTGGCGGCTGGAGCCTCTCCGATGCCATCTTCACCCAGGGCCAGGCCACGGCGGACAACCTGCCGGCCCGGATCGCGCAAATCCAGTATTCGTGGCGCTGCCCCACCCTGGAAATGGCAGAGCACGTGCTCACCGTGCTGGACCGCAACGCCGAACACGCCGCCGCCATGGCGCACTGTTCGCTGGAGACCACGTGGGTGGCCCGCAACCGACCGGGACGCACCAACCACGTGCTCGCCCAGGCCCTGTACGACAACCTCGAATCCGTGGGGGCGCCGCAGTACGGGCCCGCAGCGATTGCGGCCGCACAGGACATCCAACGCACCCTCGGCCTGGATCCGATGGAGAAGCCGTTCCTGGACGAGTGCGAACGGCTCATCAGCCCGCAGGATGCCGAGGCCGCCCTGCGCGAACACCTGGCCCCGTGGCAAAAGAACTGGACCAGCGACGACTACGTGGAAATGACCCACTACGCGCCCACCGTCCGTTTCTACGTCTCCCGGCCGGCCCTGAAACCGGCCCCCGGACAGGGCGCCTACCCCGGCTGGGTCATGAACGCCCTGGGTGGGATCGCGGAAACCATCGACCCCACCATCGAGGTGGCCGGCAAGACGATCGCCGGGACGTTCACGGACCTGCTCACGAGCCCGGACGTCCTGGCCGCCGCGAAGTCCGAGTTCGACGAACGCGTACGGGCGGATCCCATGCAAGCACTGTTGCCGGCGGACTTCATGCCGCCCACCGAGTTCGCCTGGCCGGACTATTCCGCCGCTCCCGACGGCGGGCGGGTCTGGTATCCGAAGGCCGCCCGGCCCTAGGATCAAGGTATGGTGCGGAACGGCGTCGTCCTCCCAGGTTTTGCTGGTGGACGGCGCCGTTTCGCGGCGCCCTGCCACCCCACCCCGAACGTCCCCGCCCCATCGAAGGAAAGGCCCCGGTCGTGACCACCACCGCCAGCAACCCCACCCCCTCCTCACCCGCCTACCGCGTGGTGAACCCGGCCACCGGCGTCGTCGTCGAGGAATTCGCCACGGCCACCGACGCCGAGGTGGAGCAGGCCATCACGGCCGCCGACACCGCCTTCCAGACGTGGCGTAAGGTGCCGATCAGTGAACGCGCCATCATTGTCTCCCGCATTGGCGAGCTGTTCAGCGAGCGCAAGGACCAGCTGGCCGCCATCATCACCGAGGAGATGGGCAAGCGCCTGGCCGAATCGGTGGGCGAGGCGGAGTTCTGCACCGAGATCTTCGAGTACTTCGCCACTGAAGGGCCCGGATTGGCCGCCGCCCAACCCATCAAGGCATTTGGCGGCGCCAGCGCCGTCATCGAGAAACTTCCCGTGGGTCCGCTGCTGGGCATCATGCCCTGGAACTACCCGTACTACCAGGTGGCCCGCTTCGCCGCCCCGAACCTCATGCTCGGCAACACCATCATCCTCAAGCATGCCGAAAATTGCCCCCGCTCGGCGCTGGCCATCCAGCAGCTCATGCTCGACGCCGGCCTGCCGGCGGGTGCCTACGTGAACGTGTTCGCCAGCCACGCCCAGATCGAGACGATCATCGCCGATCCCCGCATCCAGGGTGTCTCGCTGACCGGTTCCGAGCGTGCCGGTGCCGCCGTCGCCCAGATCGCCGGGAAGAACCTGAAGAAGGTGGTCCTGGAACTGGGCGGCTCGGATCCGTACATCGTCCTGGACAGCGCCGACGTCAAGGCTTCCGCGCGTGACGCCTTTGAAACGCGCATGGGCAACGCCGGGCAGGCCTGCAATTCCAACAAGCGCATGATCGTCATGGACGACATCTACGACGACTTCGTTGCCGAGCTGACGGCGCAGGCCTCCCGGATCACCCCGGGCGACCCTGCCGGCGAGGAACCCGACACCTTTGTGCCGTTGTCCTCGGCCGCCGCCGCCACCGGCCTGCTCGCCCAGATCGACGACGCCGTGGCCAAGGGCGCCGTGCTGCACGCCGGCGGCAAGCGTGTGGACGGCCCCGGCTCCTACGTGGAACCGGCCGTGCTGACGGGCATCACGAAAGAGATGCGCGCCTACCGCGAGGAGCTTTTCGGCCCGGCCGTGGTGGTCTACAAGGTTTCCAGCGACGAGGAGGCCGTGGCGCTGGCCAACGACTCCGACTACGGGCTCGGCGCCGCCGTGTTCAGCACGGATGAGGAGCGTGCCAAGGCCGTGGCCCGCCAGGTCCAGTCGGGCATGGCAGCCGTCAACGCCGCTGAGGGCGAAGGCGCCGGCATGCCGTTTGGCGGGGTCAAGCGCTCGGGCTACGGCCGCGAGCTTGGCCCGCTGGGCATGGACGAATTCGTCAACAAGCGGCTCGTCTACGTCGCAGGGTAGTTGCGCAGCCTTGCACGCCGCCGGGCCTACAGCCGGGCGGCGTGCGCGGCCGCAACGTCCAAGAGTTGCGGCACGCCGCTTTCAAGGACCTCGCCAAAGCGGGCATCACCGCCGCGTTCGCCCTTTTGCCAGCGGCCGTAGATCGCCTCGCTGAAGATCGCCGCCTTCCACAACGCCAGCGCCTGGTACCAGGGCAGCGCCGACAAATCGAGGCCGACGCGTTCGTTGTAGCGAGCCGTCAATTCTGCCCGCGTCAGGAATCCCGGCAGCGCCGTGACCGGTGTCAGGTCCATGAAGCTTGCGGGCGTGCCGGCCTCCGTCCAGGTGGCGGTCAGGTAGCCGAGATCGGCCAGCGGGTCCCCCAGCGTTGCCATCTCCCAGTCCAGGACCGCCTGGACGTGCGCCGGGCCGGACGCCTTGAACATGAGGTTCCCTGCCCGGAAGTCGCCGTGGATCAACGCGGTCCGTTGCGTGTCCGGCCGGTTTGCCGCCAGCCACGCGGCGAGCCGCGCCACGGCCGGCAGCTCCCGGGTGGCCACCATTTCCCACAGCCCCGCAAAGCGACGGAGCTGGCGTTCCAGGTAGCCGTCGGGGCGGCCGATCGCGGCGATCTCGCCGTGGCTCGTGTCCACCGAGTGCAGCCGCACCAGCGTGTCGACCACCGCCTCGCTGACGGCCCGGCGCTGCGCTGGGGTGTCCAGATGGGCCGGGATGGCGTCCGTCAGCACCTCGCCGTCGAGATGGTGCATGACATAGAACGGCACGCCCAGTACATGGGGATCGGCACAGACGGCCAGGATGCGCGGCACGGGGACGCCCAAGGTCGCCAGCACCGCCTGGATGTGCGCCTCCCGCACCATGTCATGCGTGGAAGGCGGCAGGGGCGGCCGCGGCCCCCGGCGAAGCACGACGTCGGCGCCGTGGCGTTTGATCCGAAACGTCACGTTGGACTGCCCCGCACCAATGCGGGACACGTGCAGCGGGCCGGCGCCGATGCCGGAGGCGTCCAGGAATTCCGCCACCCGGTCCACCACCAGCAGGGGCGGGAGGGGCATGCCTTGGGCCTCGGCGGAGGTCTGCGCAACGTCGCGGGCGGTGGTCACGGAAGTTCGTCCTCATGGGTGCGGGCCGCTCCCCGGAACGGTTCGCCGCCGGCCACGGCGCGGCTGCGGTCCGCGGCGGCCCGGCGGGCGATGGCCCATTTGTGGGTCTCCGTGGCGCCGTCGTAGATCCGGAAGGGGCGCACCTCGTTCAGGTATTGGGCCAGCGGCAGTCCGTCGGAGACGCCGTCGCCGCCGCACAGCTGCAGCGATCTGTCGATGACCCGGTAGACGGCCTCGGAGCAGTGGACCTTGGCCACCGAGGACAGCGCCGATCCCGCCCTGGGGTCCGTGCCGAGGAGCGCCGCGCACTTGGCGATGATGGCGTCCGAGGTCTCGATGTCGATGACCGATTGGGCGATCATGTCCTGTGCGATGCCCAGCTCCGCAATGTGCCGGCCAAAGATTTCGCGGCTGTTGGCGCGGTCGAGGGCAATGTCGTGCGCGCGGCGGGCCAGGCCCAGCCAGCGCATGCAATGGGTCAGGCGGGCGGGGCCAAGGCGGACCTGGGCGTACTTGAACCCGAGCCCCACCTCGCCCAGGACAGCGCTTTCGGGCACGTGGACGCCGTCGAAGTGTACATGCGGGTGGCCGCCGGGCAGGTACCTGTCCATGGTGTGGATGGGGGCGCCGAGCCGGACGCCGGGGGTGTCCATGGGCACCAGGAACATGGTGGCGCCCGCTTTCGCGGCGCCGTCGTCGGGCGTGCGGGCCATGACGATCGCGAACGCGGCGAACGAGGCGCCGCTCGTGAAGCGCTTGTGACCGGTAATGATCCAGCCCCTGGGGCCGCGGACGGCAGTGGTGGCGAGTGCCTCGGGGTCGGAACCGGCTCCCGGGTGTGGCTCGGACATGGCAAAACAGGAGCTGATGTCCCCGGCGGCCAGGGGTGCCAGGTAGTGTCGCTGCTGCGCGGGCGTGCCGATCAGATGCAGCATGTGCATATTGCCCTCGTCCGGGGCCATGCAGTTCAGGGCGGCCGGGCCGATGGGCGAATACCCCGCCTCCTGGAAGACCGGCGACCAGTGCTCCACCGGCAGCCCCTGCCCGCCGAATTGCCGGGGCACGTGCGGGGCGTAGACACCTGCCTCCTTGGCGGCCGCCCCCAGTTCACGCCGGACGGCCAGGTTCAGCGCCTGGCCCGGGCGCGGTTCCGCGGGAATCACGGTGCCGCGGATGAAGTCGCGGGTGCGCAGGCGCAGCTCCTCAGCCTCCGCCGGGCCCATGCCCTCCCGGTGCGCAGTTGTCGTCACGGCTCCTCCTTGCGGTTGGTGTGCGGGTGGCTCAGCCGAGCCCACCGGCGTTGCCCAGGCCGCCGTCGAGCGTGAGCACCTGGCCGGTGATCCAGCCGGCGTCGGCGGAGGCCAGGAACGCCGCGGCGGCGGCGACGTCCTCGGGCGTGCCCAGACGCTTGAGGGGGTAGGCGGCGGCCACCTGGTCTTCGCGCCCCTCATACAGGGCCCGGGCAAACCGGGTCTTCACGACGGCCGGCGCCACGGCGTTCACGCGGATTTCCGGGGCCAGTTCGACGGCGAGGGTGCGGCTGAGGTGTGAGACGGCGGCCTTGCTGATGCCATACAAACCAAGGCCCGGCGCCGGGACGTCGCCGCTGACGGAGGACACGTTGACCACGTTTCCGCGCCGCTCCCGGAATCCGAGCCCGGGATGCGCCAGCACGTCCTGGGTCCAGGCGAGCGTGGCGAGGACGTTGACCTCAAGGATTTTGCGGGCCGCGGCAAGATCGGCTGTTTCAAGGGGCCCGAACACGGGGTTGATGCCGGCGTTGTTGACCAGGATGTCCAGCCCGCCCCACGTCCGGGCGACTTCCTCCAGCACCTCTGCGCGATGGGCGGGGTCATCCGCGTGGCCGGCCACGGTGATGACCGACCCTTCCGGGAACGATTTTCCCGCCGCAAGGAGTTGCTCCGCGCCGCGGGCAGTGATGGCCGTCCGGGCGCCTTCGGCCACCAGCCGTTGCGCGATGGCCAGGCCGATCCCCCTGCTTGCGCCCGTGACCAGGGCGATCCTGCCCTGCAACCGTTGGCATTGCTGGTCCATGGGGCCCTTTCCACGTTCCGCGCAGCAGCCCGCGCACCAGCCGCCTACCGGTTGGTAACTGCCAGCATGCTGGGGAATGCCGCCAAGGTCAAGGGATCGGGGCGCTCAGCCCTTCTCGCGCAGGGCGTTGCGTTGGGCGACACCGGCCACGGCGGAGACGTGCAGTTGTTCGGGCGTCCGCCCGTCGCGGTTCAGGGGCGGGCTCAGTTCCTCCCGCATGGACTCTTCCAGCCCGGCAACGAGCTCCAGCTTCGGCACCACGCAGAACGACATGCCAAGGTTGGCCACCATCCAGGCGCTGAGGATCTCCTCGTCAGGGTCGGTGAGGCGCGGATGGGCGGATTTGCCGTGCCACTGGGCCTGCAGGCCCAGGAGCGCTGCGAGGGAACGGCGGAAGGTGGACTTTGAGGTTTGGACCGCGTGGTGCCGGGCCCGGCTCCGCAGGTTCGTCGCCTTCCCCACATAGATCAGGTCCCCACGCTTGAGGGGCTTCAGTTCCGCGGGCCAATCCATGTCCTTGGGCATCGCGCCGGTCAGGTACCACTTGTGAAGGCCGGGGGCGAAGGGGTGGCCGCCCATGCGACATCGGCGGGCGCCGTAGCGCTCCATTTGAGATCATCCATGCGTTGACCTTACGACACATGGCGTCGGCCGCCCTTTTCCAGTGTCGGCCATCTCCTTGCCTCCCCGGGCAGGTACCCGTTGCGGCACGGGCCGGACGCCGGACGCCGATGCCGGGGAGGGCCGGAAGCCGGCCCTCCCCGGCAGGACTCGTCCATGCCCGTGCGGCGGAGGCTACTTGACGAATGCTGCTTCCTCGGCGGTTGCGAGGGCAACCGCCTTGGCGCCAAAGAGCTTGTGGTAGCTCAGTCCGGCAATCGCGGCACCCACGAGGGGAGCAACGATGAACAGCCAGACCTGGCCAAGGGCCTCGGGGCCCGCGAACCAGGCAACACCGATGGAACGGGCCGGGTTGACGGAGGTGTTGGTGATCGGGATCGAGACCAGGTGGATCAGGGTCAGGGTCAAACCGATGGCCAGGCCGGCAAAGCCCTTGGGTGCGCGCTTGTCGGTTGCGCCCAGGATTACGTAGAGGAAGATCGCGGTCAGGATGATTTCGGCCAACAGGGCCGAGACCATGTTGTAGCCGTTCGGGGATCGGTCACCGTAACCGTTGGAGGCGAAGCCGGACGTGACGGCGTTGAAACCGTCCTTGCCGCTGGCGATGGCGAAGAGGGCCAACCCGGCGACGGAGGCGGCGACGATCTGGGTGACCATGTAGGCCGGGACGGCTTTCCATTCGATGCGGCCGGCAATCGCGGCGCCGAACGTTACGGCCGGGTTGAAGTGACCGCCCGAGATGTGGCCCACGGCGTAGACCATGACCAGCACGGTGAGTCCGAAGGCCAGGGCGACGCCGAGGAAGCCGATGCCCATATTTACGGTGTTGTCGGACAGGACCTTGGCGGAGAATATTGCGCTTCCGCAGCCCCCAAAGACCAGTACGGCGGTACCCAGGAACTCGGCAGTCAAGCGGGCTGAAATCGTTCTATCCATGTGAAAAATCTTCTCTCTGGAAGGGCGTGTTCGTGATTCAAGGACACGACGAGCAAAGAGAGTTTCAATTTCCGTGACAACCCCCATGCTGTCCGAATTTATTATGCCAATGTGCGCCAACGATCGGCAATGGTTCGTCATAATTACCGATCCCCGCGTAAGCCGGCCTATTCCCTTGCAATCAATCCGATATGCCGAAATACTGGCTTCACACGCAACGGGGGAGACTACGCATGAGGCGACTTCTAGGCAAAGTCATTGACATTCTCACGGGAAATACGATCGCCGACTTTGTCAGGGATGAAAATGACGACCACCCCAATACCGCCCCCGCCGGCAGCCACGGACCGGAGCTATCCAGGGAATAAACCCGGGACTCTCCGCACATGACAAATAGCTGTCCGGCTAATTCAAATTAGCCGATTAGCTTTTCCCGCACCCCCGCCGGATTTCATATTTGGCATTCCGGGATCACTGGCGCCAATTACAGTCAATTGAACATCGCGGGACTCTTGCAAACAAATTCGCAACAATGGCTGCGCGGATAAAACCAACCGCAGCCCCGTTTAGTGATGTTTTCTCCGCCAAAACGCATTGAGGGGCGCATCTTTCGCGAAAGATGCGCCCCTCAACGATCAAGCTGGTGTTTCAGCTAGGCGCTGGCAAACTCGTCCTCGTCCTCGTCCTCAAACTCGACCATGGCGATGACGGCCTTGGTTTCGGGGTTGATCATGAACGCTTCCTCATCCTCTTCGATCATGATGAACTCGCCGTGGTCGGTGGTGAAGTGCCACGCCAGGACGGTTTCGCCGTTGTGCTCAAAGTTGGGATCGCCCATGGTGATCTTTTCCAGCTGGTAGCCGGCCACTTCGCACAGTTCGCGGATGATGGTCTCGAATTCGGGGGCGTCGGCAAGTTCGGCCTCCTCCGCCTCGGCCTGGCGTTCGGCCAGGTTCGGGATCAACTCGACGAGGCCGGCGATGTGCAGGGCCAGGCCCTCGCCATCGAGCAGCAACAGGCCCTCCTGGCTGCGCAGCCAGGCTGCGCCGAGTGCCGTCAGGTCCTCGGTGTCCAGGAGGTCGTCGAATTCGCCATCGAGCAGGTCCATGGACTTCACGCCCCCGCTCCGGACGACGTCGACCTCCTCGGGGTCCCCATCCAGGTACGCCTGGGCGTCGTCGTCGGACAGCGAGTCGAAGAGTTCCGCGGTGCGGTTGAAGAGTTCCAGGTGCTTGGCGGCACCCATGCCTTCGAGGCCGTCGCGGATGTAGGTGTCCAGTTCGGCACGGTCCGGGGACATGAAGACATACTGGGCGAATCCGCCGTCGAGCGCCTGGGTCAGGTAGAAGTCGACGAAGTAGGCGCGGAGGGCGTTGGGTGCGATTTCCTCGGCGTTGAGCAGGGCCGCGAACATGGAGTTCACGGCCGAAACGTTTGCATCGACAATTGCCTCGTTACTGGCCTCGGTGCCGTCCACGGTCAAAACGACGGGATACTGATTCGTGGTCACGATTGATCCTCACTGCTGGAAACTGCTGGTGCTGCCGGACACCTTTCACGCTACGCACACCGCGGTGCGGGCGAGTGGCCCCCACATGAACGTCGGGCAACAATTGCGGGTCCGGCAGGCGCGGCCGGCGCCGGCCATCAAGGTAAGCGCCGGCCCTGGAAGGACGTCACCGGTCTGCGTGCGCGGCCAGGAACTTGTAGACCTCGGTCTCGTCCACGCCGGGGAACGCCCCCTGCGGCATCGCGGCCAACAGGTGCGAGTTGGCGCGGGTGGACGGCCAGGCGTTGCCGGCCCACTCGGCGGACAGTTCCGAAGGCGGCCGGCGGCAGCACGCCGGATCCGGGCAGCGGGACTGCGAGCGCTCCGTGGTGTCCCGGCCGCGGAACCACTTCACGTGCGCATAGGGCACGCCGATGCTCAGCGAGTACTCCCCCGAGGAATGCCGCTCGGTCCGGGCCGTGCACCAGTATGTGCCCACGGCCGTGTCCGTGTACTGGTTGAACGCCCGGAACTTATCCGGCACGTCGAAGACGGCGCGTGAGGTCCAGAACCGGCAGACAGCCTGGCCCTCTATGGCGCCGGTGTGGTCGGCGGGGAAGTTCACGCCGTCGTTCTCGTAGGCCTTGTGGATGATTCCGGATTCGTGCACCTTTTGGAAGTGCGTGGTGATGCCCAGATGCTCCGTGGCGAGGTTGGTGAAACGGTGCGCGGCGGTCTCATAGGACACGGCGAAGGCGTCGCGGATGTCCTCGATGGCCAGCTCCTTGGCGGCCTTGGCCTCCTTCAGGAAGTCCACCGTGGCCCGCTCCGGCATGAGCAGCGACGCCGCAAAGTAGTTCGTGTACACGCGTTGGCGCAGGAAATCCGCATAGTTGCGCGGCGTCTTGTGGCCCAGCACGTAGTGCCCCAGTGCCTGCAGCAGCACCGAACGGGGGTCGTGGTCGGAGCGCTGGCCCTGCGTGAGATAAATTCGGTGATTCTTCAAATCCGTCACGGAGCGCGTGGAATGCGGCAGATCCCCCACGTAGTGCAGGTCAAAACCGAGGTGTTCGGCGATGTCCGCCGCCACATGGTGCGACAACGGCCCGCGGTCATGCCCCACCGCGGCGAGGAGGTCCTGCGCCTGCCGCTCAATCTCCGGATAGTAGTTGTTGCGGGCGCGCATCTCGAGCCGGATCTCGTTGTTGGCCCGGCGCGCCTCCTCGGGCGTTGCCGACTGTTCATCCAGCCGCCGCTCCAGCTCGTGCTGCAACCCCACCAGGGACTCGAGCACCTCCATGGAAAGCCGCGAACTGACGCGGACTTTCGGCAAACCGAGCGACTGGTACAGGGGGCCGCGCTGTGCCTTTTCCAGTTCAATTTCCAGGGCCGCGCGCCGGCTGGGCGGCTCGGCTCCCAGGAGTTGGTCAAGCCCGACGCCGAGTGCCCCGGCCAGGCGCTGCAGAAGCGTCAGCTTGGGCTCCCGTTTGCCGTTTTCGATGAGCGACAACTGGGAAGGCGCGGTTCCGGCGGCCGCGCCAAGATCGTCAAGGGTCATGCCCAACTTCTTGCGCAGGTGCCGCACGCGGCGGCCCAGCGCGATCAGGTCAACGCCGGCGTCGTCGCTTCCGGTGCCATCGTCGTCGGGCGCCGCATCGTTGAGGTTCCAGCCCACATTGTTCATTTCTTGACCATACGCGAAGAAGTGCAAATCTTTCCAGCATTTACCTCTAGAAAGCCCTTGGGAACACCTGAATAGTTGAAATCACGAAGAAGGAACACGGATTGTACGCAAAGGAGCGACCACCATGACTGAAGCATTTGAACCCGCAACGACGCCGGAGCAGAACAACGTTGACGCCGCGGCCGCCCTCGAACTTGAATGGGCCGCCAACCCCCGCTGGGACGGCACCGAACGCAGCTACTCGGCCGGTGATGTCGTGAAGCTCCGCGGCCGGGTCATGGAGGAACAAACCCTGGCCCGCCGCGGCTCCGAAAAGCTCTGGGACCAGCTGCGCAACGCCGGCCCCGAGGGCTACACGAACGCACTCGGCGCGCTGACCGGCAACCAGGCCGTGCAGCAAGTCAAGGCCGGGCTGAAGGCCATCTACCTCTCCGGCTGGCAGGTTGCCGCCGACGCCAACACCTCCGGCAACACCTATCCCGATCAGTCCCTGTACCCCGTCAACTCGGTACCCACAGTGGTCCGGCGCATCAACAACGCACTGCTGCGGGCGGACCAGATCGAATTCTCCGAAGGCAAGCAATCCGTGGAGGACTGGCTGGTACCAATCGTGGCCGACGCCGAGGCCGGCTTTGGCGGGCCGCTGAACGCCTACGAGCTCATGAAGTCCATGATCGGCGCCGGCGCGGCCGGCGTGCACTGGGAGGACCAGCTGGCCAGCGAGAAGAAGTGCGGCCACCTCGGCGGGAAGGTCTTGATCCCCACGGCCCAGCATGTCCGCACGCTGAACGCCGCACGGCTCGCGGCCGACGTCGCCGGCGTCCCCTCTGTTATTGTTGCCCGTACGGACGCCGAGGCCGCCACCCTGATCACCTCCGACGTTGACGACCGCGACAAGCCTTTCATCACAGGAGAGCGCACCGCGGAAGGTTTCTACAATGTGCGCAACGGGATCGAACCGTGCATTGCCCGCGGCCTGGCGTACGCTCCGTATGCCGACCTCATCTGGATGGAAACCGGCACCCCGGACCTAGAACACGCGAAGAAGTTTGCCGACGGCATCCGCGCGCAGTTCCCCGACCAGATGCTGGCCTACAACTGTTCGCCGTCGTTCAACTGGAAAAAGCATTTGGACGACGCCACGATCGCCAAGTTCCAACGTGAACTCGGCGCCATGGGCTTCAAGTTCCAGTTCATCACCCTGGCTGGCTTCCATGCCCTGAACTACTCGATGTTTGACCTCGCCCACGGTTACGCCCGGGACGGGATGAGCGCCTACGTCGAACTGCAGGAGCGCGAATTTGGCGCTGAAGAACGCGGCTACACCGCAACCAAGCACCAGCGCGAAGTGGGCACAGGCTACTTCGACCTGGTGGCGAGCGCGCTGAACCCAAACAGCGGCACCCTCGCATTGGCAGGCTCCACCGAGGCCCAGCAGTTCCACTAACCTTTCCCCCCGTCTGTGTTGCAGTTGTTGGACCAAAATCCGCCGATTCGGGCCCTTTTCGTCCAACAACTGCAACACAGGCCGCCCAGACCTGGAGCGATTCCCATGAACTCACCCATCAGCATCAACGGCATCACCTTGAACGCGCAGCCCATCCCCCGCCAGGAGGAAATCCTCACCCCCGAGGCCCTGGATTTCATCGCAGCCCTGAACCGCACGACGACGGCGCGCCGCCATGACCTGCTGGCCGCCCGCCACACGCGCCGCCGCCAGATCCTCAGCGGCAGCGACCCCCGCTTCCTCAGCCACACCTCCCCCATCCGGGAGGACCCCAACTGGCGGGTGGCCCCGCCGGCGCCCGGGCTGGAGGACCGCCGCGTGGAAATCACCGGCCCGGTCGATGCGAAGATGACCATCAACGCACTGAACTCCGGCGCCAAGGTCTGGCTGGCCGACATGGAAGACGCCTCCACACCCACCTGGGGCAATGTGATCCGCGGGCAGCTGAACCTCATCGACGCCCTGGAACGCCGCATCGACTTCACGAGCGCCGAAGGCAAGGAATACCGCCTGGCTCCCGCGGAGGATCTGCCCACCATCGTGGTCCGCCCGCGCGGCTGGCACCTGCCGGAAAAGCACCTGCTCATCAACGGCAAGCCGATGGCCGGCGGAGTGGTCGACTTCGGCCTGTTCTTCTTCCACAACGCCCGCCGGCTGATCGCCCAGGGCAAGGGACCCTACTTCTACCTGCCGAAGATCGAAAACCACCTCGAGGCCCGCCTCTGGAACGACATTTTCATCCAAGCCCAGGACCTGCTCGGCATCCCGCAGGGCACCATCCGTGCCACAGTCCTGATCGAAACCATCACGGCCGCCTTTGAAATGGAGGAGATCCTCTACGAACTGCGCGACCATGCCGCGGGCCTGAACGCCGGCCGCTGGGACTACCTGTTCTCCGTAATCAAGAACTTCCGCACCCGGGGCCCGCGCTTTGTGCTCCCGGACCGCAACCAGATCACCATGACGGCACCGTTCATGCGCGCCTACACCGAACAGCTGGTGCGCGCCTGCCACCGCCGCGGCGCCATGGCCATTGGCGGCATGGCCGCGTTCGTGCCCAACCGCCGGGATCCGGAGGCCAATGCCAACGCGATGGCCAAGGTCCGGGCGGACAAAACCCGGGAGGCCGACGACGGCTTTGACGGCTCCTGGGTGGCGCACCCGGACCTGGTCCCCGTCGCCATGGAGGTCTTCGACGCCGTCCTGGGCTGGAACCCGAACCAGCTCAACCGGCTGCGCGAGGACGTCGAACCCGACGACAGGGCCCTGCTGAACATTGCCGGCACGGAAGGCCGGATCACCGAAGCGGGCATCCGCGACAACATCTGGGTGGGCATCCAGTACATCGAGTCCTGGCTGCGCGGCCACGGCGCCGTCGCCCTGAACAACCTCATGGAGGACGCCGCCACCGCGGAAATCTCCCGCTCGCAGATCTGGCAGTGGATCCACAGCCAGGCCATCACCGACCAAGGCGAACTCATCACCTTCGACTGGGTCACCGAAATGCTGGCGGAGGAGTTCGGCAGGCTGCCCCGCTTCGATGGCGACAGGTTCGACGACGCCCTGGAGATCTTCGAGACGGTGGCCCTCGGCGAGGAATTCCCGCCTTTCCTGACGCTCACGGCCTACACGAACTACCTGCACGAGACGCCCGAACGGGCCACCGGCAGGGCGCGCGAACTGGCCGCCGCCTAAGTTTGGCTGGTTCCACCGGACGCGACGCCACTGCAGGCCCGAGATCCGGGTCCCGGTGGACCAGCCTTAGTTCAATCTCGACAAGCTCGATCACTGGTGGTCGAGCCTGGGGCCACGGCCGCGAGGGACCCGCTGCGAGCTTGCGAGCAGTGGGAGCGGCTGGGGAGCGAGACCTCCCGCACACCACGGAATAATCCGCGAATGGCATCCGTTGCCGCCAGTATGAAGATTGAGATCTGGTCCGATGTGGCCTGCCCCTGGTGCTACATTGGCAAGCGCCGTTTTGAAACCGCCCTGAACGCGTTCCCGCACAAGGACTCCGTGGACGTGCAGTGGCGCAGCTACCAGCTGGACCCCACCATCCCCGAGCACTACGACGGCACCGAGCTGAGCTACCTCAGCGAGCGCAAGGGCATGGACCCGGCGCAGGTCGCCGGCATGTTCACCCACGTCACCGAGCAGGCCAAGGGCGAGGGCCTGGACTACAAGTTCGACGACGTCGTGGTCGCCAACAGCTTCAACGCCCACCAGCTGCTGCACCTGGCCGCCGCCCACGGGAAGGGCGACGTCATCAAGGAAGCCCTGCTGTCCGCCCACTTTGAGCACGGCGAGGACATTGGCAGCCGCGAGTTCCTGGTGCGCGTTGGCGCAACGGCCGGCCTGGATGCCGCTGAAATCAACGAGGCCCTCGACACCGACAAGTACGCCGACGACGTCCGCAACGACTTCGCCGAGGCCCGCGCGTTGGGCGTGAGCGGCGTACCGTTCTTCGTCATCGACCGCAAGTACGGCATCTCCGGCGCCCAGCCGGCCGAACTGTTCACGCAGGCCCTCGAGGAGGCGTGGAAGGAAGCCAACCCGCTGACCATGGTCAGCACGGGCGGCTCCGACGCCGAGGTGTGCGGCCCCGACGGCTGCGCCATCTAGCCGCCTCCGGGCACTGGCGGCGAGTGTCGTAGCATGGTGGAATAGCCACTATCCGCGGCTTTTCTGATCGGAGCCTGCCCATGGTCACCCCCCAGCCAGCCCCATGGTTCAAGCGGCACCGGACGGCATCGCTCGTCTCGGGCGCTGCAGCGCTGGCCCTCGTGGCCGGGGCGGCGGGAGGGGTGGCCGGAGGGCAGCTGACCCGCTCGAACGCTCCCGCGGCAGCGGCGTCGGGGACGTGCGACGCCGTTCAGGTCGCCGCCACCGTGTTACCCACGATCGTGACCGTGTCCATCCAAAACGGGCCGGCGAGCGGGGTTGGCAGCGGGGTCATCCTGCGCCCGGACGGGCATATCCTGACGAACAACCACGTCATCTCGGCCGCGGCCAACGGCGGGCAGATCGACGTGGTGTTCAGTGACGGCCACAGCGCCACCGCCCAGCTGGTGGGGCGCGACCCGAAGTCCGATCTTGCCGTCCTGAAGGTGACCGCCCCCAAGCCGCTGCCCAGTATCGCCCTGGGCGATTCCACCGCCGTTTTGGTGGGCCAGCCCGTGGTGGCGCTCGGCGCTCCATTGGGCCTTTCCAGCACCGTCACCGGTGGCATTGTCAGCGCCCTGGGCCGTAATGTTCCCGTTCCCAGCGACAACGGCGCAACAGCCACGCTGGTCGGCGCCATCCAAACCGATGCCTCCATCAACCCCGGCAATTCCGGCGGCGCCCTGGTCAACTGCGCGGGCAAACTGGTGGGCATCAACACCGCCATAGCCACCGTGCCAACTGACGGTGGCGCGGCCGGCGGCGGCAGCGTTGGCATCGGCTTTGCGGTGCCCATTAACCTGGCGGCCCGCATCGCCGGCCAGCTCATCGACACCGGCAAGGTCGCCTACCCGTACTTTGGGCTAGCCGCCGCCCCGCTGCCGCCCAGCGCGGCCGCCCGGTTCGGTGTCGAGAACGGGCTGTACCTGCAATCGGTGGCTCCGGGCGGTCCCGCGGCAGCGGCCGGGCTGCGCGCAGGCGACGTCATCACACATCTCGACGGAGCGCCGGCGGCAGACACTGGAGTGCTCGCCACAATCACCCTGGCCCGCAAAGCCGGGGACAAGGTGACGGTTAGCTACGTCCGCGACGGTGTCGGCGCCTCCACCACCATCACCCTCGGAGCCATACCCTAGGGACCCACCAGCGTGAACTGGTCCCCGAATGTTGGACTTGGTAAATAAGAGTCTAGGTAGCGAGTGCCTGGGCCCGGTATTCCATCGGGCTCAGGCACTCGAGTGTTAACGAGATGCGGTCTTTGTTGTACCAGCGGATGTAGTCCTCGAGTTCAGTGATGAAGCTTTCGGGGCTGGTGTGTTCTTGGTGGTGGAACATCTCTTCTTTTAAGTGTCCGAAGAAGTTCTCCATCACTGAGTTATCCAGGCAATTGCCCTTGCGGGACATCGATTGGGTCATGCCGGCGTTGCTGAGCAGCTTCTGCCAGCTGGCGTGTTGGTACTGGAATCCTTGGTCCGAGTGCACCATTGGTGCCTCACCCGGTCCCAGAGTGCTGATCGCCTCGCTGAGCGATCGGTTGGTGAAGGCCGTGTTGGGCGACTCGGAGACCGCGAAGGAGACCACGGAGCGGTCGAACAGGTCCATGACCGGGGAGAGGTAGACCTTGCGGTCCGCGACCTTGAACTCGGTCACATCGGTCACCCACGTCAGGTTCGGTGCCGCGGTGACGAACTGGCGCTTGAGTAGGTTTTCAGCGATCTTGCCGACCTGGCCCTTGTAGGAGGAATACCTGCGGCGACTGCTGCGGACCTTGCAGACCAGATTCTCGGCGCGCATCAGCTTTAACACGGTCTTCTTCGCCACCTGCCATCCCTGGCGGCGCAGGAACGCATGGATGCGTCGGTGCCCGTAGCGGCCCTTGGCCTCGGTGAAGACCTCGTGGATCCGGGCACGGAGTTCTGCGTGCCGGTCAGGGGCCGTGAGCGCGGCCTGGCGGTGGAAGAACGTAGAGCGGGGCAGCCCGGCCGCGGCCAGGAGCAGGGGCAAGGGGTGAGAGGCCCTGAGGGCGATCACGGCGCTAACCTTCAACGCGGTGGTTGGTTCCTCAGGGCCCGTACTTTTTTTAGGTAGGCATTCTCGGCCTGCAACCGCTGGTTCTCAAGGCGCAGCTTCTCAAGCTCGCTAACCTCGGTAGGCAATTGGTCCACGGCGGTGTGTGGGCGGCCCCTCGGCCGGGGCTTGAGAGCGTCCTCACCGTCCTGGCGATACCGCCGAACCCAGCTTTGAACGAGTTTCGGCGAACTCAAGTGATACAACTGGGCCAGTTCCGTCGATGTTGCTTCAGCAGCGAGGAACTGACGAACCACCTTGATCTTGAACTCAAATGAATACGCTGGCACAGCCGGTCGTCTATCCAAAGCGGCCCTACCCCAAATCTTGAAACGTTGCTCCAAGCGCTTACAGGCATCCCTGCTGACCTGCAGCCGAGAAGAAACCGCACCATAGCCGAAGCCTTCCTCGAACAACCCTATGGCAGCAACCCGCTGCCGAGCACTCAACGAACTCCGCGAATCCATAAAAAACTCCCCGAAAGTAAGGAACCGAATTAATCAGTCCAACTTTCGGGGAGCAGTTCAAGCGCGAGGGCCCGTCACGAGCTTTCGAGTGGCGGGAGCGTTTGGAGAGGGTAGGCGACAATCGCAATCCGGCGCCCGGTCGGGTCCCAGCTGGGGACGTTCATGGTGCCCTGGCCGCCAAACACGTGGGCCAAATCCCGCACGGTCCCGTCCGCCTCCAGCACACGCACGACGACGTCGACGTCCGCCGGGTGCCCCAGCGTGCCCGGCGGGAAGCTGACGTAGGCAATCCGGGTTCCGTCCGGTGAGGGGTGCGGGAACCAGTTCACCCGCTCGTCGAAGGTCAGTTGTTCGAGGGTTCCGCCACCGGCCGGCAGGCAAAAAAGCTGTGCGTGACCCGGTTCCGCGGAGCCGCGTTCGGAGTTGAAGTAGATCCACTGCCCGTCGGGGGAAAACTCGGCACCGTCGTCGGGGAAAGAATCGTCCGTGAGTTGGGCATCGGGACCGCCGGCGGCCGGGATGGTGTGGACGTTGGTCCGCACCATCCCGGCACCGTCGACGGACAGCCCGATGTAGGCCAGCAGCTGCCCGTCCGGGGAGACCCCGTGCAGATAGTGCCGGAATCCGCCGCCGTGGTCGTTCGTGACGCGCCGGGCGCCGCCGTCGTCCTGGGAGCTGTCGCCCAGCGAGCCGCCGAGGGGCACGGCATGGATGTGCCCGTCCTCGCTGGAAACGTAGGCGGTGCGCCCGTCGGGGCTGATCACGTGGTCATTGTTGATCTCCCCGGCTCCACCCAGGGCAATCTCCTCGAGATCGCCGTCGTCGACGCCCAGGCGGAACAGCCGGCCGTCCCCGTTGAGGACCAACGAAGCGCCGTCCGGGCTCCAATTGGGCGCCTCGAAGAGCAGCGTGTCACTGCTAAGCCGGAGTGTTGCCGCCGCTGTGTCCACATCTATCACCCAAAGTTCGGCCCGCTGGCCGTCCCGCAACTGCCGTGCCATGTGCCCGCCGTTCTTCTAGTTGGGGAAGTATTCCCGGGCCGGGTTCGTCACCACGGGCTGGGCGCGGTGCCGGCCGGGCTGGGCCACCCAGCCCACCCCGTTGGCGAGCACGCGCTGCACCTGCGGGTGGTGGTACACGGGGTACTCCTGGTCGCCGGGGCTGAAGTAGAAGATCCGGCCCTTCCCACGCGAGAACGTCACGCCGGAGCGGAACACCTCTCCCCCGGCAAAAGAGCTGATGAAGATCAGGTCGTCGGGTTCCGGAATGTCGAAGAGCTCCCCGTACATCTCCTGTTCGGGGATGACGATGGGGCTTTCGACGCCGGCCGCGATGGGGTGCGACGGCTTGACCGTCCACACCAGCTCGCGTTCTCCCTCATTGCGCCACTTCAACGAGCACGTGGTGCCCAGCAGCTTCGTGAAGATCTTGGCGAAGTGCGCCGAGTGGAGCGCCACCAGGCCCATGCCGCCCAGGACGTGGCGCTGCACCCGCTCCACCACTTCATCGGCGACGTCGTCGTGCGCGATGTGCCCCCACCACAGCAGGACGTCGGTGTTGGCCAGTGTTTCCTCGCTCAGGCCGTGCTCCGGATCGGCCAGCGTGGCCGTGGAGATGGTGGCGTCCGGGTGGTGGGCGCCCAAGGCCTCGGCGATGGCGCCGTGCATGCCGTTCGGGTACATGTCACCGATCGTGGCCGGTTCGTTCCTGAGCTCATGGACGCCTTCGTTCCACACCAGGATGTTCAGCTTTTCAGCCATGGTCAGAGCCTCACTTCGCGCTGTTCGAGGGCGGATTTGTAGCATGCGTCAATGATCAGGGCCCGGCTCAGGGCCACGGAGCCGTCGTAGCGGCCCCAGACGTCCTCGCCGCCGCGCACGGCCGCCACGAATTCGTCCACCACGGCCTGGTGGTTGCCGTCCTCCAGTGGTTCGGCAAGGTAGTCGGCGTTGGCCTGGCCCTTGTCGGTGAAGACGCGCAGGCCCGAATCGGAAATCTGGTGCGAATGCGCTGCCCGCAATTCTGCGCCGCCTTCGGTCCCGTACACCCGGAAGTCCATGAGGTCGGCGGGATCGCGGTAGCTGGCCCAGCCGGCCTCCACCACCAGGGTGACGCCGCCTTCGAGCCGGATGAAGGCGGAGGCAAAGTCCTCCACTTCAAACTTGTGGTTGGACGCGGCCGCAATGTAGTTGGCATCGCCGCCGCGGCCCTGGGTGCCCAGTTCGGAGTAGGTGGACGCCGAGACCGAGACGACCTTGGGTTCACCCAAAAGGTGCAGCGCATAGTCCAGGACGTGCACGCCAATGTCGGCAAGGGGTCCGCCGCCGGCCAGCTCCGGATTGGTGAACCAGCTGCCCAGCGTGGGGATGCCGCGCCGGCGCAGCCAGGACGCCTTGGCGTAGTAGGGGCGGCCCAATTCGCCGTCGTCGATGATGGCCTTGAGCTTCTTGACGTCCCCGCGGCGGCGGTGGTTGAAGACCACATCCAGTACGCGGCCGGCCTCGCGGGCGGCGGCGACCATGGCCGCGCCTTCCTCGCCGTTGCGGGCCAGCGGCTTTTCGCTCAGTACATGCAGCCCGCGTCCCAGGGCGGCAATCGTGATGGGCGCGTGCAGGAAGGTGGGAACCGCCACGCTGACGGCATCCAAGCCCTCCAGTTCAAGCAGCTCCTCCCACCGGGCAAAGCCGTGCGGAATGCCGAACTCGGTTTGCAGCTGCGCCAAAAGCCCGGCCTCCATGCCGGCCACGGCCACCACTTCGACGCCGTCGACGTTGCTAAAGGCCTTGATGTGTTGCTGGCCGGCCCAGCCGACGCCCACCACGCCGACTTTCAGGGTTGTCGGGGCAGGGATCAGTGGAGTGGTCAACGAGGACACCTTTATCTTGTCGTGAACGGGGAGGATTTTCGGGCGGAGGAAGATTTCCACCGGCACTTAAAACCTAGTGGAGCTTCTGATCGCGGTCAATCAAAAGTTGTCATATTTTCACATCGAATGTTCATGCGACCTTCCGCATCTCCCGACTTACAAACGAAACAATGATGCCCACTTTTGCCGTGACTACGGCAAAAGCGGGCATCGTTCGAGTCGTTACTTCACGTTGTTACTTCAGCTGGTTACTTCACGGCGCCGGCGGTCAGCCCCGCTACGAAGTTCTTTTGCAGGAGCAGGAAGCCGATCACGATGGGGATGCTGACCACCACGGAGGCGGCCATGATCTGGTTCCAGTACACGTTGGTTTGCGTCGAGTACAGCTGCAAACCAACGGCCAGGGTGCGGTTGGCGTCCGTCGTCATGACGGAGGCGAACAAGACCTCGCCCCAACTGGTCATGAAACTGTAGATCGCGACGGCGACCAGGCCGGGACGGGCGGCGGGCAGGATCACCCGGATCAGGGCGCGCATGGGACCGCAACCGTCCACCTTCGCGGCCTCGTCGAGTTCCCGCGGGATGCCGTCGAAGTAGCCGGCCAGCATCCAGATGGAGAACGGCAGCGAGAACGTCAGGTACGTGATGATCAGGCCGAGCCGGGTTCCCACGAGCTGGACGCCGAAGTTCGTGTTGATGTTCACGAAGATCAGGAACAAGGGCAGCAGGAACAAGACGCCCGGGAGCATCTGTGTTGAGAGCACCGTGGTGGAGAACAGCGCGCGGCCGCGGAAGCTGTAACGGGAGATCGCGTAGGAGGCGAAGATCGCGATGATCAGCGAGAGCACGGTGGCCACGCCGGACACAACGACCGAGTTGACGAAGTAGCTGGCCAGCGGCACGGTCTTCCACATGTCGATGTACGGCTGGATCGTCAGCGTGCTGGGCCACCAGGAGAACGCCCCCTGCACGTCCTTGAGCGGTTTCATGCCGGAAATCACCATGACGTAAACGGGGATGATGGTGAAGATGCTCAGGACGGTGATGGTGATGATCCTGAAGAGTTTGGTGCCCTTGGTTTCATGCACGGCGGTTCCTCCGGTTCATGACGAGAAGGTAGATGCCGCTGACCACCAACAGGAACAACAGCAGGAGCACGGACATGGCCGCGCCGGAGCCAAAGTTCCAGGTCAGGAACGACGCGTTATAGATATGGAAGGAGATCAGGTCGCCGGCCGGGGGTTGGGAGCCGCCGAACAAGACGAACGGGGTGTTGAAGTCGTTGAAGGTCCACAGGAACATGACGAGCACCAGCACCATGTTGACGGGGCGCAGCATGGGCAGCGTGATGGCCCACCACTGGCGCATCGGCTTGGCGCCGTCCACGGCCGAGGCCTCGTAGACGTCGGTGGGAATGGACTGCAGGCCGGCCATCAGCATCAGGAACGCGAAGGGCCACAGGCGCCAGATGGCCACGATGACCACGGAGGCGAACGCGTTGTCGCCGATCAGCCAGAACGGCTTGTCCCCGGGCATTCCGAGATTGTCATAGAGCAGGTGGTTGAGGGCGCCGGTGTCCTTTTGCAGCATGAACTTCCAGGCGATGACGCCGGCGTACATGGGCAGGGCGTACGGAATCAGGAACAGGGTGCGGAAGATGGCCCGGCCGCGGAACGTCTTTTGCAGGGCGACGGCGGCGGCCATGCCGAGTCCCCAGGAAATGCCCACCACGAGGATGGTGAACGCGGCGGTGATGGCAAAGGACTTTAGCAGCCCGCCGCCCACGGCTGAGTTGAAATCGAGGGCGATTTGGTAGTTCTTTAAGCCGACAAACGGTGCGTTGCCCCAGTTGGCGATGAACATTTTGGTGAGCTTGAGGAAGCTCATCCAGATGCCGGTGGCCATGGGGATGACGTGGATGACTAGTTCGAAGACGACGGCCGGGGCGAGGAGCGCGTAGGGCAGCCACCACCCTGCGCGGCGAACCTTGCGGGGTTTTTCCCCGGATGCGCCTGCCGGGGGGCCGGACTTCTTTGTGGCGGTGGTTGCAGACACTGCGGACACTCACCTTTCTGGGAAGACATGAAGTATGAAGTGGGCAGATGGTGGGATCCGGTTGTTGGGCCCACGCGCCCGAGGGGCCCCACGCGAAGCCGCGCCAGCGGATTCGCGTGGGGAGGGCGTGGGGACTAGCCCGCTGCTTCTACTTCCTGCTGGGCGGTGGTGAGTGCGGCCTTGACGTCGGCCTTGGAGACGGTGCCGCCGGAGGCGATCGTGGCGAACATCTGGTTCATGGCCTTGCCGACGGTGCTTTCAAACTGGTCCTCGGCGGCCACGAGCGGCAGCGGCTTGGACTTGTTGGCGTAGATGTCGGCGAAGGTCTTGGCTTCTTCGGTGTTGTCGGTGAAGCTGGGGTTGACTCCGGCCAGCACGGGGAGTGCGGCGAAGGGCTTGTCCAGGGTTGCCTGGGTGGCTTCGCTGGTCATGAACTTCACGAACTGGAGGGCGGCGTCCTTGTTCTTCGTGTTCTTGAAGATGGACATGTTGATGCCGGCCACCATGGTGGCGATCTGCTTGCCGCCGCTCGGGGCGGGGAAGGCCACCACGCCGTAGTCGCTGTTCTTCATGCCCTGGGAGGCGATGGAGCTGTCGGCGTTGTTCTGGCTGAGCACCATCGCGGACTTGCCGTTGGCGAAGTCGTTGATGGCCTGGGTGGCGTTGTCGTACTGGGCGTTGGACGGGTTGACGGCCTTGTCGCTTTGCATCAGGTCAAGGTAGCGGGAGATCCCGTCGACGATGCCGTCGGAGGTGAAGGTGGGCTTGCCGGCGGCGTCGAAGAAGTCGGCGCCGTTCTGGGCGGCGTTGATGAAGGCGAAGTGGGAGTTTTCCGTGTAGCTGCCCGCGGCCAGCGAGAATCCGTACTTGCCGCCCGTGGTGAGCTTCTTCGCGTCGGCGGCCATTTCCTCCCAGGTGGTGGGCGGGGTCAGTCCGGCGTCCTTGAACATGGCCTTGTTGTAGTACAGGCCATAGGCCAGGCCGTACAGCGGGACGGAGGTGGGATCCTGGCCGGCTACACCGCCGGTGTCCATGGCAGTCTTGACGAACTTGTCCTTGCCGCCAATCGCATCAAAGGCTGCCGAATCGAACGGCATGAAGGCGCCCGTGGATTGCAGCGAGGCCGCCCAGGTGTTGCCGATGTTCAGCACGTCCGGCGCCTGGCCGGAGGTGACGGCGGTTTGGATGCGGGTCTGCAGATCGTTCCAGCCGATGACCTCGAGGTTGACCTTGATGCCGGTCTCCTCCTGGAACTTGGTCAGCAGCGGCGTGAGCACCGCCTTGTCGTTGTCCAGGCTGGTGCCCTGGTTGCTGGCCCAGTAGGTGAGTGTCTTGCCGCCGCCGTCGGTTGAACCGGAGCCTGCGTTGGATCCGCCGCAGCCGGTGGCCGTGAGAGCTAAGGCCGCTATTGCCGCCGCTGCTGCAAAAGTACGAATTTTCACTTCGGTGACTTCCTTGTCGTTGGTATGAACTACCCGAATTGTGCTGTCTTGTGGCGTTCGGGCAATCCCGAACCTCGACGTGAAACCAAACCTAGGCGAACTTATGACGAACGTCAATCAAAAGTCTGTAAGTATTTTTCGACTTATTTACGTATCGCCAACAGATCAAATTTCACTGGAGGGCAATGCCGAGAGCCCCTGGTCACCGGCGGGAAACAAACGCCGAATAGCAGGGGCAAAATGACGGGTATTGAATGTGACGAGTCTAACTGAACCGGTTCAGCAATGGGCCGATGTTACCGACTTGTTATGAAATTGGGTGCCGGGAAACCCCTTACCGGGAGTTATGCGACGCCGCGGGCCGGGGCGGGCCCCAGGCTGTCGCGTGCCAGCAGCGTACCGGCCGGGGACAGCCGGTTCCCGGGGGCATGGCCGGCGATGATCTCCAGGAGCAGGGCAGCCGAGCGCCGGCCAAGATCCATGGTGTCCCGGCCCAGGGCGGCCACCGACGGGGAACTGAAGCGGCACAGGATCGAATCGTCCCAACTCAGCACCGACACCTGGCCCGGGACCTTCAGGCCCAGCCGCTTGAGCGCAACCAGGCCGCCCATGGCCATGAGGTCGTTGCCAAAGATGATGGCCGTCGGGAAGTCGTCGGCCCCCGGCACCAGCCCCGCGACGACGGCGATCGTGGCGGTGCCGCCGTCGTCGGCCGTGTAGTCCGACGGCGTGGACACGGCGGTCATGCCCAGCCTCCGGGCGTGTCCGAGGATCGCGGCCTTGCGGGCGGTCTCGTGGGTGAGCGCCAACGGGCCGGAAACATAGGCGATATGGCGGTGCCCCAGGTCATGGAGGGCCTCCACCAGCGTGCCGGCGTCAACGCTCTGGGACACGGTGGTGTTGCCGGAATTTGCCGTGGTGGCAGCGTCCTCCGGGGCACCCAGCCGTACATAGGGCAGCCGCAGCGAGTCCAGGAGGGGCGGGCGCGGATCGTCATGGAAATGGTCAAACAGGATCACGCCGTCCACGCGGCGTTCGCCTGCCCAGCGCAGATAGACGTCCAGGTCACGCCCCGCGCCCACCCCCGGGGCCACCATGCGCAAAAGAAGATTGCTTTCATGGGAGCTCAAGACCGATTCAATGCCGGCCAGCACGTTCATGTAGAACGGCTCGGACCCAACATCTTCCGCCTCCCGGGAGAGCACGATCCCGACGGTCCCGCTGCGGGACTGCGAGAGGGCCCGGGCGCTTGAACTGGGGTACCAGCCAAGGTCGGCGGCCAGGGCCAGCACCCGGGCACGCGTCGCGTCGCTGACCCCCGGCTGGCCGTTGAGCGCATAGGAGACCGACGCCTTGGACATGCCAAGGCGCCCGGCCAGGCCCGCAATCGTGACCTTGCCGCCGGAATCCGCGCCTGCCTGGGTCACGAGGACTGGCTCTCCAGCACCAGGCGCTCCACCCCGGACGGGGCCAGGACGTGGTCAATGACCATGCGGGCGGCGCCATAGACGCCGGCCTTGTCCGCGGCCATGGACTGCACAATGCGCAGCCGGGCCGTGGCCAGCGGCAGGGAGCGCTGGTAGACGATTTCACGCACGCCGGCCAGCAGGTATTCGCCGGCCGAGGACAGCCCGCCGCCAATGACGATGACGGAGGGGTTGAGCAGGTTGACGCACGCGGCCAGGACATCGCCGACGTCGCGGCCGGCCTGGCGCATGGCCGCGATGGCGGTCAGGTTTCCGCGCCGGGCCAGTTCCAGCACGTCGTCTCCCGTGGCTGCCGGAACGCCGCCGGCCCGCAATGATGCAGCGACCGCGGGGCCGGACGCCATGGCTTCGAGGCATCCGAAATTGCCGCAGCGGCACAGCACGTCCCCGCCGCGCGGCACCCGCACATGGCCAATATCCCCGGCAGTGCCGTCGGCCCCGCGCTGGAGCAGCCCGCCGCTGATGATGCCGGCGCCGATGCCCGTGGCCACCTTGATGAACAGCAGGTTTTGCGCGTCCGGCCAATACATTGCCCGCTCCCCCAGCGCCATGATGTTGACGTCATTGTCCACCAGGACGTCGGTGGCGAACCGCTTTTGCACATAGGCGGGAACGTCAAAGCCGTCCCAGCCGGGCATGATGGGCGGGCTGGCCGGCTTGCCGCTGGAGTGCTCCACGGGTCCGGGCAGGCCGATCCCCACGCCCACCAGCTCGCGTTCGTGCCGGCCGGCCTGCACCAGCAGGGCTTCGCAGTGGGCCAGGATGTCATCGAGCACGGGAATGGGCCCGGCGGAGATGTCGATGGATTCGCGCAGTTCACACAGGACCTTGCCACCCAGATCGCTCAGGCCCACCAGCACGTGGGTTGCGCCGACGTCGACCGCCAACACAACGCGGGACGTGGGTGCGAAGGCGAAGCGCGACGGCGGCCGCCCCCCTGAGGAGACCGCCTCACCTGCCGGGCCGATCAGGCCGGCGGCGGCGAGAGCGTCGATGCGCGCCGCCACGGTGGACCTGGCCAGGCCGGTGATGTCAGCCAGTTCGGCGCGTGTGCGGGCGTGGCCGTCGCGCAGCAGCTGGAAGACATCCCCCGCACGCGAGGTGCCGACCGGGGCCGGTCCCGGCGCCGGCGTCCCCGTGCCGGAACCCGCGCCGACTATGGGTGCGGACGGGGGCTGAATTGGTGACTTTGGCATCCCCTATAAATAACACACGGGCTTCTATCTGTCACAATGCGCCAAGTTGGGAATAATTCATACACTTTTGCTTGACGATCGACATAAGTTCCCCTAGCTTTGAGTAAACACCCGCTCTTACCCTTCAGGAGTAACCCAATGACGTATTCCCTGCAGCTTTACACGGTCCGGAAGCCCCTGGAAGAGGACCTGGCCGGCACCATTGCCCGCGTGGCCGAACTCGGCTTCACCAAGGTGGAGCCCTACAACTTCGTGGCCACGGCCGACGCCCTGCACGCGGCCTTGAGCGAGCACGGCATTGCCGCACCGTCCGGCCATGCGCCGCTGCTGAGCGCCGACCAGGATGAAATCTTTGCCGCCGCCAACAAGCTGGGCATCACCACCGTCATCGATCCCTTCATCCCGGCAGAGCAGTGGCAGAGCGCCGAGGACGTCGAGAAGATTGCGGCCGGCCTGAACGCCGCAGCCAAGAAGGGTGCCGAGTACGGCGTCCGGGTGGGCTACCACAACCACGCCTGGGAGCTGGAGTCCACCATCAACGGCGCCACGGCCCTTGAATACCTCGACACGCTGCTGGACCCGGAACTGGTCTTGGAAGTGGACACCTACTGGGTGTCCGTGGGCGGCGCCAATGCCGTCGACATCCTCACGAGCCTCGGTGAGCGCGTGAAGTACATCCACATCAAGGACGGCCCGCTGACCAACGACACGAAGGCCCAGCTTCCCGCCGGACAGGGCGAGGTACCCATTTGGGACGTCATTGGTGCGGCGAAGTCCCTCGAAGTCGGCGTGGTCGAGTTTGACGACTACGCCGGGGACATCTTTGACGGCATCTCCCAGAGCCTGGCGTTCCTCAACGCCGGAAAGGCCTGATCCCATGAGCAAGAGCGGACCCGTGGGCGTCGCCGTCATTGGCGCCGGCAACATCAGCAAGCAGTACCTGGACAACCTCACCACGTTCCCGGACGTCAAGGTCCTCGTGGTCGCGGACCTCTTCGAGGACGCCGCCGCCGCCCGTGCGGCCGAGTACGGCATCGAGGCATTTGGCGGCGTCGACACGGCGCTGAACCACCCCGACGTCGAAATCGTGGTCAACCTGACCATTCCCGCGGCACACGTGGAGGTTGCCACGGCCGCAGTCCGCGCCGGCAAGCACGTCTGGACGGAAAAGCCGTTCTCGCTGGACCGGGACAGCGGGCTGGGCCTGCTCAAGGAGGCGGCGGCCGCGGGCATGCGCCTTGGCTGCGCACCGGACACCTTCCTGGGTGCGGGCCTGCAGACGGCCCGGCGCCTCATCGACGCCGGCAAAATCGGCACGCCGCTGACCGCGCTGACCATGTTCCAGTCCCCCGGCCCCGAGTCTTGGCACCCGAACCCGGCCTTCCTGTTCCAGCAGGGCGCCGGCCCGCTGTTCGACATGGCCCCCTACTACCTCACCGCCCTCGTACAGACCTTTGGCCCCATCGCCAAGGTGGCCGCCGTCGGCTCCACCGCCTTCCCCACCCGCACCATCGGCTCCGGTCCCAAGGCCGGCGAGGTGTTCGACGTCGAGGTTCCCACCCATGTGAGCGCGATCGCCCAGTTCGAGTCCGGGGCTTCCTCGCACAGCGTGTTCAGCTTCGAGTCCCCCAAATCCCGCATGGGTTTCGTGGAGATCACGGGCACGGAAGGCACCATCTCGCTGCCGGATCCGAACAATTTCGACGGCGAGATCAAGTTCTGCAAGGCCGGCGAGGACGAGTGGACCGCTGTTGCGGCGGAGGGCCCCGCCAACGGGCGCGGCATGGGCGTGCTGGACATGGCCCGCTCCATCCGTGCCGGCATCCCGCACCGGGTCCCCGGCGAACTGGCGTACCACGTGCTCGATGCGATGGTCTCGATTGCCGAATCCGTGGACAGCGGCGAGTTTGTCGCCGTCGAAAGCACGGCGCCGGCGTCCCCGGCCCTGCCCTCGGACTGGAACCCCACCGAAGCAACCCTCTAGGAATCCCGCAATGACCTCCCCCCACATCCCCGCCGCCCGCCGCCCGCTGGGCGTCGCCGCGATCGGCTATGCCTTCATGGGCCAGGCGCATTCAAATGCCTGGCGCACGGTGGCCAACCACTTCGACGTGCCCGACTTTGAGCAAAAGGTCCTGGTGGGCCGGGATGCAACGGCCGTCGCCGCGGCCGCGCGCAAGTACGGCTGGAGCGAATCGGCCACGGATTGGCGGGAGGTCATTACCCGGGACGACATCGACATTGTCGACATCTGCGCCCCCGGCTGGCTCCACGCGGAGATTGCGACGGCAGCCCTGGCCGCCGGCAAGCATGTCCTCGTGGAGAAGCCGCTGGCCAACACGCTCGCCGAATCCGAGGCCATGGTGGCCGCGGCCCGGACCGCCCGCGCCGCCGGCGTCCGCTCGATGGTGGGTTTCAACTACCGCCGCGTTCCGGCCTTGGCCCTGGCCCGTGAGCTCATCGCCGAAGGCCGCCTCGGCACCGTCCGGCAGGTCCGCGCCTCCTACCTGCAGGACTGGCTGGTGGATGCGGAAGCACCCATGACCTGGCGGCTGCGCAAGGAAACCGCGGGCTCGGGCGCCTTGGGCGACATTGCCTCGCACGCCGTCGACCAGGTCCAGTTCCTGCTCGGGGACACCGTTACGGACGTCTCCGGGCGCCTGCACACCTTCGTCACCGCTCGTCCCGGACCGGAGGGTCCCGAGCCGGTGACGGTAGACGACGCCGCCTGGGCCACGCTGTCCCTGGCCGGCGGCGCGGTGGCCAACGTGGATGTGTCCCGCGTGGCTCTCGGGCAAAAGAACGCCCTGCGCCTTGAGGTGTACGGCACCGACGGATCCCTGACGTTCAACCTGGAAAACCCCAACGAACTGTACTTCCTCAACGGCACCGAACCCGTCCAGGTGCAGGGATTTAGGCGCATCCTTGTCACCGAGCCCGAACACCCCTACATTGAAGGCTGGTGGCCGCAGGGGCACGTGATTGGTTGGGAGCACAGCTTCACCCACCAAATCCGGGACTTCCTGCTGCATATCGAGAACGGCACCAACCCGTCGCCGTCGTTCGAGGAGGGCCTGGGCGTGCAGCGCGTGCTGGCCGCCATCGAGGCATCCTCCGCAGCCGGCGGCGCCACCCTCCCGGTGGTTGAGCCTGTCGAAACCACCGGGCCCGCCACAGCGGTGGTTGAGCCTGTCGAAACTGCCGAAACCGCCGAAACCCTTGAGCCCGCCACATCCACCTCCCCGTCAGCCACCCCCGCCAGGAGTTTTTCATGACCCGCCCGTACACCCTGTTCACCGGCCAGTGGGCCGACCTCCCGTTCGAGGAAGTGGCCCGGCTGGCCGCCGATTGGGGCTACGACGGCCTGGAAATTGCCTGTTCGGGCGACCACCTGGACCCGTGGCGCTGGGACGAGCCCGGCTACGTGGCCGGCAAGCTCGCCGTTTTGGAGCGGTACGGGCTGAAGGTCTGGGCCATCTCCAACCACCTCAAGGGCCAGGCCGTGTGCGATGACCCGATCGACTTCCGCCACCAGGCGATTGTTGGCTCCAAGGTGTGGGGCGACGGGGACCCGGAGGGGGTGCGCCAGCGGGCGGCGGAGGAAATGAAACTGACGGCACGGTTGGCGCAGGCGCTGGGCGTGAAGACCGTGGTCGGCTTCACCGGCTCCTCGATCTGGCAGTACGTGGCCATGTTCCCGCCCGTCCCCGCCGCCATGATCGACGCCGGCTACCAGGACTTCGCGGACCGCTGGAACCCGATCCTGGACGCCTTTGACGAATGCGGTGTCCGCTTCGCCCACGAGGTGCACCCTTCCGAGATCGCCTACGACTACTGGACCACGGTGCGCACGCTGGAGGCGATCGGCCACCGCGAGGCGTTCGGGCTGAACTGGGACCCCTCCCACTTCATGTGGCAGGGCATCGACCCGGTCTCCTTCATCTGGGACTTCAAGGACCGGATCTACCACGTGGACTGCAAGGACACGAAGCTGCGCATGACGGGCCGCAACACGGTCATGGGCTCGCACCTGCCCTGGGGCGACCCCCGCCGGGGCTGGGACTTCGTCTCCGCCGGACGCGGCGACGTGCCGTGGGAATCATCCTTCCGCGCGCTGACCGCGATCGGCTACGACGGCCCCATCTCGATCGAGTGGGAAGACGCCGGCATGGACCGCCTGCAGGGCGCCCCCGAGGCCCTGGCGGCGCTGAAGAAGTTCAACTTCGCGCCGTCCGAGCTCTCCTTCGACGCCGCCTTCAGCAACCAGGCCTAGCAACGGGAGGGTTTCTGCCACCGTTCCCGCTTTTCGCCACCTGTATTCCGGTGGCGAAAAGCGGGAACGGTGGCATTTTTCGTGGAGCCCCACGGATAGAGTGGGTTCCATCATGAGCATTCCGAAGACCGCGCCCGCCTCGGTGCGCATCGATGCGTGGCTGTGGTCCATCCGCGCCTACAAAACGCGCTCCGCCGCGACGGCTGCCTGCCGTGCCGGGCATGTGAAACTCAACGACGCCCCCGCCAAGGCCGCCCACACCGTGGTTCCCGGCGACACCATCCGCGTCCGCCAGCCCGGCTACGACAGGATCCTGGAGGTCCGCCGGCTGATCAACAAGCGGGTCGGCGCCGAGGCGGCGTCGCACTGTTTCACCGACCACACACCGGCCCAACCCGTGCTGCCCAAGCTCGGACTCCCCCAGCGCGACCGCGGCACCGGCCGTCCCACCAAGAAGGACCGCCGCGCCATGGACAAGCTCCGCGGCGAGGACTGACCCGCCCCGACGATCGAGGCTGCCGGGGGTCCCGCCGTCGTTCCGAAGGCCGACGGCGGCACCCACCGCACGCCGCCCGCGGGCACGCAACGCTTTACCCGCACAGCCGTGCCGTAAAACCATGGCACAATCCCAAAGGCTTTTGCGGGCCAAACACGAAGGGCCCGGATGGTGCCCGCATCCGGCAAGGAATGCGGGCACCATCCGGGCCCTCAACGGGCAAAGAGGATTAAGCCTCGACGATGATGACGGTATACACCGGCTTGCGGCGCAGCGCACGGTCCGACCAGCGCAGCAGCGCGTCGGCGATGGCCTTTTCGGCGCCGTGCCCGGTCTTCTCGCCGCGGAGGCCGGAGATGGTCTTCTCGACGATTCCGGTGGCCTTCTCCAGATCCTTCTCGGTGAGGTTGAAGCCCACTGCGAAGTACTCGGGGTCCTCTTCGATGTGGCCGTTGTCCGGGTTGACGATCAGCAGGACGGTGACGGCGCCGTCCTCGGCCAGGCGGATGCGGTCCTGCAGGGACTCCTCCGTGGCCGCACCGGCAACCATGTTCTCCACGTACACGTACGCGGCGGGAACGCTGCCGGTCACCCGGGCAACGCCGTCCTTGAGGTCGATCGTGGTGCCGTCCTCGACGATGAAGGCATTCTTCGGCTCGACACCTGTGCGGATTGCCAGCTCGGCGTTGGCCTTCAGGTGGCGGTATTCACCGTGCACCGGCATGACGTTCTTGGGACGGACCAGGTTGTAGCAGTACACGAGCTCGCCGGCGCTGGCGTGGCCGGAGACGTGGACCTTGGCGTTGCCCTTGTGGACGACGTTGGCGCCCTGCTTGGTGAGGTCGTTGATCAGGCGGTAGATCGAGGACTCGTTGCCGGGCACCAGGGAGCTGGCCAGCAGGACGGTGTCGCCCTCGGTCAGGTTGATCTGGTGGTCGCTGTTGGCCATGCGGGCCAGTGCGGCCATGGGCTCACCCTGCGAACCGGTGCAGATGAGCACGGCCTTGTTGGGGGCCATGCGCTCAAGTTCCTTGGCATCGACCAGCATGCCGCGCGGGATCTTCAGGTAGCCCAGTTCACGGGCGGTGGTCATGTTGCGGACCATGGAGCGGCCCACGAACGCGATCTTGCGGTTGTACTTGTGCGCGGAATCGATGATCTGCTGGATGCGGTGCACGTGGCTGGCAAAGCTGGAGACAACCACGCGGCGCGGAGCCGTGCGCATGACCTGGTCGATGGCCGGGATCAGATCGGCCTCGGCGGCCAGGAAGCCCGGAACTTCGGCGTTGGTGGAGTCGGGCATGAACAGGTCCACGCCTTCCTCGCCCAGGCGGGCAAAGCCGGCAAGGTCGGTGATGCGGCGGTCCAGCGGGAACTGGTCCATCTTGAAGTCGCCGGTTTCCAGCACCAGGCCGGCCGGCGTGCGGATGGCCACGGCCAAACCGTCCGGGATGGAGTGGTTGACGGCGAGGAATTCGACGTCGAACGGGCCAAACTTGCGGCGGTCGCCTTCCTTGACGGTGACCAGCTTGCCCTTGATGCGGTGCTCGTCGAGCTTGGTCTTCAGGAAGGCCAGGGTCAGCTTGGCGGAGATGACGGGGATGTCGCCGCGGTGCTTGAGCAGGTACGGGACACCGCCGATGTGGTCCTCATGGCCGTGCGTGAGCACCAGGCCCACCACGTCCGCCCAGCGGTCCTTCAGGTAGGAGAAATCGGGCAGGATCAAGTCCACGCCGGGGTGGTGCTCTTCGGGGAAGAGGACGCCGCAGTCAACGATCAGCAGCTTGCCGGCGTATTCGAACACGGTCATGTTGCGGCCGATTTCCCCCAAGCCGCCGAGGGCGACAATTCGCATTGCCCCATCTGCTAGGGCGGGCGGGGTCCGGCGTTCAGTTCTTCTCATGGGTTCCAGACTCTAGTGGTGGGCGGTTGGCTGCGGATGTTCGCTGCCATCTTGTGCGATTTGTGCAGCCACGGTTGGCTTGCGATCGCGAAAAAGTTTGAGTGGTCTCTCAGCTGATTTTAGCACCGCGGCCCGGTCGGAAAGCCCAGCACCCGCCACCGGCGCAGGCGCGCAAATGCCGCCGTCGTCCATTGAAGAACGACGGCGGCAACCTTGACCGGGATCTCGACAGGCTCAGTCACCGGGCTGGGATTTAGAGGTTCGGCTGCCAACCGATCGCCGGGGCAATGTACTGGGCGATGTTCTCGAGCATCTTGGCGTTGTAGGCAACTCCCAACTGGTTTGGCACCGTGAGCATGAGCGTGTCCGCGGCATGCACGGCTTCATCGGCTGCGAGCTCGGCGGCGATCTCCGCCGGGTCGCCCATGTAGCTCTTGCCGAAGCGAGAGAGCAGGCCGTCGATCATGCCCACCTGGTCCTTGCTGTCGGCCTGGGCGCGCAGCCCAAAGTACATGCGGTCGGTGTCATCGACAATGGGGATGACGCTGCGGCTGACGGAGACGCGCGGGGTGAAGGAGTGGCCCGCGGCGGCCCATTCGTCGCGGAACAGCTGGATTTGTTCGGCTTGCAACTGGTCGAACGGCACGCCCGTGTCCTCGGTCAGCAGGGTGGAGCTCATCAGGTTCATGCCCTGCCGCGCCGCCCACACGGCCGTGGCCCGGGAGCCGGCGCCCCACCAGATTCGCTGGGCCAGCCCCGGCGACTGCGGTTCAATGCGCAGCAGCCGTTCGCCACCCATGTAGGCATGTTCGCCCGGCTCGGCCACCCCGGCACCGCTGATTGCGTGCCGGAACGACGCCGTATGCCGCCGGGCCATGTCCGCCGTGGTCTCGCCGTCCTCCGGGAAATAGCCAAAGTCGGCCGCGCCGTTCAGGGCGGGTTCGGGTGAACCGCGGCTCACGCCGATCTGCAGCCGGCCATCGCTGATCAGGTCCGTCGCCGCGGCTTGTTCGGCCATGTACAGAGGGTTTTCGTAGCGCATGTCGATGACGCCCGTGCCGATTTCGATCCGGCTGGTCCGGGCGGCAATCGCGGCCATGAGCGGGAACGGGGCGGCCTGCTGACGGGCAAAGTGGTGCACCCTGAAGAAGGCCCCGTCAATGCCGATCTCCTCGGCGGCCACCGCAAGGTCGACGGCTTGGTGGAGGGCGTCGCGGGCCGACGCGGTTTGTGAGCCGCGGCCCGTGCCGTAGTGCCCGAAGGACAAAAAGCCAATACGTTTCATGCCCGGCACAACGCACCCGCGCCGCACGCTATTCCATGCGAATGCATGCACCTTGGCGGCGCGGGCATCGGGGCGTCCACGCTCGGCACCATCCGATTTAGTGCTTCTTGATGTGGGCTACGGGATCGGCGGACTCGTCCGCGGCACCCCGGGCCTTCTTCTCCGCCCGCTTGGCCTTGATGGCGTGGCCCTTGTCCATCTTCTTGTGTTCATGCTGGTGTGACTGTTGTTTGTCAGGCATGGGGATCTCCTTCGGCGAATGGTGCTGTCCCGGCCGGGGCCCCGTGGCCCCAACTGCCCCCTCCTTGAACGTTACGCCCCTTTCTCGCCGGGAAGTAGGGACCGTGCCGGACTATTCGTCCCGCCGCCACGAATTCCACAGCGAGGCGTAGGCGCCGTCCAGGGCCAGCAACTCCTCATGGGAGCCCAGCTCGGAGATCCGGCCCTTTTCCACCACCGCCACCCGGTCGGCGTCGTGCGCCGTGTGCAGCCGGTGCGCAATGGCCACCACGGTGCGCCCGCTCAGCACGGCGCTGAGCGAGTACTCCAGGTCGCGGGCCGCGGCCGGGTCGATGAGCGACGTCGCCTCGTCCAGCACCAGCGTGTGCGGATCGGCCAGCACCAGCCGGGCCAGCGCCAGCTCCTGGGCCTGGCCGGGGGTCAGCGTGTGCGCCCCGGACCCCACCTCGGTGGCCAGTCCCTGCGGCAGGGCACGCGCCCAGCCGAGGGAGCCGACGTCGGCCAGGGCCTTTTCCAGCTCGGCCTCCGTTGCGTCGGACTTGCCCAGGCGCAGGTTGTCCGCGAGCGTGCCCACGAAGACATGGTGTTCCTGGGTAACCAGCGCCACTTCGCCGTGCAGCTCGTCCAGCGGCCGGTCCACCAGCGGGACCCCGCCCACCGTGACGGAGCCGCCCGTGGGCGGATGGATGCCGGCAATCAGCCGGCCGAGCGTGGATTTGCCGGCACCCGAGGGGCCCACCATGGCCAGCCGCTCCCCCGGCACGAGGGTCAGGTCCACGCCGTGCAGCACGTCATGGCCCTCCCGGTAGGCGTAGCGAACCTTGTCCACCAGCAGGGTTTCGTCGGCGGGGACGGCGTCGGTGGCGGTCCTGTCGGTCGCCACGTTGCGGATGCCCACGATGCGGGCCAGCGAGGAGGCGCCCACCTGGATCTCGTCGATCCACATGATCAGCGTGTCCACGGGGTCGATCAGCTGCATGGCGTACAGGGCCACGGTGGCCACCATGCCGGCGCTGACGGTTCCCTCCGAGGCCAGCCAGCCGCCCCACAGCAGCACTGCCGCCACGGGGAGCCAGAAGGAAAGCTCGGCGGCCGGAAACAGCACCGTGCGCAGGCTCAACGTGTACCGCTCGGCCTCGAAGCAGCGGCGCAGGGCGGCATCAATGCGGGAACGGCGGTGCGCGCCCAGGCTCAGCGCGTCGACCGTCCGGGCACCCTCGATGGTCTCGGTGATGGCGCCGTTGAGCACGGCGTAGCCCTCCCGTTCACGCAGGTATCCGGGGGTGGCCCGCTTCAGGTACCAGCGGGTCACGGGGACCAGCAGCGGTGCGCCCACCAGCAGGGCCAGCGCCAGCACGGGGCTCGTGAACACGGCCGCGGCCACGGTCAGCGCGATGGTTGCCACGGAGACCAGCACCTGCGGCACGCCGAACCGCACGGTGTGGGAGACGGCGTCGACGTCGTTGGTGGTGCGGGAAACGAGGTCGCCGGTGCCGGCCTTCTCAACGGTGGACAACGGCAGCGAGGTGACCTGCTCCATGAATTCCTCGCGCAGCTGGGCGAAGACCTTCTCGCCGAGCACCATGCCCGTGCGCTGGGCCCAGCGGGAGAGCAGCGTCTGGACCACCACGAAACCGGACAGGGTCAGTGCAACGACCGCCACGAACCCCGGCGAGGTGCCCTTGGTGATGGCATCGACGAGGCGGCCCAGCAGGTACGGCCCGGCCAGGCCGGCGACTGCGGCAAGCACGTACAGCCCCACCACGAAGCCCAACGGGCGCCGGTGCTGGCGCATGAGCCGGAGCCCCTCGGCCTTGACCTGGGCGGAATCCGCCACGGGAAGTTGTTGTCCGGCCATTACCTTTGCCCCTCGCTGCTCATGTTCTTGTTTCCTTCGTAGCCGTGCCCGTCCATGCCCTCGCCGCGAATCACCACGCTGCGGTATTCCGGCACCGTCTTCATGAGTTCATGGTGGGTGCCCTGTGCGCGCAGTTCGCCGCCGTCCAGAAACAGCACTGTGTCCATGGCGCCCAGCATGAGCGGGCTGACCGTGACCACCACGGTGGTGTTGTTTTCCGTGGCCCGGGAGTGCCGCAACGCGGTGGCAATCCGGGATTCGGTGTGGGCGTCCACGGCGCTGGTGGGCTCGATCAGCACCAGCACCTCCGCCTCGGTCAGCACGGCGCGGGCCAGCGCCAGGCGTTGGCGCTGGCCGCCGGAGAAGCCGCGGCCCTTTTCGGTGACCTCGTCGTCGAGCCCGTCTTCCAGGCCGTCAAAGACGTCGTCGGCGCTCGCCACGTCGATGGCGTCCATGATCTCGGCGTCGCTGTGCCGCCCCGTGGGATCAAGTTCCTCCCGCAGGGTTCCGGTGAAAAGCTGCGGCTCGGCGTCGGAGACCACGATGCGGCCCCGCACCTCGCGCAGCGGCACCAGGTGCAGCGCGGCACCACCCCACCGCACGGTGGCCTCGCGCAGCACGGCGTCCTCGAAGCGGCCCAGGCGCCGGGCCAGATCGGCGGACGCCGCGGGGTCCGCGGAGACGACGCCGGTCAGGGCGCCGGGGCGAATCAGGGCGCCGGAGGCGGTGTCCACCAGGACGGCCGGTGACGACGGCGCGGTGGCCGTGGCGCCGTCGTCGTCCACGGCCGACGGCGTGGCCAGGACGTCAATGATCCTGCGGGCACCCACGTTGGCGCGGATGAAGCGGGAGACGGCGTCGGCGGCCGTGCGGATCGGGGACACCAGGAAAACGGCGTACCCGTACAGGGCCACGAGCTGGCCGGTCTCGATCTGCCCGTTCAACGCCTGCAGCGCACCGATCCAGGTGAACGCGACACTGAACGCACCCACCACCAGGACCTGGGCGGCGTCGAGGTCGGCCAGCGAATAGGCCACCTTGTTCCCGGCCAGCTGGGTTTCCCGGGACCGTTCCCGGTAGCGCTGGACGAAGATGTGCTCGCCGCCGATGCCGCGCAGCACGCGCAGCCCGGCCACGGTGTCCGCACCCAGGGCGGTCATCTTTCCGGACGCCTCGCGCTGCTCCTTTTGCCGGGCCTGCAGCGGCCGGATGACGAACAAGAGCATGACGCCGCACAACGGCACGCCCAGCAACACGACAAGGCCCAGCTGCCAGGACGAGGCAAACACGAGCGCCGAGACCACCAGGTAGCCCACCACGGAGCCCGCCAGCCGGGCGGACACGTCATAGATTTCGCCGATGCGCATGGCGTCCGAGGCGGAGGTGGAGACCACCTCGCCGGTGGAGAACTTTTGCGGCAGCGCATCGCCACTGCGGGTGACCTTGTGGCCAATGAGCTGCGCGGACCGGTACGCCGCCTGCATCCAGTTGCTGACCGCCGAGCGGTGCCGCAGCGTGGACGCCACCGCCTGCACCACCGTCAGGGCCAGCAGCACGCCAACCCACCAGAGCAGGCCGGGGAAGTCCTTCGACACGATCCCCAGGTCCACGGCCTGGCCCAGGGCGTACGGGATCAACGCCTGGGACAAGGTCCAGACGGAGCCGTAGAAGATGCCCATGGCGAGGGTGGCCCGCTGCGCCCGGGCCAGCCACCACAGGTAGCGGGACGGGGAGCGGAGGTCGGGAGATCCGGCGTCGGAATAGGGAAATGAGCGCACGAGGGCCTTCTAAATAAATGGTGGATTGGCAGGCGGTCCGGACGCGATCCAGCGGGCCGCGGGACGGCGGCGCGATCTGCGGGCGGCTTGGGTGGCTGCGGTATCTATCTCACAATTAGTTACCCTAGCCCACAATGTGCACCGATTGGTAGGTCTTTTCGGCAGGAAGGGGCGGCAACCTGCCAACACCGCTTCGATCTTCTAGAATCATGGGTAGGCTCACCATCAACAACCACCGGAAGGGGCGCACCGTTTTGTCCACCGACCACGCCATGCGCCACGACCACCTGGTGCAAAAGATCGCCCACCTCTACCACGTCTCCGGTGCCACCCAGCTGGAGATCGCGTCGTCGGAAAACCTGTCCCGGGCCACCGTCTCGCGGCTGCTGGCCGAGGCCAAGCGCCGCGGCGTGGTGCAGATCCGGATCGGCCCGCCCGTGGACCGGATGCCGGAGCTCGAGGCGACGCTGCGGACCGCGTTCAACCTTGACGATTGCGTCATCTCCATGGACCGGCCCCGCTCCCTGTACGAGAAGAACAACCGCCTGGGCTACGTGGCGGCCAGGTACCTGCAAACCCACCTCGATGGCGTGCGGCAGCTGGGCGTGGCGGCCAGCCGGACGTTGTCGTCCGTGGCCAAGTCGCTGAGCCCCGGCGTCCACGCGGAGCTGACGGTCATCGACCTGCTGGCCTGCCCTTCCCGGCTGGACCGTTCCGGGGATGAACGCATCCACGTGGGCGAGCACATTTGCCAGCAGCTGGGCGGGAACTTCATCCCGGTCCCCGCCAACTTCCTCTACCGCGATCCCGCAGCCCGGTTCAAGGCGCTCGAATCGCCCGAGGTGGCGTACGGGCTTGAGCTGGGCCCCCGCAGCGACCTGGCCCTGCTCGGCCTGGGCTCCATGCAGCGCTTTGACGGCACCGGAACCTACAGCCCCGTCTCCCCCGGCGCACTCGCGGACCTTGAGGCCGCCGGCGCCGCCGCGCACCTGTGCGGGCACTTCTTTGACCACGAAGGCCGCGAGGTGAAGTCGGAGGTGACCGACAGGCTCATCGGCATCACGCTGGATGACCTGTTGAAGATCCGGCGCCGCATGATGGTCACGGCCGGGCCGGCCAAGGTGGTTCCGCTGGCCGCGGCCATCCGCGGCGGCTTCGTCAACGAACTCGTCACCGACGAATCCACCGCCCGTCAGCTGCTCGCCAACCTCGGCTAGGGCCGGGCCGGGATCTGCCGGGACCGGACAAAGTCCGACGGCGCCCGGCTCACCCGGGTGCCGCCGTCGTTCCTGGCTCTGTCATTCACGGAGCGGGCGCTCCTGCTTTAGCGGAACAGTCCGCTGTAGGCGTTCAGGGCCGGCTGCCCGCCCAGGTGCGCGTACAGGACGTTGCTGGTATCCGGAATGTCCCTGGTGCTGACCAGCTCGATCAGTCCGGCCATGGACTTGCCCTCGTAGACGGGGTCGATGATCATCCCCTCGAGGGATCCCGACAGCCGGATGGCTTCCATGGTCGATTCCACCGGGATGCCGTAGTAGTCGCCGGCCCAGCCCTCCAGCACGGTGATCTCGTCGTCCCGCAGTTCGCGGCCCAGGCCGATCAGTTCGGCGGTGTGCCGGGCGATCCGGGCCACCTGCGCACGGGTCTTCTCAATGGTGGCGGAGGCGTCGATGCCGATCACGCGCCGGGGGCGGTCCTGGCCGGCGAACCCGGCGATCATGCCGGCATGCGTGGAGCCGGTGACGGTGCAGACTATGATCGTGTCGAAGAAGACGCCCAGGTCCTTTTCCTGCTGCTCAACCTCATAGGCCCAGTTGGCGAAGCCCAGTCCGCCCAGATGGTGTTCGGAGGCGCCGGCCGGGATGGGGTACGGCTTGCCGCCGGCGTCGTGAACCTCCGCGATGGCCTGCTCCCAGCTGCTGCGGATGCCGATGTCGAAGCCCGCCGAATCGAGCGTGACCTCGGCGCCCATGATTCGCGAAAGCAGGATGTTGCCCACACGGTCGCTGAGCGGGTCCGGCCAATCCACCCAGTTTTCCTGCACGAGCCGGGCCTTCATGCCGATCTTGGCGGCGACGGCGGCCACCTGGCGGGTGTGGTTGGACTGGTAGCCGCCAATGGAGACCAGCGTGTCCGCGCCCTGGGCGATCGCATCCGGGACGATGTATTCAAGTTTGCGGGTCTTGTTGCCGCCAAAGGCCAGCCCGCTGTTGCAGTCCTCCCGTTTGGCCCAGATCTTCGCGCCGCCCAAGTGCGCACCCAGGCGCGGCAGCTCGTGGATGGGGCTGGGGCCGAACGTCAGGGGGTAGCGCTCAAAATCGGTGATTGCCATGGTGTCCTCATTTACCCAAGACATGGTGCGGATCACACCACTGGTCGTTGTGCAATATATTGCATGCTGCATGCGTGGCATGTCAACACTTTCAGCGATTCCTCCGACTGCCGCGCTAGCATGAGGGCCATGCCCACACCTTCCCCCCATGGAATCCACAAGCGCTCCCTGCTGCGCGACGACGTATATGAGTCCATTCGCGACGCCATCATCGACGGCACTTTTGGCCCGGGCGAGCGGCTGCGGGATCCCGAGCTCGAGGCCTGGCTGGGGGTCAGCCGCACGCCCATCCGCGAGGCCTTGCTGCGGCTTGAACGGGCCGGGCTGATCATCGCCCAGCCCGGCCGGGCAACCCTGGTTGCGCCGCTTGATCCGGCGTCGACCGCCAGCGCCCGGCAGGTGGTGGCGGCCATGCATGAGTTGGCCGCGCGCCTCGCCGTGCCGCACATGGCCGGCCCGGCGCTTGCGGCCATGACGGAGGCCAATGCCAACTTTGCCGCGGCACTGGAGCATGACGACGTCGAACTGGCCCTGGCCGCCGACGACGACTTTCACGCCGTCTTTGTGCACGGCTGCGGCAACGACATGATTCCGGATGTCCTGGAACAGGCCCTCCCGCTGTTGCGGCGGGTGGAGCGGCAGCGTTTCAGCTCCGCCTCCGGACGCCACTCGGTCACCGCGCATGCCGAGATCATCCGCCTCGCCGGGCTGGGCGACGCCGAGGGCGCGGCGCTTGCAAGCCGGGAAAACTGGCTCTCGCTGGGAGCCGGACTTGCCGGCGACGGGCCGGCCGAACCCTAACCGAGCATCTGCTCCACGGCTTCGCAGGCGCCGAGGTCGTGGGCGTCCGCTTCGGGGGCGTCGCAGGCCACGCGGCGCAGCAAGGTCCGGAAGACCTCGCGCTCGGCGGGGTCCAGCGCCGCAAGGACGGTGTTTTCGGCCTCCGCCACGCGGCGCTGCAAATCCGCCAAGGCGGCATGGCCGGCGTCGGTGGCCACCACGAGCCGCGCCCGGCGATCGGCGGGATTGAGCCGGCGTTCGGCCAGCCCGGCCTTCACGAAGTCGTCAATCAGGTAGGTCATGACGGTGCGGTCAATGCCCAGGTGCTGGGCGAGCGCCAACTGGTTGGGCTGTTCGCCGCCCACCACGGCCACCAGCACCTGGTAGCCCCGGGCGCCGTGCGGGAATTCACCCATGACGGCGTTGGAGGAGTTTTGGTAGTTGCGCACCAGCACGCCCAGGGTCCAGCCAAAGTCCTCTTGGGCGCTGGTTGCGGGGGTCTGCACTGCGGAACTGTTACTCATACCACCCATCATAAGGCATTACTGCTCTTTACAACAGATAATATGAGAGTAAGATCGTCTGTATTACAACGTATATGGATGGAGCATCGAAGGTGGAGACATTGCACGTGGAAACTTTGCCCGGGGGAACCCAGCCGCAGACCATCGGCATCCTTGGCGCCGGAAAGGTGGGGACCGGCGTCGCACGCCAGGCCCTGCTGGCCGGCTACCGCGTGCTCATTGCCGCCTCGGGAGACCCCGCAAACATTGGCCTGATCATCCAGGTCATGGCCCCGGGCGCCGAAGCCGTCACCGCCGAACGCGTCATGGCCGAGGCCGATCTCGTGGTGCTGTCCGTGCCGCTGCACAAGTTCCGCACGCTGGATCCGGCCGGGCTGGCCGGCAAGCACGTGGTGGACACCATGAACTACTGGCAGGACACCAACGGCGAGATGCCGGAGCTGGCGGATGCGCCGTCGAGCTCGGAAATGGTGCTGGCCCACATTCCCGGCGCCCGGCTCGCCAAGTCGCTGAACCACATCGGCTACCACGAGCTGGAACTCGACGCCCGCCCCGCGGGTGCCGCCGACCGGCGCGCGCTGGCCGTTTCCACGGACGACGACGCCACCGGCGCCCTGGTGCGCGAGTTCGTTGAGCGCCTGGGCTTTGACGCGGTCGACGCCGGGCCGCTGACAAACGGCACGGCCTTTGAACCGGGCACGCCCATCTTCACCGGCTGGTACGACCGCGCGGGGGTCGAATCCGAGCTGACCGCGCACCTGGCCGCGAGCGGCAAACTGGAGCCGGCACACTGACCCCGTCTGTGTTGCAGTTATTGGACCGGTAAGCGTCTTCCGGGGCGAAATCGGTCCAATAACTGCAACATAGACGGGCCAGGGCGACACTGCACCGGTCCGGGGACCCCGCCAAAGCAACTTAAGATTGAGGCATGACCGCAACACTCGTGGCCAAGGACCTCTCCGGAGGACACGCCCACCGCACTTTGTTCAGCAACCTCAATTTCACCGTCGCCCCGGGCGACGTCGTGGGCGTGGTGGGCGCCAACGGCGCCGGCAAGTCCACGCTGCTGCGCCTGCTGGCGGGGGCTGACAAGCCGCAGGCCGGCACCGTCAGCACGGCCCCACAGGACGCGTTCATCGGCTGGCTGCCGCAGGAACATGAGCGGATCGACGGCGAAACCGTGGCCGGCTACATTGGCCGGCGCACCGGTTCCACGGCGGCCACCGAGGCCATGGAGTCCTCCGCCGAGGCGCTGGGCTCGGGCAATTCCGCCGACGACGACCGCTACGCGGCAGCCCTTGACCACTGGCTGGCGTGCGGGGCCGCGGATCTTGACGACCGCATCCCGGCCACCCTGGCCGAGCTCGGCCTCGACGTGGGCCCCGAGGCACTCATGACGGGACTTTCCGGCGGGCAGGCCGCCCGCGTGGCGCTGGCCGCGCTGCTGCTGAGCCGCTTCGACGTCGTACTCCTGGACGAGCCCACGAACGATCTTGACCTGGCCGGACTGGCGCGGCTGGAGGAATTCGTGACGGGCCTGCGCGGCGGCGTTGTGCTCGTCTCCCACGACCGCGAGTTCCTGGCCCGCTGCGTGACCACCGTGGTGGAGCTGGACCTGGCGCAGAACAAGGTGGCCGTGTACGACGGCGGCTACGACGCCTACCTGGAGGAGCGCGCCATCGCGCGGCGGCACGCCCGCGAGGCCTACGACGAATTTGCCGACAAGAAGGCCGACCTCGTGGGACGCGCCCGCACCCAGCGCGAGTGGAGCTCGCAGGGCGTGCGCAACGCCATGAAGAAGAACCCGGACAATGACAAGATCCGCCGCCGGGCCGCCAGCGAATCCAGCGAAAAGCAGGCCCAAAAGGTCCGCCAGATGGAGTCGCGCATTGCCCGCCTGGACGAGGTGGAGGAGCCGCGCAAGGAGTGGGCGCTGCAGTTCAGCATTGGCGCCGCACCGCGTTCAAGCTCCGTCGTGGCAACCCTGAATGCGGCCACCCTTCACCAGGGCGGCTTCACGCTTGGCCCCGTATCGGTGCAGGTCAACGCCGGCGAGCGGATCGGCATCACGGGCCCCAACGGCGCCGGCAAGTCCACGCTGTTGCGGCTCCTGCTGGGCCGCACGGCCCCGGACGAAGGCGGCGCCTCCCTGGGTGCCAGCGTGGCGATCGGCGAGATCGATCAGGCCCGCAGCCAGTTCCCGGAGGACGCCCCGCTGGGCGACGCCTTCGAGCTCCTGGTGCCCGAGATGAACCAGGCCGAGGTGCGCACGCTGCTGGCCAAGTTTGGCTTGAAGGCCGACCAGGTCACGAGTCCCGTGGACGCCCTGTCCCCCGGCGAACGAACGCGCGCCTCCCTGGCGCTGCTGCAGGCCCGCGGCGTGAACGTGCTGGTCCTTGACGAGCCGACCAACCACCTTGACCTACCCGCGATCGAGCAGCTTGAGGAGGCGCTGGAAAGCTACGAAGGCGCCCTGCTGCTGGTCTCCCACGACCGCCGCTTGCTCGAAAACGTCCGGCTCGACACCCGCTGGGACGTCCGCGACGGCAGCGTCGCAATCCTCTAGCGCCGCCAGCGGGAAATCCATTGACAAGCCGCATCTTCGGGCGCATTCTAAAAACATCAATCCAGTTTTTAGAAGGAGGATGTCATGGCTGCAAGCACGATGCCCGCCGCTTCGGCGGCCGGCAGGGGTCACGCACTGCACCGGGCCAGGGTGGAGCCGGCGTACGGGGCGTTCTTGATGTTGTGGGCCGGCTTTGTCGCGATCCCGCTGATCATGGGCGCGGACAAGTTCTTCAACGTCTTCACCAACTGGGAGCACTACCTGGCGCCGTGGCTGGTGCAGATCTCCCCGTTCAGCCCGCACACCATGATGCTGGCCATCGGCGTGGTGGAGATTGCGGCCGGCATCATGGTGGCGTTGCGGCCCCGCTACGCCGCGTTCGTGGTGGCGCTGTGGCTGGCCGGGATCATCGTGAACCTGGTGACGTATCCGGGCTTCTACGACGTGGCCCTGCGTGACTTCGGGCTGCTGGTGGCCGCGCTGGCGCTGGCCGTGCTGGCGCGCAGCTATACGCAGCCCGGTTTTCGCCGGCACGCTCCGCAGCAGGACCGAAGCCGGACCGGTCGGTCCTAGTCCGGGGCGTCGGTCGTGGCCAGGTAGTTGATGTCCGGGATGGACTCCACGCCGGTGCTGAAGCCGGCGACGGCGTCCAGCACCGGGCCGGCACCGTCCAGTTCGATGGTCAGCGAGCGGACCGTGACGGCTTCGAAGACGTGGATTCGCTGCACCCCGATGGTCCCTGCCTCCACCAGGAGGCGGTCGTCGTTGGTTCTGATGCGGTGGCCGGTGACCCGCTGGCCGGCCAGCAGGTTTTCCGCCAGCGCCACGTGGTCAAGGGTGGTTTCCTGCTCGAAGTCCGCCACCCAGGTGCCGGGTCCGGCGGTGCGGAGCGTGGCCGGGCGCGGAGCCTGGAACCGGCGTCGGACTTCACCGGCAAACTCCCTGACACGCGCAACGTCGGCGTCCGGGATGAGCCCGCGGTTGTCCGGCGGCAGGTTCAGCAGCAGGTTGGCACCCAGGCCGATGGAGCGGTAGTGGATGGCGAGCAGGTGGTCCAGCTCCTTGGGCTCGTCGTCGGGGTGCCAGAACCAGCCGCGGCGGATCGAGACGTCGCATTCCGGCGGCAAATACAGCGCCTCCTCAAGCTTGGCGGCGAGGACCGTGTAGTTGGAGAAGTCGGTCTGGTCCACCACGTACTCGACGGGGTCCGCGGCCAGGCCGTCTTCGTTTCCCACCCAGCGGATGGTGTGGGCGCCCATGTTGAAGACCATGGCGCCGGGCTGGAGCTCGGCGATGAGCCCGGCAATGCGGGACCAATCGTATTCGCGGCCATGCGAGCCGGCCCCGTCGAACCACAGCTCACACAGCTCGCCGTAGTTGGTGCACAGTTCACGCAGCTGGCGCAGGTAGAACTCGTCATAGGCTGCCGGGTCCGGGTAGCACTCGGCGTTGCGGTCCCACGGGGAAAGGTAGAGGCCCAGCTTCATGCCGAGCTTGCGGCACGCGGCGGCCACCTCGGCCACCACGTCCCCCTGCCCGTCCCGCCACGGCGAGGACGCCACCGAGTAGTCGGTGGTGGCGGTGGGCCACAGGCAAAAGCCGTCGTGGTGCTTGGCCGTCAGGACCACGTACTTGGCGCCGGCATCCAGGGCGGCCGCCACCCACTGTTCGGCGTCGAGCTCGGCCGGGTTGAACGACGACGCCGGCAACGTCCCGTCGCTCCATTCCTTCCCGTGGAAGGTGTTGACGCCAAAGTGGAAGAACACGCCAAGGCCGTCCTTTTGCCAGGCGAGCTGTGCGGGGGTGGGGGTCAAATACGCCACGGAACAAGCCTTTCACGGTCCGTCCCGCGCACAGGAAACGGCAGCCACACACCGCCCCCCGGCACGTCACAAAGGCAATCACGCAGAAACCCGTTGCACAATTGCTTCGGCGGCCCAACCGCCATGGACCTTTCCCTAGGAGACACGTGGCGCAGCAGGTGCAGCTCGGCCCCGGAATTGAGCTGGCCGTCACCGGCAGCCCATACGGCGAAACCCCCGCCTGGGAGGTTGACGGCATGGGCAGGAGGCAGACCCGCAGGGTTCGCATCTGGTCGATCGTCACGGCCGTGCTGGCCATCCTGTGGTGCGCCGCCGTCTGGCACATTGGCCAACCGCTGTGGGGCGGCTGGCCGCAGGTTCCGGCCACGGTGGCCAGCGCCGAGGACTGGAGCAACAGGTACCAGCATTGCGATCTGGGCCTGGATTACGCCATTGCCGGCCAAGCCCAGCACCGGCACCATTCAACCCAGAGCACCTGCGCCGAGGCACCGGCGGTGGGCTCCGTGGTCACCCTCGCCTACAGCCCCGGGGACCACGGCTGGATGACGCTCCCGGGCACGGACGGCGGGACCCTGACGGAGATCATCCTCCTCGGCATGGCGATGGGCATCCCGGTGTTTTGGTCGGTGCTGATTGCCGGTTTCGTCTGGCGCAGCTTCCGCCGCAAGCGCGCGCTGGCGTCCCGGCCCTGGCGTGAGGTCTCGGCGAAGGTGAAAAAGCGGATCTCCACCAAGGCCGGCGAGGGATTCGTCATGGAGTCCCCGGATCCGGGCGGTGAGGACTGGTTCCTCGCCTTTGGCCTTGGCGGGATCAGCCTGTTCACGGTCCCCCGTGCAGGCGAAACGTTCCGGTTCATGGTGGCAGGGCGCGGCACCGGCCCGGTCCTGGTGGGAATTCCCGGGCACTTTGGCGAAAGCCTCGGGGTCGCCGAGAAGGTAAGAACGACGACGGCGCAACCGTCAGGGCCCCGCGTTGCCGAGGGCAATCACTGAGGCCAGCCGGAACGCCGTCGGAATGCGGCCGGTTGCGCTTAGTGGACGTGCTTGTGGCGCCCGCCGTAAATGGCAAAAATGCTCATGATCACTGCCACGACGATCAGGCCCACGATGATGTAGCCAAGTGTCACCATGTCCATGGTCCATCCACTCCTTCAACCGCGCCGGCATGCGATCCGGCTGGCGGACGGTTCCCTTGCTGGGCCGCCGGATTCCGCCTACCTCCATCATGCTCCCGAATTCGCAATGTCTCCAGAGCCTCAGTTGCCGACAGCCGGGGAACCACGCCCGGCCGGGGAGGGTGCGCTCACTCCCCCTTGGCGAGGTAGGCGAAGGCGGCAACTACCTGTGCCCGCGTGGCGGCCCCCAACGTGGGATCGATGGCGGGGGCGAAGAACGGGGAATGGTTGGCGGGAATGTCCGCCGCAACGGTTCCCTTAGCCACGGCCTTGCGGTAGACGTCGGCGGGCACCGACCCCACGGTCCAATAGGCATACGGCACGCCAAATGCGTCAGGCACCCGACTGAAGTCCTCCGACGCCGTCGCCGGGGCTGTGTGGTAGACCGCTCCGGCCGGGAAATGGGCGGTGAAGGCCTGTGTGACCCTGGCATTCACGTCCGCGTCATTGCTGGTCAGCGGGTACTGGTCGTAGTACTCGAACTCGGGCTCCTTGGGCGAACCGGACACGGCACATTCCCCGCGCACGATCCGCTCAATCGAGGCGATGACCCGTGCGCGCAGTTCCGTGTCGTAGGTGCGCACGTTCAGCAGCAGCACGGCCCGGTCGGCGATGATATTGGATTTGGAACCGGCATTGGAGGCCCCCACCGTCACGACCGCGAACTCGCCCGGCATGGTTTCACGCGACACGATGGTCTGCAGCCGCAACACGATTGACGCGGCCAGCACCACGGGGTCAACGGAGTTGTGCGGCATGGACCCGTGGGCACCGCGGCCGTGGACGGTGATCTTGATCGAGTCGCCCGCGGAGAGAATGGGTCCGGCCGTGGTGCCGATGGTGCCGGCCTCGGTGGCCATCACGTGCTGGGCCAGCGCCACGTCGGGCCGGGGCACCTTGGTGAGGAGTCCGTCGTCGAGCATGGCCCGGGCGCCCGCGGCCGTCTCCTCGGCCGGCTGGAACAAGGCAATGTACGTCCCGGTCCAGGCGTCCCGTTGGTCCGCGAACACTTTCGCGGCGCCCAGGAGCGCAGTGACGTGCATGTCGTGGCCGCAGGCGTGCATGACGCCCACCACCGATCCGTCGGAGTCCGTGCCGGTGGCCGTCGAGGCGTAGTCCAAGCCGGTGGCTTCTGTGACCGGAAGCGCGTCGATGTCCGCGCGGGCCAGGACGCATGCGCCGGCCCCGTTTTCCAGGACGCCGACGACTCCGGTGCCGCCGATGCGCTGGACGGCAAAGCCCCAGGAGGCGAGTTTTTGCTCGATGAGCTGTGCCGTGGCGAATTCCTGCAGGCTCAACTCGGGATGCCGGTGGAGGTCCTTGTACAGTTCACGTTGCCACCCAAGCTCATCTTCGAGGGCGGAGAGAACCTTTTTGGCGTCTGACATGTGCATACCTCACTACTTGGCCGGGCCGCTTTCACTCTCGCGGTTCAGCAACGGCGTTTCCCGGGCTTTCACCTCATGGCGTGCGAGTTCAAACCGGCGGGCACGGCCCGCGGGTGCAACGCTAGTAGCGGACCGGCCGCCTGTCCAGAGGTTGGCGCCCGGTCCGGCGCAGCGATCAGCCCGCGGCATCCACGACGGCCGTCTGGACCTCGTGGGTGACGGCGGTGCCGCGCTCCACGGTCCGTGACACCGTGCAGTACTTCTCATGCGAGAGGTTCACCAGGCGGTCCACCATGCCGGCCGCCTTCCGCCCTTCGGCCGTGTCGGGGAAGGCCACGTTGAACGACAGGTGCAGCCCGTCCACGCGGTTGGCACCGTCCTCGACCACCTTGTGCCCGGTGGCCGCGACCCGGAATTCGACGGGCTCGCTGCTGCGTGCCGTCACGGTGTCGACGTCGATCGAGGAGCAGCCCGCGATGGCTGCCAGCAGCAGTTCGACGGGGCTCAGCAAGCCTTCCCCGTGGCCAAATTCAATTTCGGCGCCCGCGGGGTTGCGCGCCGTATAGCGGGCGGTGGCGGTGCGGATCAGCTCGACGGACCGCAGTGTGGGATCAACATTTTCGCTCATGCGCCCATCATGCCACCAGCAGGCGGGTGCGTCCCATGCCCGACGGCACGGCGGTGGGGCACAATGATCCTCATGGACGCACAGGCTTCTGCCCCGGCCCCCGGAACGCTCCGGCGCAGTGTTTCGCTGGGCCAGCTCATTTTCTTTGGCCTCGTTTTCATCGGCCCCGCCGCGGCGGTGGGGATCTTCGGAACCCTGGATGCCAAGTCGTCCGGCGCGGTGGCCACCGTCTACGTCATCGCGACCCTGGTCATGGCCTTCACCGCCGTCAGCTACATGCGCATGTCCCGGGAGATCCCCCGGGCGGGGGCGGTGTTCGCCTACGCGGGGAAAGGGATTGGGCCCCGGGCCGGGTACATCTCCGGCTGGATGATCCTGCTCGACTACCTGCTCATTCCGTCCGTGGCCTATATGTTCACGGGTATCGCATTGAATTCGCTGTTCCCGGCCGTGCCCATCTGGATTTTCGTGGCCGTAGCCGTGGTCCTCACCACGGCCCTGAACCTCGCGGGGGTGCAGCTGGCTTCAAAGGTGATCACCGGCGTCGTGCTGCTTGAAGTGGCGGTGCTGCTGGTGGTGCTGGCCTGCGGCGCCTATGTCCTGTCGGTGCACGGATCCGAGCGTCCATGGCTGAGCCCTTTTACGGGGATCGGCGGGTTCTCGCTCATCGCCGTGCTGGGGGCGGTCTCCGTGGCCGTGCTTTCCTTCCTTGGCTTCGACGCGCTGGCCACCTTTGCCGAGGAGGCGAAGGGCGGCGTCCGGCTGATCGGCCGGGCCACCATCCTGTGCCTGATCATCGCCGGCATCCTGTTCGTGGCGCAAAGCTATGTGGGCGCCCTGCTCTCCCCCACCACCCCGGCCCAACTTGCCGCCAATCCGGGCCTGCAGGGCGCCGCCTATTACAACGCCGTCGGGGACAGCATTGGCCAGTGGCTGCATTGGCTGCTGGCCCTGTCCAAGGCCGCCGGCGCCGCGTTCGCCGCCATGGTGGGGCAGGGTGCTGGCAGCCGCATCATCATGGACATGGCCCGCGAACGGCGGCTGCCCGCCGGGCTCGCCAAGGTCTCCGTCCGCACGGGCGTGCCGGTGCGCAGCATCCTGCTTACCGCCTCCGGGAACATCGTGGTGGCGCTGTGGGCGGCCACCCGCGGCGACGGCCTGGACATCCTCAGCTCGGCCGTCAACGTCGGGGCGCTGACCGCATTCATCCTGCTGCATATATCGGTGATCGGCTACTTCCTAGTCAAGAAGCTGGCCCCGGAACCCGGAAACTGGTTCCTCCACGGGGTGGTCCCCGCCATCGGCGCGGCCCTGTTGGTGGTGGTGCTGGCCTCCGCCACGCCACTGGCACTCTGGTTGGGGCTCGCGTGGTTTGTGCTGGGACTCGTGGTGGCCGCGTTCATGCGCCGGACGCGCAGGGAGTAGGAACCCTTGCGGCCGCACCCCGCATGGACGAAGGTGGAGCCATGACGACTCTCCCCTCCGACAGCGGCGTCACCGCCCTGCTGGCCGCGTGCCGGAATGTCTCCACCGATCCGGCGGACCGGGCCCGCGGCGGCGTCGACCGGTCGGGGTATGTGCCCGCCAGCATTCCCGACCGGATCATCTATGCGGAATCGACGGACGACGTGGTCCAGGCACTCCGGCTCGCCACCCACTACCGGGTACCGATCGTGCCGCGCGGCGCCGGCACCGGTCTGGCCGGCGGCTCCTGCGCCACGGCGGGTTCCGTGGTGCTGGATGTGAGCCGGATGGACAAGATCCTCTCGATCGACCCGGTGGAGCAGCAGGCCGTGGTCCAGCCGGGCGTGCTCAACGCCGAGGTCAATGCCGCCACCGCCCCCTACGGCCTCTTCTATGCCCCGGACCCGGCCAGCACGGCGATCTGCTCGATCGGCGGCAACGTGGCCACCAACGCCGGCGGCATGTGGTGCGCCAAGTACGGGGTGACCCGCGAGTCCGTGCTGTCCCTGCAGGTGGTGCTGGCGGACGGCCGGATCCTGAAAACCGGCCGGAACACCATCAAGGGTGTCAGCGGCTACGACCTGAACGCGCTGATCATCGGCTCGGAGGGCACCCTCGGCGTCGTCGTCGAGGCCACGTTACGGCTGCGCCCCCAGCCGTTGCACACCGCCACGGTGGCGGCCTATTTCGCCGATGCCCCGGCCGCCGCACGCGCAGCATCGGCCATTATCGATGCCCGGATCCAGCCGTCCATCCTGGAATTCATCGACGGCGGCACCCTGGCGGCCGTCGATGCGATGATGGGCACCGACCACGCCCGCCGGGGCAACGCCTTCCTGCTGGCCCAGACCGACGGCTACGGCGCCCTCCTGGAGCAACAGGTGCTCATCGAGGCGATCACCCCGTATGCCACATCCGTGGAACACACCGACGACGCCGGCCGGGCGGCCGAGCTGGTCGCCGCCCGGCGCAATGCCATTCCCGCCCTGCAACTGCTGGGGCGCGTCTCCATCGGGGACATTGGCGTGTCCCGCAAGCGCCTGGCCGAGGCCGTCCAGGGACTCGCCGAAATCTCCACGCGGACCGGGGTCAAAATCTTTGTCATTGCACACGCCGCGGACGGCAACCTGCATCCGATGGTGGTGGTCGGCAACGACGAATCCATCACGGAGGGACCGGCCAAGGTGGCCCTCGGGGAGATGTTCCACCTGGCCCAACGGCTGGGTGGGACGTTGACCGGCGAACACGGCATCGGCCTGTTGAAGCAGGATTGGCTGGAAGAGGAGGTGGGTGCCCTCTCGCTGGAACTCCAGCACAAGATCAAGGCCGTCTTCGACCCGCTCGGCATCCTGAACCCCGGCAAGGGGATCTGAGCCGGCGGCTGTTCCGATTAAGGGGCGCCGCTTAGGAGGTGCCGCCGTTCGCCAGCCCCATGAACATGGTCCGGTGCAGCGTGTCCACGTGCTGCCGGGACACCTCCACGGCGTCCGCGGCCCGGCCCTCTCGCAACGCCGCCACCAGGCGGATATGGTCCTGGTTTGAGGCGTGCAGGCTCTCGATCGGATAAGGAATGAAGTACTCGTACAAGTCCGCCAGGGCCTCGTTGTAGGCATCCACGGCGCCGCCCAGGCCGGAGGCGTCCGCCACCTCGCGATGGAACTCCTCATCGAGCTGGTGGTAATCGCTCCAGCTGCCGGCTGCAGCCATCCGCGCCGTCAGGGCGTCCAACCGCGCCACCTGCTCGACCGAAATGTTCAGCGCGGCGTAGTGCGTCATGGTGCATTCACCCAACAGGCGGCGATCCACCAGGCGGTGCACCCGGCTGAATTCCGCCGGCGGCGCGGCCAGGGCGGCCAGCACATCGCGTGGCGGGGCGTCCGCCACGAACGTTCCGCCGCTGCGGCCGCGGCGGCGCACCACCACACCTTCCTCGGCGAGGCTGGTCAGGGCGCGCCGGGCCGTGATGGGGCTGACCGAAAGACCCAGGGCCACCTCGTGCTGGTCGGGCAGCCTTTCGCCCGGCTTGAGCAGGCCAAGGAGGATCGCCGTGCCGATGCGCAGCCGGACGGCGTCGATGGCGCTGCGTCGTTCCAGGCCGGCGAGCGCCGCGTCGTCGATCGGCGAGGCGTCTCCGGCCACTGATGATTCCATGCCCATGGTGATCACTTTAGGGGACTTTCCATGGACTCTTCCACTAATGGATCAATATGATCTATTATGAGGTGAGTCACAGCATCTACCCTGGAGCACCCCATGGAACGCATCTTGCCCGTCATCGCAGCACAAGCCCCGCCGCGGCTCATTGGCGAGCCGCTGGACGCCTTCGCCCGGGAGGTGCGCACCGCCCTGGCCCACCAGCCGGACGCCATGCTCGTGGTCTTCCCCGAACTCCACCTCTTTGGCGACGGCACCCCGGACCAACAGCGCACCGAAGCGCTCCAGGCCTCGGCCGAGCCGCTGGACGGCCCCCGCGTGACCGGCCTGAAGGAGATCGCCCGGGAGCTGGGCATCTGGCTGGTCCCCGGCAGTGTCTGCGAGCGCGGCCCCGAAGGGCAGCTGTTCAACACCTCCTTAGTACTCTCCCCCGAGGGCGAACTGGCCGGTTTTTACCGCAAGATCTTCCCCTGGCGCCCCTTTGAACCATACGATCCCGGCCACGAATTCGTCACGGTGGACCTGGCGGGATTTGGCCGGGCCGGGCTCACCATCTGCTACGACGCCTGGTTCCCCGAAGTCACCCGCCAGCTGGCCTGGATGGGCGCCGAGGTCATCATCAACGTCGTGAAGACCACCACCCCGGACCGGGCCCAGGAACTGGTGCTGGCCCGGGCCAACGCCATCACCAACCAGGTCTTCATGGTGAGCGTGAACTGCGCCGGTCCCACGGGGCAGGGCCGCAGCATCGTCGTCGACCCCGAGGGCCGCGTCATCACCGAGGCCGCATCGGCGGACCCGAGCGTCCTCACCGCCCAACTGGACCTGTCCGCCGTCGAACAGGTCCGCTCCAACGGAACCGCCGGCCTGAACCGCATGTGGTCGCAGTTCCGCCCCGGAGAGCCCGCAATCGAGCTCCCCGTCTACCAGGGCCGGATCGACCCGGCCACCTGGTCCCCCGCACTCCGCTCAACGAGGAGCATCTCATGACGTCCCAAGCAACCCTGATCCGCACCCTGAACCTGCGCTCGCTGGTGCTTTTTGGCCTGGCCTACCTGACCCCCATCATCGTGCTGGGCATCTTCGGGATCATCGCCGAAACCACCGGCGGCGCCGCCCCGGCCGCCTACCTCGTGGCCATGGTGGCCATGCTGTTCACCGCGCACAGCTACGGGCGCATGTCCGTCGCCTACCCCGTGGCCGGCTCGGCGTACACCTACGTGCGCAAGTCGATCGACCCGCGCGTCGGCTTCCTGGTGGGCTGGGCCATCCTGCTGGACTACCTGTTCCTGCCCATGGTCATCTGGCTCATTGGCGGCTCGTTCCTGAGCGCCCAATTCCCGTCGATCCCCATCGCTGTATGGATCGTATTGTTCATTGCCATCACCACGGCCCTGAACATCCTGGGCATCAAGGTCGCGGACAAGGCCAACTACGTGCTCATGGCGTTCCAGATCCTGGTCATCGTGTTCTTCGTGGCCCTGTCCATCGGCCACGTTGTGCACGCCGCCGGCGTGGGCGGGCTGGCCAGCTCCGCACCGTTCTTCAACGCCGGCTCCAGCCTGGGCACCATCAGCGCCGGCGCCGCGATCGCCGCCTACTCCTTCCTGGGGTTCGACGCCGTCACCACGCTGACCGAGGAAACCATCGAGCCGAAGAAGAACATGCCGCGGGCCATCATGCTGATCGCCCTGATTGGCGGCGGCATCTTCGTGGTGGTCGCCTACTTCACCCAGCTGGTGCACCCCGGCGGCGCGTTCGCTGATTCGGCGTCGGCCGCCAGCGAGATCGCCCTGCAGATTGGCGGCACGTTCTTTGGCGCCGTGTTCCTGGCCGGCCTGGTCGCCGCCCAGTTCGCCTCCGGGCTGGCCGCGCAGGCCAGCGCGTCCCGCCTCATGTACGCCATGGGCCGCGACTCGGTACTCCCCAAGGCCGTGTTTGGCCGGCTCAACGCCAAGTACCACACGCCCGTCGCCAACATCGTCATTGCCGGCGTCATCGGGCTGATCGCGATCTTCCTGGACGTGGCCACCTCCACGTCGTTCATCAACTTTGGCGCCTTCACGGGCTTCACCCTGGTCAACGTCTCGGTGATCTTCCACTACGTCCGCGAGCGCCGGGCCGGGAACGTGCTGAACCCCGTCAGCTACGTGGTGGTCCCGGCCGTGGGCGCAGTGGTCTGCGGTTACCTGCTCTCGCAGCTGGACATCCACGCCGTCACGCTGGGCCTGTCCTGGCTTGCCGTGGGCATCGTGGTGCTGCTGTTCATCACCAAGGGGCTGCGCAAGGCCCCGCCGGAGATGGCCAAGCTGGAGGAAGCTGTAGTCTAGGCCCGTTCCAACACCGCCCACCCTCTTCGACTCCACAGGGAAAGGAACGCAAAAGTGCGCATCGCGATGGGCCAATTGGCCTCCGGCACCAACATTGCCGCCAATCTGGCCGCCATTGACGGCCATGCCGCCCGGGCCTCGGCCGACGGCGCCCGCCTGGTGGCCTTCCCCGAATACGCCACCTATGAAAAGAAGATGATCGATTCCACCTTCCCGTCCGTGGCGCAGCCCCTGGACGGGGAGGTGGGATCGGCGCTGGCAGGGATCGCGGACCGGCACGGGATTGCCGTCGTGGCGGGGATGGTGGAATCCTCCCCCGACCCCGCCCGGGCGTACAACACGCTGGCCGCATTCGGCCCCGACGGCGCCCTGCTGGCTGCCTATAGGAAGGTGCATCTATTTGATGCTCAGGGTTTCCGCGAGTCGGATTTCGTGGCGCCAGCGCCGTCCACGGAACCGGTGGTGTTCGACGTCGACGGCGTGCGTTTCGGCCTCATGACCTGCTACGACCTCCGCTTCCCCGAGCAGGCCCGGGGCTTGTCCGACGCCGGATCGGACGTATTGCTGGTGTGCTCCTCGTGGGTGCCGGGAGAGTTGAAGACCGCCCAGTGGCGGACGCTACTGGCGGCCAGGGCCATTGAAAACAGCCTGTACGTGGCCGGCGTGTGCCAGGCGCCGCCGGTTTCGGTGGGGAACACGCTGCTTGCCGGCCCGATGGGGGACGTGGTGGCCGAACTCGGCGAGGAGACCGGAGTCCTGGCGGCCGACGTCTCACTTCCGGCCATTGCCGGGGTCCGCGAACACTTCCCCACCCACCGCCAACGCCGGATCTTCTAGGCGGCGGGCTCTTTCGGCAGGATTCTTCACCAGGCACCCCGGCATTCCGACTCCCGGTTTTCCCGTGCCACGGGGCCGGCCGGGATCCTTGACCGGCGGCCAAGCGCGGCCATAGATTGGGGACTGGCCCGCACACCCCACGGCAAGGACGCCCCATGGACCAAGCTCCACCCTCCACCCTCGACGCCTGCGCCGCCGCGGATGCCGCCGATCCGCTGCGCCGCTTCCGGGACGAGTTCCTGCTGCCCGACGGCGTCATCTACCTGGACGGCAACTCCCTGGGACCCCGCCCGCGCACGGCGCTGGGCGTGGCCACCCGGGTCATGGAGGACGAATGGGGCACCGGCCTGATCCGCAGCTGGAACACCGCCGGCTGGTTTGAGCTGCCGGGCAGGCTTGGCGACAAACTCGCCGGGCTGATCGGTGCCGGCCCCGGCGAGGTGGTCATCACCGACACCACATCGCTGAACCTGTTCAAGGCCCTGGCCGCCGCCCTGCGCATCCAGCAGGCCGCCGACCCCGCCCGCACGGTGATCGTGACCGAACGGGACAACTTTCCCACCGACATCTACATGGCCGAGGGGATCGCGGACTTCCTCAACCAGGGCTACTCCGTGCGGCTCGTGGACGACGCCCTGCCGCTCGCGGCCGCGCTGGGACCCGACGTGGCCGTCGTCGCACTTTCCCATGTCAACTACCGCACCGGCGCCATGTGGGACATGCCCGGCACCACCGCCAAAGTGCACGACGCCGGCGCCCTGGTGGTGTGGGACCTGGCGCATGCAGCCGGTGCAGTGCCCGTGGACCTACGAGACTCCGGGGCGGACTTCGCCGTGGGCTGCACGTACAAGTACCTCAACGGCGGGCCCGGCTCCCCGGCCTTCATCTGGGTCCACGCCGGCCACCAGGACCGTTTTTGGCAGCCGCTGTCCGGTTGGTGGGGGCACGCGCGGCCCTTTGCCATGGAGGATTCCTACGAGCCGGTATCCGGGATTGGCCGTTTCCTGTGCGGCACCCAGCCCATCGTGTCCATGGCGCTGGTGGAATGCGGGCTCGACGTGAGCCTGGCCGCGGAAATCGACGCCGTGCGGGCGAAGTCGCTGGCACTGACCGACCTTTTCATCTCCCTGGTGGCGGCCCGCCGCGGCGACCACCCCCTGGAGCTCATCACCCCGCTGGACCACGGCGTCCGCGGCAGCCACGTCAGCTACAAGCACCCCGAGGGTTATGCCGTCATGGCGGCCCTCATTGCCCGCGGCGTCATTGGCGACTACCGCGAACCCCACGTGCTCCGCTTTGGCATCACGCCGCTGTACCTGGGCTTCGTCGACGTCTGGAACGCCGTGGACGCCTTGTTCGACGTCCTGGACAACCGCTTGTGGGATGCGCCGCAGTTCCGGGAACGGCTGAAAGTCACCTAGGCGCCCGGGAGGCCCCGTCGCCGAGAACGGTGCCAACTCGCGGGGAAGGTGCTGCGTCGCACCGTTTTCGCGGGTTGGCACCGTTTTCGCGAACCGGGCTGCCCCAGATTCCGGGATTTCAAGAAATATCTGCACGATCATGCAGAAAAACCGCGTGCTGCTCGTAAGATGGAGCCACGGATGACGTTAATCGGTGAAGCAGCGGCCCGGGACTCCGGGTCCGGCCGCCGCGAGTGCCCGGCCGGGTGCGTACACGACCATCAAACCCGCGGAAGGCACAGACAGAATGGACGCAGCCCAGCTTGGCGCCACGCTGCGTGCCCGCCGCCGCGAACTGAACTTGACGCAGAGCGAAACCGCGGATCTGGCCGACATTTCCACCCGGGTGCTCAGCGACCTGGAAAACGGGCGCGAAACCGTGCGCCTGGACATCCTGTCGGCCGTGGCGAACGCCCTGGGCCTGAGCCTGAACCTGACGGTGCAGCGCCCATGAAAATCGGCCCGTGAAAGTGCGCGCGTGAAGAATCCCGAGGACGCCAAGAAGATCCACCAGGCCGTGGTCTACAAACGTGGCCGGGCGGCCGCCACGCTGACCCGCCACGCCCGCACCGGCGTCGTCTTCGCCTATCTGCCGCAGTATCTGAGTTCCGGCGGGCCCGCCATCGCCTCGACGCTTCCCGTCCTCGACGTGCCGGTGACGCTGGGCCACGGCACCGTGCCGGCCTACTTTGCCGGCCTGTTGCCGGAGGGCGAGCGGCTGGCCAAGCTGCGCTGGGCCGTGAAGACCACCATCACCGACGAGTTTTCGCTGCTGCTCGCGGCCGGCCAAAACCCCGTGGGCGACGTACAGATCGTGCCCGCCGGGGAGACCCGGGAGCAGGTCCCTCCGCTTCTGCGGGTGGCAAAGACGATGGACGCCGTCCGGTTCGCCGACTTTGCCGCGATCCCCGGCCCCGTGGATCCGTCCGCGCTCTCCGGTCTGCAGGACAAGGTCACCGCCTCCTACGTCCATGACAAGGACCCCGCCCGGGCCTACATCCTGAAGTTCAATGACGGCAGCCACGCCCGCCAGGTGGAGACCGAACATCTGCTGCTCACCAAGGCCCGGAAGCTGGCCATTCCGGTGGCCGGTGCGCGCCTGGTGCACGACGGCGTTGGCCAGGCCGCCCTGCTGGTGGCCCGTTTCGACAGGTCCGCCGCCGGGCCGCTGGCCGTGGAGGACGGCGCCCAGCTGCTGGGGCTGCCGCCCTCGCGCAAATACGCGGTTCCCACCGAAGCCGTGGCTGCCGCCATCGTGGGCGTGTGCGCCGCGCAGCTCCTGGCGGCCCGCAACGTGTTCCTGCAGTTCCTGTTCGCCTGGCTGACCGGCAACGGCAACCTGCACGCCAAGAACATCTCGGTGGTCCAGCACCCCGACGGCGAATGGTTCGTGGCCCCCGCCTATGACCTGCAATGCACGCTGGCGGCCGAGATTGAGCAGGGTTTTGCCGCGGGCGTGCCCGGTGGAATCCTCACGGATCTCACGGACGGCGACCCGTCCCGCGACCCCGGCATGGCGCTGCCCATTGGCGGCAGTGCCGGCAGCCGGACGGGCCTTGTCCGCAACGACTGGCTGCGGTTCGGACGGAGCCTGCACCTGCCCGAGCGGCTGGCGGCAAAGTGCATCGCCAAGGCGTTGGCGGCCTCCGCCCTGACTGAGGCGGAACTGCCGTTTGAGCGGGACGTGAGCGCCGCCGTCGTGCGTGTCCTGGACATTCGGCGGCGCGCCATGGGCGGCTGACAGGAGCCTGTGCTTTTGCTGACAAAATGACGGTAAAATGTCTCTATGCCACGAATAGCCGCCCCCAGCAACGCGGCGCAGCGCGAGCAGACGCAGCGCAAGATCCTCGACGCCTTCGGCGAACTTTTGTTCACCCACGGCCTTCCGGGATTGACCATGACGGACGTCGCGCGGACCGCCGGCGTTGGCCGCACCGCCGTCTACAACTACTTCGCCGACCTGGAACAGCTCCTGGTGGCCTACGCACTGGATGAAACCGGCCGTTTCGTGGCCGAGTTGCGGGCCAAGCTGAGCGGTCTGGAAAACCCCGTGGACAGGCTTTCGCTGTACGTCCGAGCGCAGTTAGAGGACCTCACCCGCCGCCACCTGCCGCCCGGACCGGCCATGCGCAGCGTGCTCTCACAGGACTCGTTCGCCAAACTGGCCGTCCACGTCGGTGAGCTGAACCAGCTGCTCGCGGACATCCTGCGCGACGGCATGGACCAGGGGTTCCTGCCCGAGGCCGATGCCGAGGGGCTCGTGCAGCTCATCCACGGCTCGCTGACGGCCAGCGCGTCCCGGCGCAACGCCGACACTCCCGACGAGGAGCGGGTGGCCGCAGCCGTGCGGTTCATCCAGGCCGGCGTGGGCGCCGCGTTCGACGACGACGGCCGTCCCGTCACCATCAGCTAAGGCTGCTACTTCGCCGCGGCCTTGGTGGCCGCAGGCTTGGCTGCCGGCGTTGCCGGGGCCTTCTTCGGCGCGGCCGGGTGCTTGGTGGGCGCCGGGGTCAGGTGCGGGCACGACAACTTGCCGGACTTCTTTGAAACCTTGTCCGCCTCCACCAGCGAGGTGTACTCGCCGGTCATGATGAAGTCGACACTCGCGTCCTTGCGGTCGTCCTGGACATAGTCGGAGCCGGCAACATTGTGCTGGAGGTTGAAGGCCGCCGCGTGGCCGGAAGGCCCGGAAACGATCACCACGGGCGCCTCGTACTTCGTGACGCCGTTGGCGACGTCCTTGACCTTGTAGCCGCGCTTCTTCAGCTCCGCGGCGACCTTGCCTGCCATGCCCTCGTGGCTGCCGGCATTGAGGACGTTGACGGTGACGGTTTTGTTGGCCGGGTATTTCAGCGTCTCGGTGGGGCAGACCGCGGCGGCGGGCACCGTCTTGGGGAAGGCGAAATTCAGTTCCAGCTGGCCCCGCTGGACCATGCCGGCCAGCACGACGCCGGTCACCACCAGGGCGAGCAACAGCACCAAGGTGACGGCGTGGGTGATGCGGCGGCGCACCACGCCGGACTCGTACTCGGGAGATTCGGGTTCCGGGAACGCCGCCGCCAGGGTCTTGGCGTCCACCACGTGGTGGCCGTGCCAAAACTGCACGTCCTTGGACCGCTTGCGGGCCAGCCGTTCCTCGTAGGCGTCGTCCTTGGCCTGGCGTTTGCGTTCGCGCTCGGCCTTGCGTGCCTGCCCTCGTGTCAACAGGACATCATTGTCCCGTGGCGTCTCAGTCATCTATCACCAATACCCTTGCGTGAAGAATGGTCCGCTGGTGGAGGGCGGTGCGCACGGCCCTGTGCAAGCCGTCCTCCAGATAGAGCGTCCCGTGCCATTGCACAACGTGCGGAAACAAATCGCCAAAGAAGGTTGAATCCTCGGCCAGCAACGCCTCAAGGTCGAGCTGGGCCTTGGTGGTCACCAGCTCGGCCAGCCGGACTTGGCGCGGTGGAACGGACGCCCAGTCCTTGGGCGTTATGTATCCATGGTCCGGGTAGGGGCGTTTGTCGCCGACTGCTTTGAAGATCACCCCTTCAGACTAGGGACAAGCGGGCGTCAAGGGAACTTCCTCCCCGCCGAACCGCGGCGTGTGTTGCCAAATGGTTACAGTTCCGGTGCACACGGGCCAAAGAAGACTGCGATCATGGGTTTATGACGCTTGAAACACCGCCGCTTGCCCTGCTCCTTGACGTTGACGGGCCCATCGCGAGCCCCGTCACCCGCAAGGTGACGCCCCGCATCATTGCCGCCCTGATTGCCCTGGTCAATGAGGGCATTCCCGTGGTTTTCAACACCGGCCGCTCCGATGCGTTCGTGGCCGAACAAGTCATGGCGCCGATGATCACCGCCGGCCTGCCCGACGGCGCCGTGGTCCATGCGATCTGTGAAAAGGGTGCCGTGTGGTTTAGTTTTACGGCCGCGGGCCCCGGCCGGATCCATGTGGACAAGGACCTCGCCGTGCCGGCGGCGTACGGCACGGCGATCCGTGCCATGGTCTCGGAAAAATACTCCGACCACATGTTCTTCGACGAGACCAAGCGCGCCATGGTCTCGGTGGAGCAGCACGTGGGCGTGGACAACGCCGACTACCTGATTGAGCAGCAGGATTTTGACGCCGACGCCCTCAAGCTCATGGCAGCTTGCGGCCTCGGCGCCGTGCGCCTGGACCACGATTCCCCGGATGAGGCGGGGAACATTGATTTCCGGGTGGACCCGACCATCATTTCTACCGACATTGAATCCATCAGGCTCGGCAAGGACCTGGGCGCCAGCCGCGCCGTGGAACTGCTGGCCGCCCAGGGGATCGTGCCGGCGGCGTGGCGCACGGTGGGCGATTCCCGCACCGACTACGCCATGGCCGACTGGCTGCACCACAACGATCACGACGTCAAGCACGTCGATGTCCGCCCGGCCGACGGCGTCCCGGCCAAGTCCTACCCCGTCCTCACCTCCGAGGACCTCGGGCTGGGCCCGGACGTCATCCACGACGACGCCGGCGTGGCGTTCCTGGAGGCGTGGCTGGCCGCCGTGACTGGTTAGTCGCAGGACGGATTAGGCGCAGTACTAATTAGGCGCAGGACGGCTAAGCCAGCGCTGCCTCCACGGCTGCCACGAGCTCGGGGGCGTCGGGCGTGACGGGAGAGTCAAAACGGGCCAGCAGCTCGCCGTCGTGGTTGACCAGGAACTTCTCAAAGTTCCATTTGACGGGCTCGGCTCCCTGGTTCGTCAGCGCGGCGAACAGGGGGTGGGCGTCGTCGCCGTTGACGTCGGCCTTGGCGGCCAGCGGGAACGTCACGCCGAAGTTCTTGCGGCAAAAATCGGCGATTTCCTCCGCGGTGCCCGGTTCCTGGCCGCCGAACTGGTTGCAGGGCATGCCCAGGATTTCCAGTCCCTGCTCCTGGTACTTTTCGTAAAGCGCCTCAAGGGCGTCGTATTGGGCGGTGAAGCCGCACTTCGAGGCGACATTCACCACCAGGACGGCCTTGGTGGACAGTGCACCGAGGGTGGTGGCCGAGCCGTCGTTGAGGGTCAGGGGAATGGTGTTGAGGGTCTGCGTAGTCACAGCACGATCTTAGACCCGTGGCCGGCGTCGGACTTGCCGGGGAAAACAAAAGCGGCCCCGATCCGTGTTTCCACAGTTCGGAGCCGCTTTCATGCTGGCGGAGGATGGGGGATTTGAACCCCCGAGGGCGTTAACCCAACACGCGTTCCAGGCGTGCGCCATAGGCCGCTAGGCGAATCCTCCAGCTTGCCGTGGTCAACACGGCAGGTTCTAGAGTACCTGACGAAGTGCCGAAGTCACGAATCGAGACTTCCCGTCGGGTGAAAACCGCATGAAATAAGGGTAGTAGGGCCCCGTTCAAGCCCTACTACCCTCATCTCACGTTCGGTCCATCGGAAGGCAGACCATTCATGCAGTTGATGGACGCCGGGGGCGCCCATCCGTGTCCACATATACGGTGCTCCCGCCGCAACATGTCCACAACAAGAACTTTACAACATTGTCATGTGCGTGTGACATTCCGCACCCAAATATTTCGTGGCGAAGTTACCGCATGCCGGCGCGGACCGCCAGGACAGCCGCGGCAAAGCCGGCCAGGGCAAACACGACGCACAGGATCCACAGCAGGATCTGCTGGTCCGAATGGTGGCGAACACGCTGGGTGGAATTGGTGGAGAAGGCCTCGAGGCGCACCAGGGCGGAGATACCAAAAACAAAGGCCAGCACCATGAACACCCACTGGAAGATTCCATAGATCATGACAGTCATCATCTCCTTGCGCCCCGGCAGCCGAGGGGCCCAGCAGCCCGGAACGTCCATATGCAGGTATGGTCGGTTGCCCCTACGTGGCGAACGTACCACCACGTCCTGAAAATTGGTATGGATGCCCGGCCCTTCCCCGAATTCGCCCCTCCCGCCTCCGTCGGGTAAGCTAACTGACGGCCCCTCATGTGGCGTCACCCTGTGAACTCCCCCAGGACCGGAAGGTAGCAAGGGTAAGCGGGCTCTGGCGGGTGCATGGGGGGTCTTTACTTTTCCCCAGATTTGCCCAATCTGCGGCAGTGACCGGCATTTTGTCAGGCGGATTAGATAGGGTTTTATCTGTGAGCGCACCAACAGCCCTTTATCGTCGTTACCGTCCCGATTCGTTCGCGGACGTGATTGGGCAAGAACACGTCACGGCGCCCCTGATGGCCGCCCTGGACAAGAACCGCGTCAACCACGCCTACCTGTTCTCCGGGCCCCGCGGTTGCGGAAAAACCACCTCCGCCCGCATCCTTGCCCGCTGCCTGAACTGCGCCCAGGGCCCCACCTCACACCCGTGCGGCACTTGCGACAGCTGTGTTGAGCTGGCCCGTGGCGGCGCCGGCTCCCTGGACGTCATCGAGATTGACGCCGCCAGCCACGGTGGTGTGGATGACGCCCGCGACCTGCGCGAACGCGCCACCTTTGCCCCCATCCGCGACCGCTACAAGATCTTCATCATCGACGAGGCCCACATGGTCACGTCCGCCGGCTTCAACGCGCTGCTGAAGATTGTTGAGGAGCCGCCGGAGCACATCAAGTTCATCTTCGCCACGACGGAGCCGGACAAGGTCATTGGGACCATCCGCTCACGCACGCACCACTACCCGTTCCGACTGGTGCCGCCCGAACCGCTCATGGCGTATTTGGCACAGCTGTGCGAGGCCGAGAGCGTGCCCGTCGCCCCCGGCGTGCTCTCCCTCGTGATCCGTGCCGGCGGCGGTTCAGTCCGCGACTCCCTGTCCGTCCTGGACCAGCTCATGGCCGGCGCCGGTGCGGCGGGCCTGGACTACGAACTTGCCGTGGACCTGCTTGGCTACACGCACGCGTCCCTGCTGGACGACGTCGTCGAGGCCCTGGCCGCCAGCGATTCCGCCACGGTGTTCAAGTCCGTGGACCGCGTCATCCAGACCGGGCACGATCCCCGCAGGTTCGTGGAGGACCTGCTGGAACGCTTCCGCGACCTGATCATCGTGGCCGCCATGCCGGAAAGCGCGCACGCCATTTTGCGCGGCACCCCGGATGAGCTCATTGCCCGCATGCAGAACCAGGCGGCCCAGCTGGGCGCCGCCGAGCTCTCGCGTGCCGCCGACGTCACGAATTCCGCGTTCAATGAGATGACGGGCGCCACCTCCCCGCGCCTGCACCTTGAGCTGTTGGGCGCCCGCCTCCTGCTGCCGGGCGCGGACTCCTCCGCCCGCGGCATGGCCGCCCGGCTGGACCAGATGGAACGCCGTCTCAACTACGGCGGGACGCCCGGAGCAGCCGCGGATTCCTCCCCTGCCCCCGCTTTTGTCCCCGATTTCACCCAGGGCTCGACGCCGGCCCCCGCCTTTGCCGCCCCGGCCGCCCCGGTGTCATCGGGTGGCGGGCTTGCTGCCGTGCGCGCCCAGCTGGCCAAGGCCAAGGAGGCCGCCGGCGCCGAAGTGGCCAACCGCAACCAGGCCGTGAAGCCCGAATCCGAGGCTCCGGCTGCGCCTGCCGCCGAGCCCGCTGCTGTCCAGCCCCCGGCAGCCCAATCGGTACCTGTCGCCAACGCCGCACCGGCGCCCGAGGCACCCTCGGATCGGGCAACCGCTGCGCAGGCCACGGCGGCCGCCAGCTGGGGCGATCTCGCACCGGCACCGGCCGAGGCGACGTGGGCCGATCTCGATGCCGCGCCTAGCCCCCGCCAGACATCGGATTGGGAAGATGCGCCCCGCGGGAGCGCACCCGAGTCCGCCCCCGCAGCAGTTGCACCCCAAGCAGCGGAACAGATCCCCGCCGCCCCCATGCCGGTCGCAGCAGTTCCGGCTGACGTGGTTCCGGCCGTAGTGGAAGACCCCGCATCCGTCCAGGCACCGGCAGCACAGCAGGCACCGTCCAGCGAGGCTTCCCAGGCACCGGCTCAACAGACGCAGGCCCAACAAGCTCCTGCGGCGAGCCCCGCGCCCGCGAATTCCGGTGGCACCGGGATCGAGATCATTCGCCGGGCCTGGCCGGAAATCCTGACGAACCTGGGGAACATCCGCAAGGTTTCCTGGGCCATGGTGAACCAGAACGTGGTGCCGCAGGCCTTCGACGGGCAGACGCTGCGCATTGGCCTGCCGTCGTCGGGCCTGATCGAGGCCTTTTCCGCCGGCGGCCACGCGGACAACCTCCGCCAGGCCATCCACACCACGCTCGGCATCAGCTGCCAGCTGGTGCCCGTCACCGGCGACGCCCCGTCACCGGGATCGAGCGCTGAGCCAAACCCAAAAGGACTGGCTGACCGGCGCACCCCCGTCAGGGAGGTGCGCACACCGTCAACCTCGGCTGCATCGCCGGTCCAGCCGGTTTCCGCTGCACCCGTGGCTGCACCAGCAGCTGCACCTGCACCTGCACCTGCACCTGCACCGAGCGTGCCGGCCGTTGCAGTCGAGCCAGTGGCACCCGTTGCCGCCGTCGTATCTCCGGTCGTAGCTCCCGTCGCGGCTCCCGAGCCCGTCGCAACACAGCCGGCAGCACCGCAGCCCGCCGCGCAGGCTTCCACCCCGGCCGCTCCCGCGCGCCCCGGGGCACGGGTCTCGGATTGGGACGGACCCATTCCCGAGGAACCGAACTGGGACGACGAGCCCCCGCATGACGATTGGGCTCCCGAGCCTCCCCGCGAAAACGCGGGCGCCGCCAATGCCATGCCGCACGAGGAATGGGCGCAGGCGGAGTCCCGGCAACCGGTACCCCACGCCGTAGACGCACCCGCCGCTCCTGCAGCAATGGACCAGCCAACCGCCGGCGCAGCCGCGCAGCCGGCGGCGCCGTACCGGCCCAAGGTTTCACCCATCTCCGCCTGGACCACGGGATGGGACCTGCCGGCGGAGACACCCGCGGCCCCGGTCGCCGAGGAGCCCTCGGTACCGCGCCGGAGCCAATTGCTGGCGGCCCAGGCGCAGCAGGAACCGCAACAGGACTCACCGCAGGACTGGGGCGTGTCCCTTGGAGCAACGTCGCGCAACCGCGTGGCCGACCCCGGCTGGGGCGCGCCCGCCAGCGCCCCCGACTGGGCCCAGCCGGCACCCCAGGATTCGGCCCCTCAAGATTCGGCACAGCAGGCTCCCGCGCAGGCCGAACCGCCCGCAGCCGCGGCCCCGGCCCAGTCGACACCGGCCCAATCAACCCAGACGGCGCCCGCGCCCGTTCGTGAGTCGGGCGTGTCCGCGGCACCGGCTTCGCCCGCGCCCGCGGAACAGCCAGCCGCGAGTGAGGCGCCCGGCGGCAAGATGAGCATGTACCAGCGCCTGGCCAACAGCCCGGAGGCGAAGGCCGGACGCGCCCAGTCGCCGGCCCGCGCCGCCGACACCCCCTACGTTGAAGACGTGCCGAGCCCGGATGACGTCACGCTCGAGGAATCGGGCGTGGTGGGCCAGGCCGCCGTCGAACGTATTTTGGGCGGGGCGCTGATCGAGGAACGCCCGCTCAACGGCGGCAGCTGACAGCGCCCGCCATCCACCGCTTTTTTGAAACAACAGAAATGAGCCACCGTGTACGAGGGAGCAGTTCAAGAGCTCATCGATGAGCTGGGGCGCCTGCCGGGGATCGGCCCCAAGTCCGCCCAACGGCTCGCCTTCCATATTTTGGAGGCGGACACCGAGGACATGCAGCGGCTGGTCCGCGCCATTGTCACGGTCAAGGAACGTGTGAAGTTCTGCACCGTGTGCGGCAACGTGACCGAGGCGGAGCTGTGCAACATCTGCCGCGACGAACGCCGCGACCCCACCGTGATTTGCGTGGTGGAGGAGTCGAAGGACGTGCTGGCCGTGGAGCGGACCCGTGCTTTCCGGGGCCGCTATCACGTGCTGGGCGGCTCCATCAATCCGATCGCCGGGATCGGCCCGGAGCAGCTGCGCATCCGCGAACTGCTGACACGGCTCAACGACAGCCAAATCACCGAAATCATCATCGCCACCGACCCCAACCTTGAGGGCGAGGCGACGGCGACGTACCTTTCGCGCATGCTCAAGACGCTCGGCATTGCCGTGACCCGTCTGGCTTCAGGCCTGCCCGTGGGCGGAGACCTGGAGTACGCCGATGAGGTCACGCTGGGCCGTGCCTTCGAGGGCCGCCGCAACGCTCTGACGTAGAAATCGAACGTACGGCAGATGTCGATGCCGCCGCGGCGGATTGGCATCTGCTGTACGTTCGGTGTGCGTGGGGCCGGCGCCTATCCCGTTCCGGCGGCGAGCTCGGCGAAGCGCTCCCGGGTGGGGGTGCCCGGTGTCGGCGCGTACAGCACGAAGTGCAGCTCCGGCGCATCCGAGGGCACCAGCCGGTGCTGTTCAAAAACGAGTTCGCCCACGGCAGGGTGCCGGAACACGCGGCGCCGCGAGGCGAATCCCTCCACGTCCCGGTCCGCCCAAATCCTGGCGAACTCCGGGCTGGCGGCCTCCAGTCTGGCCACCAGCGCCGTATGTGCCGCGGAGCCCAGCCGGGGGCCGGCCTCGGCGCGGAACTCGGCCACGAAATGCCGTGACGTCTCCTCCCAATCGGGCAGCATCCGGCGCAGTTGCGGATCAGTGAAGATCAGCCACAACAGGTTCCGCTCCTCCGGGCCCACGTGGGCAATCCGTGAGTACAGCAACTCGTAGGCGTTGTTCCAGCCGGCGATCCCCCAATCAGGGGCCACGGCAAATGCCGGGAAATCGAGGGCGTCGAGGAGGGCCTGCAGATGTGCGGGGGCCGCCTCGATCGGCACCACCTCGGCCGTGGGCACGGCGGCGTACCCGCCCATCGCCAACAGATACGACTGTTCGGCGGCGGTCAGGCGGAGCACGCGGGCAATGGATTCGAGCACCTGGCGTGAGGGGTTGATGTCCCGGCCCTGTTCCAGCCAGGTGTACCAGGTGACGCTGACGGCCGCGAAGGCGGAAATCTCCTCGCGCCGCAATCCCAGGGTGCGGCTGCGGCCAATGGGCGGCAGTCCCAGCTCGGCGCGGACCAGGTTGGCGCGGCGGTCGCGCAGGAACTGTCCCAGCTCCCGGCGTCGTTCTTCATTCACCCACGTAAATCTAGCACTGCCACTACTAGTATCAGCACCGTCTTCTCCAGCAAGCTCTCAGCTGGTTAACTGTTAGACATGCCTCCATTACGTTCACGCACAGTCACCCACGGCCGCAACATGGCGGGCGCCCGCGCCCTCATGATGGCCTCCGGCGTTGCCAAGTCCGACATCGGCAAGCCGATCGTCGCCGTCGCCAACTCCTTCACCGAGTTCGTCCCCGGCCACACCCACCTCGCACCCGTGGGCCGGATCGTCTCCGACGCCATTCACGAAGCCGGTGCAATCGCCCGCGAATTCAACACGATCGCCGTGGATGACGGCATCGCCATGGGCCACGGCGGCATGCTCTACTCGCTGCCCTCACGCGATTTGATCGCAGACTCCGTCGAGTACATGGTCAACGCCCACTGCGCCGACGTGCTGGTCTGCATCTCCAACTGCGACAAGATCACCCCCGGCATGCTCATGGCCGCGCTGCGCCTGAACATCCCCACCGTGTTTGTCTCCGGCGGCCCCATGGAAGCCGGCCGGGTCACCCTGACCGACGGTTCCATCCGCTCCCTGGATTTGGTCAACGCCATTTCCGACGCCGTGGACGCCACGGTCTCCGACGCCGACATCGAACTCATCGAGGACAATGCCTGCCCCACGTGCGGTTCCTGTTCGGGCATGTTCACCGCCAACTCGATGAACTGCTTGACCGAGGCCATTGGCCTGTCCCTGCCGGGCAACGGCTCGCTGCTGGCCACCCACACCGCCCGCAAGGAGCTGTACCAGCGCGCCGGAGCCACCGCCGTCGCCCTGGCCAAGCGCTACTACGAGGACGACGACGACTCCGTGCTGCCGCGCTCGATCGCCAGCTTCGAGGCGTTCGACAACGCCATGGCCCTGGACATCGCCATGGGCGGCTCCACCAACACGATCCTGCACCTGCTGGCCGCAGCGCAGGAGGCCGGCCTAAAGTACGACCTCGAGGACATCGACGCGAAGTCCCGCAAGGTGCCGTGCCTGGCCAAGGTTGCCCCGAACGTGGCCGGCAACAAGACGTTCTACATGGAGGACGTGCACCGTGCAGGTGGCATCCCCGCACTCCTCGGGGAGCTGAACCGCGGCGGGCTGCTCCACACCAACGTGAAGTCCGTGCACTCGGACAACCTGACCGGCTGGCTTGACGACTGGGACATCCGCGGCGGCAAGGCCACCGAAAAGGCGCTGGCGCTGTGGACCGCAGCCCCGGGCGGCCAGCGCTCCTCCACCGCGTTCTCGCAGTCGGCCGAGTGGACGTCCCTGGACACCGACGCCGCAGAGGGCTGCCTGCGCGACGTTGAGCACGCATTCTCCAAGGACGGCGGCCTGGCCGTGCTCCGCGGCAACATCGCCGTGGACGGCGCCGTCGTGAAGACCGCCGGCGTCGACGAATCCATCTGGACGTTCGAGGGCCCCGCCGTGGTCTGCGAATCCCAGGACGAAGCCGTGGAAAAGATCCTGTCCAAGACGGTCAAGGCCGGCGACGTGGTGGTCATCCGCTACGAGGGTCCGCGCGGCGGCCCCGGCATGCAGGAGATGCTGTACCCGACGTCGTTCCTGAAGGGCCTGGGCCTGGGCAAGGTCTGCGCGCTCATCACCGACGGCCGCTTCTCCGGCGGCACCTCCGGGCTCTCCATCGGCCATGTCTCCCCCGAGGCAGCCTCCGGCGGCACCATCGCCCTGGTGCAGGACGGCGACATCATCCGGATCGACATCCCCAACCGCGGCCTGGAGCTCATGGTCGACCCGGCCGAACTGGATGCCCGCCGCGAGCTGCTCGAGTCGACCACCGGTTACCGCCCGGCGGCCCGTGTTCGCGAGGTTTCCGCGGCCCTGCGCGCCTACGCCTCCATGGCGACGAGCGCCGACAAGGGTGCCGTCCGCCAGATCCCGGAGGACGCAGTCATGATGACGGCGCCGCGGACCTCGGTGCCCGTGTTGCAGTAGCCGGCAACGCCGGTGGTCGAGCTTGTCGAGGCCACGAGCTTGTCGAGGCCACGAGCTTGTCGAGGCCACGAGCTTGTCGAGGCCACGTGGTCTCGACAAGCTCGACCACCGGTGAATGGTGTGCTTCCCCGCTACGCCACGCGCGTCCCCGTGGCCAACTTCCTGGCAGGGGTGCGCAGTGCGCGCCAGCCCAGCGCCAGCAGGATCGCGGTCACGAGCAGCTGCAAGCCCAGTCCCAGCGGCCACAGCGGCGTTGTCTGGCTCAGGTACGCGGGGCTGACCCTGCCGTTGGCGCACTGCGTGGTGGCAGCCGGCCCGGCCTCGGCGGCCCGTGCACCTTGGCTGATGACCTCGAAGATGCCGCTGGGCGATTCGTCCTGCGAGGCCGGCACCCGGTAGGGAATGGCGTCGGCCACCACGACAAACGGATTCATGGCCAGCAGCCAGGCAAGCCGCTCCGTGTGCGCGGCAGGCTGCTCGGTCAGCGGCCCAAAGCAAGCGTACTCGCTGTTCTGGTCGGTGATGCCTGGGGGAAGCCCCTGCCCGCCGAGCTCGACGGCCTGCCCCTTGTAGTAGCTCTGGTTGGCCAGCACGGTGCCCGGGGTGGCCACCAGCGTGCCAAGGCCAAAGGCGATCACAGTCCCAAGCCCCAGGGCGGCCACCAACAAGTACGTGACCACAATGGAAAACAACGGCCTGTTGGCCAGGGCCGACACCCCGACGCCCACGGCACAAACCACGCCCACCTCCACGGCAAGCATGAGCAATGCCACCAAGATGTGGCCGGCGCCTAGTCCGCCCAGCAGGATGGCGAACACCAGGAACGGCACGCTCGCCACCAGGAAGGCCAGCCCGGCAAGCCAGGACGCCAGGAACTTCCCCCACAGGATTTGTCCGGGGCGCAGCAGCGTCACCTGCAAGATGGCGAGCGTGCCGCCGGCCCGGTCGCCGTTGACAGCGTTCGCGGAAAATGCCGGCGCCACCAGCAAGGCAAAAAACAGCACAAAGGCCAGCACAATCTCAAAGATCAGCGAGCCCGGCACGGAACTGTTGCCGAAGTCGCCATTGGCACTTCTCGCGTTGTCCCAGCTGAACCAGGTCAGCGCCGTCACCGCGCCAATGATCACGAACCAGACGCCGAGCATGATGTACCAGCCGCGGGAGCGCAGGCGTTGGCGCATCTCCAGGGACGTCACGGCCGCAATTCCCGCCACATATCCGCCAAATCCGCGCCGGCCCCCGGATGGGGGAACGGCCGCGTCGGGCAGTTGCACACTGTTGGTCATCGCTGCTCCACATCCATGCTCAAGTACGTTTCCTCCAGGGCGCCCGACGCCGGCGCAAAGGCCGAGACCGGCACACCGGCGCGGACCAGGTCAGCCAACAGCCGTGCGGCGTCGGCCTCGGTGCCCAGCGCCACCAGCACCGAGCCCTGCCGTCCGGGTTCAGGCGCAACGACGACGCCGAGCCGCGCCAGTTCCGCGGTCAGCCGGCCGGGGTCGAGTGCGGCGATGGCGTAGCGGCGGCCCTGGGTGGACGCCTGTGCCACGGTCTGGGCCAGCACCGTGCGGCCCGCGTTGACGAACACCGCCCGGTCGGCGATTTCGTCGAGCTCCGCCAGCACGTGGGAGGAGACGACCACTGCCTTGCCTTCCGCCGCCAGCTTCCGCAGGATGTGGCGCAGCGACACCCGGGATCCCGGGTCAAGGCCGGATGCGGGTTCGTCGAGCAACAACACGTCGGGGTTGTGGATCAAGGCCCGGGCCAGGCTGAGCCGCTGCTGCTGCCCGCGGGAAAGCACCCGGGCCTTCTGGTCAGCCAGCCCAGTCAGGTTCACCAGCTCCAAAAGTTCGGTGACCCGGCCGGGGATGGCCGTCTTGGGCAGGGCGTAGAACCGTCCCATGGCCGCAAGGATTTCCCGGGCCGTCAGGGATTCCCAAACACCGAGGGTGTCGGGCATCCAACCGATCCTGGCGCGGGCGGCCACCGGGTCCTTGCCGGGGTCGATGCCCATGACACTGACGTGGCCCGTATCCGGGGCCAGCAGCGAGGCCAGGACCAGCAGCAGCGTGGTCTTTCCCGCGCCGTTGGGGCCGATCAGGGCCGTGACCTCGCCGGAGGGTGCGTGGAGGTCCATGTCCACCACGGCCGGGACGCTGCCGAAGCGCCGCGAAATGCCGGTGGCGGCGAGGCCCCGGAATGGCCCGGGCGGTGCCGCGGCGGCCGCTCCCGGCACGTCATGTCCACCCAATGGACCTGTCTGTGGAACCGGATCACTCATGGCAACGCCCCCTCCCCCATGGCCCCGATGTGGGCCTTTTCCCCATCCTAGGGCGAGGTTCGCAGCCCGGGCGTCATCCCGGGGTCGTAGTTTTGGGGCGGCCCGGCGGCCAAATGACCGAGTGCTGACACACATCGGTCCGTCATGTGGACACCGCAATTCCAAGTTGCTGCCCTCCCGGGTCTAAACTTGCCTCAACTGCCTCCCGCGCCAACATTGCCGCACCGGCCCCGCGCAGTGGCGCGGTTTCGGCGTGAGCGGCAGCGAAAGATTTTCCAAAGTCACGATTGTTTTTGTTGCGTTAGGTTAGCCGATGAGTGTGCACCCATGAGCTTGATCGTTCAAAAATACGGCGGATCATCCGTCTCCGATGCCGAGGGCATTCTTCGTGTTGCCCGCCGCGTGATGGCAACCCAAAATGACGGCCATGAAGTGGTCGTGGTGGTTTCCGCCATGGGCGACACCACCGACGAGCTGCTGGACCTGGCCGCCCAGGTTTCCGAGCACCCGCCGGCCCGCGAGCTGGACATGCTCATGACCGCCGGTGAGCGAATTTCCATGGCCCTGCTGGCCATGGCGATCAGCTCCCAGGGCGGCGTGGCCCAGTCGTTCACCGGCAGCCAGGCCGGCATGATCACCGACGGCATCCACGGCAAGGCCCGCATCATCGATGTTGACCCGCACCGCGTGCGCACCGCCCTTGACAAGGGCAAGGTGGCCATCGTGGCCGGTTTCCAGGGCATGAGCCGGGCCACCAACGAAATCACCACCATGGGCCGCGGCGGCTCCGACACCACCGCGGTGGCGCTGGCCGCAGCCCTGGACGCCGATGTCTGCGAAATCTACACCGACGTCGACGGCGTCTACACGGCCGATCCCCGGGTAGTCTCCAGCGCCCAAAAGATCAGCAAGATCTCCAGCGAGGAAATGCTGGAAATGGCGGCCTCGGGCGCCAAGATCCTGCACCTGCGCTGCGTTGAATACGCCCGGCGATTTGGACTGCCCATTCACGTGCGGTCCTCGTTCAGCGACCATGAGGGTACCTGGGTTTTGCCCAGCCCCGACGACAAAATCAAGATCTCAGAGGGAGTTGCCTTGGAGCAGCCAATCATCTCCGGCGTGGCCCACGACCGTTCGGAAGCCAAAGTCACCGTTGTCGGCGTGCCCGACATCCCCGGCAAGGCCGCCATGATTTTCGGCATCATCGCCGGTGCGCATTCAAACATCGACATGATTGTGCAGAACATTTCCACGAAAGGTTCCGGCAAGACCGACATCTCTTTCACCCTGCCCATGGTGGAGGGCGAGGACGCGTTGAACGCCCTGCGCGCCAAGCAGGCCGACGTCGGCTTCGAGGACCTGATCTACGACGACCAGATCGGCAAGCTCTCGCTGATCGGCGCCGGCATGCGCTCCAACCCGGGCGTGTCCTACCGCTTCTTCCAGGCCCTGTCCGACGCCGGCGTCAACATCGATCTGATCTCCACCTCCGAGATCCGCATCTCCGTGGTGACACGGGCCGATCTGCTCGATGACGCCGTGCGCGCCGTGCACCAGGCCTTTGACCTCGACGGCGACGACGAGGCAACCGTTTACGGCGGCACCGGGCGCTAGCAACCGCCGGCATGAAACGGTGATCGAGCTTGTCGAGATCTCGACAAGCTCGATCACCGTTTCCACACACGTGAAAACGCAAGGGCTGCAGCCTTGAGACCTCAAGAACCGGCTGCATCCCTTGCGTTAGCTTTTTAACTAGTCCGTTGCCTCATCCCGGCGGATCGCGTAATGGTGGCCGGAGGAATCCGTGCGCTGGATGATCTGCGAGAGTTCGGCATCGCTTTCATCCTCGAACGCGTCGTGGCGGTGCACTACGGGTGAATCCATGTCGCCCTGGTCCGCCGGGCCCAGGACCTTGCGGACATGGTCCGTCGCATGCATGAACTTGTTGACGAACGTTCCCTCACCAGCCATCACCAACACCTCTTCCCAGCGCCACACATTCTCAGCATCACGCATTGCCAGCGCCAAACATTCCCAGCACCGCACGACGTGTGATGCATGTCTCACAATCTTACGCCGGTGCGGCCGCAATGGCACGGGGCAGGTTCCTGCCCCGCGGGTTAGCGCAGGGACTGGTCGTCGGGATCCTTGGGGACGAGGTACGTGCTGCCGTCGGGGCGCGTGAGCGTGGTCCACTGTTCCGCGGCCGCCTCCTGGGCCTTCAGGAGGGCCTTGTTTTCCGCCGTCATCTCATGATCCAGCGGGCTGCTGTGGGCCGGGCCGAAAATGGTGCGCAGATGGCCGGTGAAACGCATGAACTTGTGGACAAATCGTTCGTCTTTCATGGAGCCCCTTTGCAGTATTCGTGACAACTGTTAAATCCATAGTACCCTGTTAGTTAGTGCACTAAGTAATTGGGGTGCCGCCCCACCGCAGCCCAGGAGGATCCCATGACCGATTTGGACACCGATACATCGGTGGATGACCTGCTCTTGGAGCGCCAGCTGTGCTTTGGCCTCAGTGTTGCCTCACGCAGCGTGATCGCGGCCTATAAGCCCGTGCTCGCCGAACTTTCCCTGACGCATCCGCAATACCTGGTCATGCTGGCCCTGTGGGAAAAGGCGCCGCGGAAGGTCAAGGACCTCAGCGACGCGTTGCTGCTGGAATCCGCCACCCTCTCCCCCCTCCTCAAGCGCTTGGAGGCCCTGGGCTATGTGACCCGGCAGCGGTCGGCGTCCGATGAAAGGGCGCTTGCCGTTGACCTGACCGAGGCCGGCGCCGCACTGCGCAGCAAGGCCCTCGCCGTGCCCGGGACCATGATGGCGCGGCTGGGCCTGGACAGGGATTCCGCCATGGCGCTGCATCGCACCATGATGGCGTTGATCGAGGCCGCGACCCATGCGGACGCCGTGCCGGATAATTGAGGCATGAGGACACCGACACTCCAGCTCCTTGACCGGGACGCCTGGCAGGCCCGGGCCGTGGCCCACGCGGAACGCGTTGACCGTTACGCCGTCCCGTACCTGGCGCGCCGCTCCGCCGGGCAGAAGCATCCGGTGGAGGACTTCCTGTTCACCTACTACACCCAGAAGCCGGGCCAGCTGCGGCGCTGGCACCCCGGCGCCGGGGTGGTGCTGCACGGGGACGACGCGGCTGAGCGGCTCGGCTGGAAGTTCTACCGTGCAGCGACCGACGCCGAACGGGAGGCCTGCGGGGCACCCACCCAAGGTGCCGCCGTCGTTCTTGATGCACAGGCGTTCCTGGCCCAGCGCAAGGAGGCGGTGGAGTTTGCCCGGATCATCCTGGGCCGCACGGCCGCCCGCCCGGCCCAGTTTGGCTGCTTCGGGCTGCACGAATGGGCCATGGTCTACAAGCAGGAAGCCAACGAGGTCCGGCACGAGTACCTGGAACTGCGCCTTGGCTCCGGCGGCACGGACGCCGTGGTGGAGGAGAATAAGATCCGCTGCACGCATTTTGACGCTTACCGCTTCTACACCCCGCAGGCCAGCGTGCTCAACGAGCTCACGCCCACGCGCGAGAACCAACGCGACCTTGAACAGCCCGGCTGTCTGCATGCCAACATGGACCTCTACAAGTGGGCGTACAAGCTCTCGCCGGCGCTGCCCAGCGAACTGGTCATGGACTGCTTTGAACTGTCGTGGCGGATCCGGGCCATGGACATGCAGGCCTCCCCGTACGACCTTGCCGCATGGGGCTACCCGCCGATCCCGATCGAGACGGCCGCCGGCAAGGCCGATTATGTGGGCTTTCAACGGGGGTTCAGCGCGGAATCGGCCGTGCTCCGCGAGCGGCTGAGCGCCGCCGTGGACGCGCTAGTTGGCGGTGCTTGAGAGGACAGGGCTTGAGTTGACGGGGCTTGAGAGGATCCCGGCCAGCACGGGCGCGAGCCGCTCGGCCATGATGGCGTAGCCGGCGGTGTCCGGGTGCAGGGTGTCCGGCAGGCGCTCGAGGGCCTCCTGTGCCGTCAGCACCGCGGCACCGTCCACCAGGTGCAGGTGGGTGTCGCCCTTTGCCCGGAGTACCTCCACCGCTTCCGCCGTGGCGCGACGGTAGTCCGCCAGGGTCCAGCCGACTGCGTTCGGCTTGTCCTCGCGCGGCAGGGACAGCACGGGCGTAATCACGGCAATGGGCACCTCGGGGTGGGCCCGGCGGACCGTGCCCAGGAAACCCTGCAATGCTCCGGCCCAGGTTCGTTCCGAGTAGGTGGCCGCGTTGTAGCTGTTGATGCCCACGCACAGGGAGATCAGCTCGGCGGGCGTTTGGGCGATGGTGTTCGCGGCGGCGGGATCCAGCTGGCATTCCCCGGCCAGGCCCAGATTGCTCAACCGCCACCCTTCGCGCCGGGCCACGAGCGCCGGCCAGGTCTGGGTGGGTCCGTCGGCCTGCTGGCAATGCGTGATGGAGCTTCCGTAGGTCAGCCAGCGCGGACCCTCCTCCTCCGCCGCCGCCACGTCCGGGCCGGACAGTTCCGCGGTTTCCAGGCGGAAGTCGCCAAAGTGCGGCAGCCACAACTGGATGAGGGAACCGGGGTCCAGATCAGCCAACACCAGCTCGTGGCGGTGCCGGCCGGCCGCGGGCAGCCGGTGGGCGCGCTCCCCGTTGACCAGGACGTCGTAGGGTGCGCAGTCCGGCGCACCCTCCCCCGCAATGGTCAGGGTTCCGCCGCTGCTGCGCCAGCCGGCACGCACGCCCGCGGCCATGGCGGCACGGTTGGCCAGGGCGTCCGTGGATGGCGGCATGTAGCCGGCCGGATCCAGCCGGGAGAACCGCTGCGTCCCGTCATCTTCGGTGAAAACCTTGAACATTCCCGACCACTGCGCAGCAACTGAATTCATAGCCTTATTCTATCGATTCTGGCTGGTTGCCCGGCCTGATGGACGCCACGATAACGGGCGTTGGGGGATGCAAAAGCGGGGACCGCCCGCGTCGTCGTGACGTGGACGGACCCCGCTCCGGGTGCGCTGTTGCCTGTTAGTGGCGCGAGCCGCGGGTGCGTGCCTGGCGGGCGACGATCAGCCCGCCGAGCAGCAGCAACATGCCGGCGCCAATGGCGATCGCCAGGCCGTTGAAGCCGGTGCTGGCCAGGTTTCCGGCCTGCTCGACCGAGGTGGCCGAGGTGGCCGAGGTGGCCGTTCCGGCCGGGGTGGTGGCACCGGCCGCGGCCTTGGTGGTTGCGGATGCAGCCGGGGTGGTGGCACCCGTGGTGCTGCCGGCGGCGATCACCAGGGCGATGTCGACCTCAACCGCCTTCCCGTTGACGTCCGTGCCGGCGATGATCACGGTGTGCGCTCCGGCCGGGACCCCGGCGGGGACCTTCGCGGTCAGGGACACGGTCCCATCGGCGCCAACGACTGCCGTGCCCAGGACTACCGGCTTGGAGTGCAGCGTGAACGTCGCCGTGGTGCCGGGCTTGAAGTTCTTGCCCGTCACGGTGAGTTCACCACCGACGACGACGGTTCCCGCGCCGAGTGCGGCCGTCGGGTTTGAATCCGCGGAAGCCGTCGGGGATGCCGTTGGGTCCGTGGTCGGATCCGTGGTGGGTTCCGTCGTCGGTGCGACGGTCGGGTCGGTCGTCGGATCCGTGGTCGGATCCGTCGTCGGAGCAACAGTCGGATCCGTCGTCGGGGATACGGTGGGCTCCGTGGTGGGGTCCGTCGTCGGTGCAACAGTCGGGTCCGTCGTCGGCGCAACGGTGGGGGTCGGCGTCGGGCTTGCCGTCGGTTCCGGGGCCAGGGTCAACGCGAACGCGATTCCGGTGGCTGACTTGGCCACCGGTGTGGCGCCGTTCTTCGCGGCAGCGGCGATGGTCGGGCCGTCGACCTTGGCAGCTGCCAGGTCGGCAGCCACAACGGTGTGCTTGATGTTGCCGCTGGTGCCGGCACCGGCCGCAAGCGTTGCCGCCGCGCCGTCAATGCCCGGGACCGAGACTCCGGTCAGGGCGACGTTGCCGTCGTTCTTGACCGTGACGGGGAAGGTGACAATGTCCCCGGCGCTGGCAAAGCCGTCCTTGTCCTTGTCCTCAAGGACACCGGCACCAACGGTCACGGCGAGCGAGGGCTTGCGGACCAACAGATCAACCTCGTCGCCGGTGATGGTGTAGTTGACGCTGGTGGATCCGGCTGCGTCAACCGCCCACTGCGTGACGGGCTGGAAGAATCCGTTGGCGACGTCGTCGGCCGTGATGACGCGCTTTGCCGTGGTGCAGTTGTAGCCGGCCCCGGCCGCGAGGACCTTGTAGCGGCAGTTGGGCGTTCCGTCGATGTTGAAGCCCGTGAGGTCACCCGCGGTGGGGTAGACGGCGGTGGTGACCGGTGAGGTGCTCGTGACCGCGAAGTTGTACGGCAGCTGATCCCCCACTGCGTAGGGGTTTGCGGCCAGGTCGCGTCCCGTGTCGCCGCGGGAACCCTTGATGGTGGCCCCGAGGACGGGCGCGGGCGCAGTCACGACGAGCGCGGCCGTGGCGGTTTTTGCGCCGGCCGTGGCGGTCAGGGTGTAGCTCTTGGCGGCCGTTCCGGCGGGAACCGTGACAGTCTTGGTGACGGCGCCGGTGGCATCCGTCGTCGCGCTGCCCAGGGAGATGCCGCCGTCCAGGGACAGCGCCACCGGCGTGCCGGCCGGGAAGCCGCCCAGGGTGATGCTGACGTCCTTGCCGGCCGCAATGGCGCCGGGCGACGCGGAGACGGTTGCCGCCCCGGCCACGACGGGAAGCCCGCCAATGTTGACCTCTGCGCCGCCGCCAAAGGCATTGCCGGCAATCGAATTCAGGCCCACGAGCTTGACGTAGCGGCCGGCTTTGTTGCCGCCGATGGCGATGCGCTGGGGTGTCTTGACGTCCGCGAAGGAGCCGTTCGAGACCTTGGTGCCGAAGTCGGCGACGCTGTCGGATACATAGATTTCGTAGTCTTTGATCTTGCCGTTGCTGCCGCTCTGGCGCTGGGTGTATTCAAAGCCGGTCACCGAGTAGCTCTTGCCGAGGTCGAAGACCACCGAGTGCGGGAACGTGTCATTCCCGGTGGTCCACTTGGTGTGCCAGTAGCTGTTGATGTTTCCGTCGAGCAGGGCTGCGGCCGGGCCGCTGGGAGCGGGCTCGCCGGTCAGCTCCTCGGAGGACACCGAGGCAATGCTGATCTGCTCCTGCGGGATCAGGTTGTCCATGGGGGGCGCCTGGCCGCAGAGCTTGTCGGAGCAGGCCGCAACGGGATCGGCCGAGACCGATACACCCGCGGGCTTGCTGCCGTTCTTGGCAGTGGCCACGAGCCCGCGGACCACCTTGTTGGCCGCGACGTCCGCGGCGGTCAGGGTGTAGACGGACGTGAAGGTCTTGCTTTCGTTCACGGCCAGGTCAAAAGCGTCCTGCCCGGCAACCGTGACACCGGTGAGCCGGACGTTGCCGTTGTTGGTGACGACCGCGGTGTAGCTGATGGTGTCCCCCACGGAGGCGAAGCCGCTGGAGTCGACGTCGACCAGCTTGGCGCCCGTGTAGGTGGCGGACAGCGACGGCTTGCGGACGAGCAGGTCAACCTCGTCGCCGGTGATGGTGTAGCTCTGCTTGGCGGCCGTTCCGCCGGTGACGTCCCACGTGGTCGAGGGAACAAAGTAGCCGTTGGCCAGATCGTCGGCCGTGACCGCATGCCGGGGGGTGCCGCAGGTGTAGCTGGCCCATACCGCGAGCGCCGAGTAGCGGCAGTTGCCGGCTCCGGCGGGTACGAACGGGCTAAAGTTTCCGCTCACCGGCACGGCGGCCGCCGTGACGTTGCTGAGGCTGTCCACCACGAACTGGTACGGGACGGCGTCGCCCACGGCGTACGGGGTGGTGTCCAGGTTGCGGGTGGTGTCGGTGGCCGAGCCGGTGATCTTCAGCCCCACGATGTCGGTGGCGGCGCCGCCGGTGATCGTGACGGGCATCGGCTGGTTCACGGCCTGCGGGCCGAGGGTCAGCGTGGCCATCAGGTTGACCGATCCGGCCTTGGCGTAGGCGGGGATCGTCACCGGAACGGAGACGACGGCGGAGGCCCCGGCGGCGATGGAGGGAACCACCACCGAGCCAAGGGTCCAGCCGGCCTTCGCTTGGAACGACGCCGTGGCGCCGTCGAGCGCGGTGGTGCCGGTGTTCGTGACGGTCAGCTGGGCCTGCACGGTGGCTCCGTTGGCACCCGAGACGGGAGCGGCGGCCAGGGTTGCGACCAGGGGTGTGCCGCACTGGACATCCAGCCAGTCGGCGTTGAACTTGCCGAACGTCATGGTGTTGTTATCACCCTCGTAGAACACGCCGAACGTGCCGTCGCTGAGCGCGGTCGCGGTGGAGTAGCTCATGGTGCCGGCCTTGAACTGCTTGCCGGCGCTCCAGGTGGTGCCGTCGTCGCACGAGTAGCGGATGGTGCCGTTGACCCGGCTGGAGGGATCGTTGGCGTTGGAGAACAGCAGCATCCGGGCCGCGGCCGAGCCCTGCGCGGCATCCGGGTACATGCGGGTGATCGAGCCATTGTTGCGGGGGTCGGTCAGGGTGCTGTTGTAGGTGACGGGGCCCCAGGTTTCGCCGCCGTCCTTGGAGATGGCCACGCGGCGTCCGCCGCCGCCGGCGTTGTCGCGGGAGTTGAGCATGACGTCGCCGTTGGAGAGTTCCACGGTCTTGTTTTCGTCCATGCCGGCGCCCACGAAGCCGCCGCGCTGCCACGTCTTGCCGTGGTCGTCGGAGTACACGCTGTAGGCCTGGATCACTTCGCTGCCGATGGAGTTCAGGACACGGCCGGCGAACTGCTGGATCAGGCGGCCCTTGTGGGCGCCGTATTTGAGCTGGATGCCTTCGCCCGAGGAGGCGAACATGCCCACCACGCCGCCGACATTGTTGACGGAGCCGACCTTGGTCCCGACGGGCTTTGCCACGCTGGTGACCAGGGGGCTGCCAAAAGCTGCGTAGGGGGAATCCGCGGCGTAGGCCTGCGGGACGGGGAGGTTGGGGATGTTGGCCGGGTCAGTGGACCAGGTCAGGCCCTGGTCGGTGGAAACCGAGACTTCGGTGCCCGTGACGTTGCGATTGGTGTCGTCGGTGCCCAGGACGCTGCCAAAGAAGCCCTGGTCCTTGGAGTAGACGTGGAAGTTGAAGATGGTGCCGGTCTCTTTGTCCACCACGTAGCTGGGGTCGCTGAAGCCGAATTGCAGGGAGCTGCCCGCAGCGATTTGGCCGCGCGCAATGAAGGTGGGGGCACCCCAGGTCTTGCCGTTGTCGGTGCTGCGGCGCTGGATGATCGAGTTCGGCGAGGGCGAGTCGCCGCCGTCGGGCCGGCCGTCATAGGCGGCGAGCACCACTCCGTTGCCAAGGTCGGCCAGGGCCGGAATGCGGTAGTACGGCGCCAGCGAGGAGCTGATGGCCTTGTCACCGTTCTTGGCGAGCACCTGCTCGGCGTAACTGGGGGCCGGTGTGGCTGCCGCGGCCGCCTGGACAAAGGCCGGGCCCATGGTGGTGGTGAGCAATCCGGCGGCCAACACCCCCGCAGTGACGGCGACGCGCGGGCTCACCTGGCGCCGAAAGCTTTTGGTGGAATTCATTTGGTCCTTTCAGTACGGCCCTCGTTGGCCGGAAAATTCGCAAATCCTGTTCGGTAACTCTTCACACGTCGTCGCGACCCCAAACCACGGACATAGGATGACCTACAACATAGCAGTGTTATGCATCACATGCACGCGATTTTCCTTTGTTACGAACCCGGGCTCCGGACCGCCCGGCCACCGCCCAAAAAAACCAGGGGGCCGCCCCGCCATTCGGCGGGGCAGCCCCCTTGCATCGGAGCGTTTAGTGCGGGTCCATCACCCGTTACGGGGTGACGTGGAAGGTCCCGAAGGAGACCTGGGCGCCGTCGGCATCAAGCAAAACGAGCGTGTCATTGCCGTTCTTGGTGCCCTGGGGCACCGTGAACGTGATGGTTCCGTCGGCGTCGGCCAGGTACCAGCCAAACCGCTGCCCGTGCTGGTTGAGGTAGACGTAGCCCCACTGGTTGGCCGGGGCTCCGTGCAGCGTGACGGTGTCGCCCACGCTGTACTTGCCGGCGTTCAGGCCCAGGTCAACGGGCGGCTGGCCCTTGAGCTTGGCCCGGTCGACGGCGGGGTCGCTGCCCGGCTTGGGCGGGTGGGTTTCCAGCGGCAGGGCCGCCACGGCCAGCTCGACGCCGGCGGCCTTGGCGCCATTGTGTCCGCTTGCCGTGAGGGTGGAGGCCGAAACCTGGCCCGTGGCAAGTTCACCGGCCGTCACGGCCCGGGTCGAGGTGAACACCACGGACGCGCCGGGGGCCAGGGTGGCTGCAGAGCCGTCCAGGCCTGCCGCCGTCACGCCGGTGAGGACCACATTGCCGGAGTTCACCACGGTGGCGGTGGTGGTGACGGTGTCGCCGGTGTTGGCCAGGCCGCTGCCGTCGACGTCGTTCCAGGACACGGCGGCCGTGCCCGTCAGGGCGGCATTGCGGGCCACCAGGTCAACCTCCGCACCGGTGATGGTGTAGTTCACGGTGGGGGCTCCGGTACCGGTGACCTGCCAGGTGGTGGACGGGACGAAGAAGCCGTTGGCGAGTTCGTCAGCGGACACGATGTGGCGAGGGGTCCCGCAGGTGTAGCCGGCCCAGACGGCCAGGTTGCTCCAGCGGCAGTTGCCGGCGCCGTCGGCCGGGATGAGCGGCTTGAAGTTGCCGCCCACCGGGATGGCGTTGGAGGCAATGTTGCTCAGGCTGTTCACCGTGAACTGGTAGGGGACGGCGTCGCCCACGGCGTAGGGGTTGGTGGCCAGGTTGCGGGCCGTGTCCGTGGCCGAGCCCGTGATGTCGAGCCCGACGATGGAGCTTGTGGCCCCACCGGTGATGGTGACGGGCAGGACGGCGGTGACGCTGCGTGAACCGAAGTTGGCACGCGCGGTCAGGTTCAGGGAGCCCGCCTTGGCGTAGGCGGGGATCGTGACGGGCACGTTCACGGTGGCGGAATCGCCCGGCGCAACGGCCGGCATGGCGGCACTGCCGAACGTCCAGCCGGCCTTGGCGTCGACGCCCACCGTGGAGGCCGGGAGCGCCGTGGTGCCCTCGTTGCGGAGGGTGACCGCAGCGGAGACGGTGGCGCCGTTGGCGCCGGAGACCGCGGTGGCGGCGAGTTCGGCGCCGCACTGCACGTCGAGCCAGGCGGCGTTGAACTTGCCGAACGTCATGGTGTTGTTGTCGCCCTCGTAGAACAGGCCGAAGTTGCCGTCGCTAAGCGCCGTCAGGGTGGAGTAGCTCATGGCACCGGACTTGAACTGCTTGCCGGCACTCCAGGTGGCGCCGTCGTTGCAGGAGTAGCGGATGGTGCCGTTGGAGCGGCTCGAGGCGTTGTTCGCGTTGGAGAACAGCAGGATCTTCGCATCCGGCGTGCCCTGGGCGGCATCCGGGAACATGCGCGTGATCGAGGCGTTGTTGACGGGATCCGTCAGGGAGGTATCGATCGTGACGGGGCCGTAGGTGGCGCCGCCGTCCTTGGAGATGGCCACCTTGCGGCCGCCGTTGCCGCCGCTGCTGGCACGGGAGTTGAGCATGACGTCACCGTTGGAGAGCTCCACGGTCTTGTTCTCATCCATGCCCGTACCCACAAAGGCGCCGCGCTGCCAGGTCTTGCCGTGGTCGTCGGAGAACACGCTGTACGCCTGATAGTCGGTGGCGCCGCTGGCCAGCTTGACCTTGCCGGTGAACTGCTGGATCAACCGGCCCTTGTGGGCGCCGTACTTGAGCTGGATGCCTTCGCCGGAGGCGGCGAACACACCCGCCACGCCTCCCACGTTGTCGACGCCGGCCACGGTGGTGCCCACCGGCTTGACGACGCCGGTCACCAGCGGCCCGGCAAAGTTTGCGAATGCGGACCCGGGGGCGTAAGCCGACGGAGGGAGAACTGGCATGTTGGCCGGATCGGTGGACCAGGTCAGGCCCTGGTCCGTGGAGACGGAGACCTCGGCGCTGGTGATGGTGCGGTCGGCGTCGTCGTTGCCGAAGGCGCCCGCCTGGAAGCTGACGTCCTTGGAGTAGACGTGGAAGTTGAAGACCGTGCCGGTCTCCTTGTCCACCACATAGCTGGGGTCGCTGAAGCCGTAGCGCAGCTGTCCGGTCGCGGGCATTTGGCCGCGGGCGATGTAGGTGGGCACACCCCAGGTCTTGCCGCCGTCGGTGCTGCGTCGCTGCACGATCGAGTTGGGCGACGGCGAGTCCCCGCCGTCGGGGCGGCCGTCATAGGAAGCGAGCAGCACGCCGTTGCCCAGATCGGCCAGGGCAGGGATGCGGTAATACTTGCCCAGGACGGGGTCGATCGCGTTGTCGCCGTTTTGGGCCAGCACCTGTTCGGTGTAGCTGGGGGCCGGCGCGGCGTCCTGTGCAAAAGCCGGCGCCATGGTGGCGGTCAGCAGGCCGGCGGTCAGTGCCCCCGCGACTGCCACTGCCCCGGGCTTCTTCCATCCGCGTGAAGTGTCGGTGGATTTCATGTGGTCCTTTCCTTGCGGCCTTCGTTGGCCGCGCGGCTTTCGCCCTGGTATGAACTGTTCCGGCCGAAAATGTGATTCATCGGACATGGAACATCCCACAACGGTACAGTGCGGCGAATCACATGGCCACCCCCATTTGGCGCGCCGCCATGGCATGAATCACACCCGGCCGTTGCGGGGCCCGGAGCCGCCGGATAAATTCCGGACTTTGCAAACACTTGCGTAGAATGGGAGGGCAAGCTCGCGGAGCGCTCGCCTTTCCGGTTTTCAGGTCCTTTCCACCTGGCCCTCAAGACGGCGTAAGACGGCAATCCGTGGCCACCCCTTTTTAACATCAGGAGTTCCCGGATGCCCCGGATCGTTGTCGATGTCATGCTCAAGCCCGAAATTCTGGACCCGCAGGGGAAAGCAATTGTCGGAGCCCTCCCCCGCCTGGGATTCACCGCGTTCTCAGCTGTCCGCCAGGGCAAGCGTTTTGAACTGAGCGTTGACGGCGAGGTGACCGACGAGATCCTGGCGCAGGCCCGCGAGGCCGCCGAAACCATGCTGTCCAACCCGGTCATCGAAGACGTGGTCAACGTAGAAGTTGTGGCGGACTAGCCATGACCGAAACTCCCTTGATTGGCGGGGCACCTGCCGCGCCCGTTGACACACGCCTGGCCGGCGCCCGCATCGGCGTCGTGACGTTCCCCGGCACGCTGGACGACCGCGACGCCGCCCGTGCGGTCCGCCTCTCCGGAGCCACCGCCGTCGAACTCTGGCACGGCGCCTCCGAGCTGGGCGACGTCGACGCCGTCATCATCCCCGGCGGCTTCTCCTACGGCGACTACCTGCGCGCCGGCGCCATCTCCCGCTTCGCCCCGCTGATGGGCAAGATCGTCGACGCAGCGAACTCCTCCGCCCTGCTGCCCGTGCTGGGCATTTGCAACGGCTTCCAGATCCTCACCGAGGCGCACCTGTTGCCCGGCTCGATGATCAAGAACGACCACCTGAAGTTCCTGTGCCGCGACCAGGTGCTGCGCGTGGAAAACAACACCACCGCGTGGACCAACGCCTACGCCGCGGGTGCGGAAATCACCGTCCCCCTGAAGAACCAGGACGGCCAGTACATCGCCGACGAGAAGACCCTCGACGCCCTTGAGGCCGAGGGCCGCGTGGCGTTCCGCTACGTCGGCATGAACCCGAACGGTTCACGCCGCGACATCGCCGGCATCTCCAACGCCGCCGGCAACGTGGTGGGCCTCATGCCGCACCCCGAGCACGCGGTCGAAGCCGGCTACGGCCCCGGCCACACCGGCACCGACGGCCTGGGCTTCTTTACCTCTGCACTGAACACGCTTCTGGGAGGCAAATAAATGTCCGAGACTTCCACGCAGAAGTTCAACATCGACACCGTGGAAAACGCCGCGGCGACCCCCGACGTTGAACTGCCCTGGGCCGAGCTGGGCCTGAAGCAAAACGAGTTCGACGACGTCGTGAAGGTCCTGGGCCGCCGCCCCACCGGCGCGGAACTGGCCATGTACTCCGTCATGTGGAGCGAGCACTGCTCCTACAAGTCCTCCAAGAACCACCTGCGCCAGTTCGGCGAAAAGGTCACCGAGGAAATGAAGAAGGACATGCTCGTGGGCATCGGCGAAAACGCCGGCGTCACCAACCTCGGCGACGGCTGGGCCGTGACGTTCAAGATCGAGTCCCACAACTCGCCGTCGTTCGTGGAGCCCTACCAGGGTGCCGCAACCGGCATTGGCGGCATTGTCCGCGACATCATCTCCATGGGCGCCCGCCCCGTGGCCGTCATGGATCCGCTGCGTTTTGGCGCGATCGACCACCCGGACACGGCCCGCGTCATGCACGGTGCGGTGGCCGGCATCGGCGGCTACGGCAACTCGCTGGGCCTGCCGAACATCGGCGGCGAAATGGTCTTCGACTCCATCTACCAGGGCAACCCGCTGGTCAACGCGCTGGCCGTGGGCGTCATGCGCCACGAGGACATCCGCCTGGCCAACGCCTCGGGCAAGGGCAACAAGGTTGTCCTGTTCGGTGCGCGCACGGGCGGCGACGGCATTGGCGGCGCCTCGGTGCTGGCCTCCGAGTCCTTCGACGACACCAAGCCCTCCAAGCGGCCCGCCGTGCAGGTGGGTGACCCCTTCGCCGAGAAGGTGCTGATCGAGTGCTGCCTGGAACTGTTCAAGGGCTCCCTCGTTGAGGGCATCCAGGACCTCGGCGCCGCGGGCATCTCCTGTGCCACGAGCGAGCTGGCCTCCAACGGCGACGGCGGCATGGAGGTCGAGCTGACGTCCGTGCTGCTGCGTGACCCCACCCTGACCCCGGGCGAAATCCTGATGTCGGAGTCGCAGGAACGCATGATGGCCGTGGTGACGCCGGAGAACATGGCAGCGTTCGAAGCCGTGATGGACAAGTGGGCCGTGGAATACTCCTGGCTCGGCGAAGTCACCGGCACGGGCCGCCTGATCATCAAGTGGGAGGGCGAGGTCATTGTTGACGTCGATCCCCGCACCGTGGCGCACGACGGACCGGTCTACGACCGCCCGTACGCCCGCCCGGAATGGCAGGATGCCCTGCAGGCGGACACCTTCACCGGTTCCGTGCAGGACGCCGGCCGCCCCTCCACGGGCGAGGAGTTGAAGGCCGCCGTGCTGGAACTCATCGCCTCGCCGAACATGTGCTCGAAGGACTGGATCACCAACCAGTACGACCGCTACGTGGGCGGCAACACCGCCATGGCGTTCCCCGACGACGCCGGCGTGATCCGCGTGGACGAGGAAACCGGCCTGGGCGTGGCCCTGGCCACCGACGCCAACGGCCGCTACACCTTCCTTGACCCGTACCATGGTGCGCAGCTGGCCCTGGCCGAGGCGTACCGCAACGTGGCCACCTCCGGCGCCATCCCGATGGCCGTCAGCGACTGCCTGAATTTCGGCTCCCCCGAGGATCCGGACGTCATGTGGCAGCTGGCCGAGGCCATCCGCGGCCTGTCCGACGCCTGCATGGTGCTGGGCATCCCGGTCACCGGCGGCAACGTCTCGCTGTACAACCAGACCGGCTCGACGCCCATCCACCCCTCCCCCGTGGTGGCCGTGCTGGGCAAGTTCGACGACGTCGCCCGCCGCACGCCGTCGGGCTGGCAGGAGGATGGCCAGGCCATCTACCTGCTCGGCACCACGGCCGCCGAGATGGACGGCTCCGAATGGGCCAACCTGCGTTCCCACCTGGGCGGCCTGCCGCCCAAGGTCGACCTGGCGCGCGAGCGTGAACTGGGCGAGATCCTCATCAACGCCTCCCGCGACGGCATGATCGACTCCGCTCACGACCTCTCCGAGGGCGGCCTCGCGGCGGCACTCGTGGAGTCCGCGCTGCGTTACAACACCGGTGCCCGGGTTGCCCTGGACGAGGTTGCCGCCCGCGATGGCGTCGACACGTTCACGCTGTTGTTCTCCGAGACGCAGGGCCGGGCCATCGTGTCCGTCCCGCGCAGCGAAGAGGTCCGCTTCAACGACATGTGCACGGCCCGGAACTTCCCGGTGGCCCGCATTGGCGTGGTGGACGCGGCCGGCGCCGCCCTGGACTTCCAGGGCGTGTTCTCCGCTCCGCTCGATGAGCTGCGCGTTGCCCACGAAGGGACCCTGCCGAAGTACTTCGGCTAGGCTCCACTTCCGCCCCAGGCGTCAAACAGACCCCGGGCTGCGAAACAGGCGTTTAGATACGTCTGTTTCGCAGCCCGGGGTCTGTTTCGCGTTGGGGCTAGGCCCGGCGTCCGCGCTTCCGGGCCGCCACCAGCACTGCGCCGGCGATCAACAGCGCGCCGCCCGCCATGAGCGGCAGGGTCGAGGTGCTGCCTGTCGATGCCAGCTCGCGGGAAACCGCCGCCTCCGTGGTGGCTTCCACCGCCATGCTCGACGCCGTTGCGACCACCGCGGCCTTGGTGCTGTTTGTGGGCGTTCCAGTGGGCGCTGACGTCTGGGCCGCTGTCGGCTTCACCGTCGGGTCAACCGTCGGTTCTCTGGCCGGCTCCGTCGTTGCCTCGACAGTGGGCTCCGTGGTTGCCGTTTCCGTCGGCGCAGCCGTGGGTGCCACCGTCGGATCCGTTGTCGGGTCGGTCGTCGGCGCAGCAGTCGGTTCGACGGTGGGTTCCACAGTCGGCCCAGCAGTGGGTTCCACTGTCGGATCAGCAGTCGGTGCCACGGTCGGTTCAACAGTCGGTGTGACCGTCGGCGTCGCGGACGGCGTCACAACCGGCGCCGCCAGGATTTGGATGGTCGCCCGCGCGGCCACGCGGGACACGGCGCCCGTGGCGGTGACCGTGGTGGTGCCCGCGGGGCAGGACGCATCGATGCCCGCCGCGGCGGCGAAGACACCCTCCGCGGTGCTCGTGACGGTGACGGGTGCCGCCAGGCAGTCGCCCTCCAGCGTCACCTTCTCGCCCGCGGCGAAGCCGGACCCGGAAATCACGGCCGCGGTGCCCGCCGTGACGGCCGCACCCGGACCCGTCGCCACCGCCTTGTAGTCGCGGGTGAAGGGCGCGGCGTCGACCAGTTTGGCCAGGACGCCGTAGCCGGCCGCGTTGAGGTGGATGTGGTCGCCGCTGTCGTAGGCCGCCAGGACTTTCTGGGGATCGGCGGGGTCGGCGACAGCCGCGGAGAAATCGGCCACGCCGTCGAACTCGCCGCTGGTCAGGATCCACTGGTTCGCGGTAGTGCGGGTTAGTTCGCGATCGGCGGTGAAGGAGGCCACGCCCTTGGTGGGTGTCATGGTGGCACCGTAGATCTTCAGCCCGGCGGCCCGCGCCTGGGCGATCACGTTGCGGTAGCCCGCGATCAGCTGGTCGCTGCTGACACCGTCCGGGATGTCGTTGATCCCTTCGAACAAGAACACGCTCTTCACGCCCGGCACGGCGGCCACGTCATAGCTGAACCGGTTGATGGCGCTCATGCCCCTGGAGAGGGACGACGACGTCGAGTCGAGGGTCAGCCGGTTGGAGCTGATGCCCACGTTGGCCATGGCCAGCGAAGAATCGTTGGCGGTGATCTTGTCGGCGAGCTGCGCGGGCCAGTTGTTGAAGCCGTTTTGCGTTGATCCGTAGCCGTCCGTGATCGAATCGCCCAGGGCCACCATGGTCCCCTTGGACGTTGCGGATATGACGTCGATGCCCTTGAGGAAGAAGTACGACGACGTTGCCTGGGTGAAGCTGTCCGCGGCGGTATCGGCGGCGTGGTTGCCGGCGGCCATGGAGTTCGAGGCCAGCCCGAGGTTGTGGAACGTGGAAGTGGGGACGGAACCGGAGACATACAGGCTGACCAGCAGGTTGGTGCCGCGCTTGATCTCCACATTCAACGGATCACTGACGGCCTCCTGCCCGGCCGGAATGGTGATGGTGGCGGCGCCGCCAAACATCACGGACGTCGGTGCGGCCGACGCCGTGAGGCCCGAGGACTGGTAGCCCACGCTCGCGGCGCCAATGACCAGCGGCGTGGTGCCAAAGCGGTTCGACAGGGTCAGCCGCTGGGCAAAACCGGCCAGGTTGGGGTGGACCACCATGCGGATCGTCTGGTCGGCAACGGCCGGACCGCCGCTCGTCAGGGCGGACCGCCACACGGACACCCGGCTCACGCTGTTGGCGGCCAGCGTCCACTGCTGGGTGGTGGCGGTCCCCGGATCCTGCGCCACCACGGCACCCGCGGAGGCGTCGGCCACCCCGGCCACATGGCCCGAGGCCACATTGCTCAGCGTAAAGCCGCCGTCGCCCTGCACGATTTTCCACTGCTGCGCCGAGGTGTCCTGGCATACCGCCTGCGTCAACGTCCCGCCCACGGCCGCGGCATCCTGCAGGCACAAACCGCTGTTGACGCTGTTGATCTTGTAGACGCCGGGCGACACCTGTGCCACCCACCAGGACTGTGCGGCGGATCCCCGCGACACACTCTGGGTGAGTCCGGCTCCGGCAGCCACCGAAACACCCGCCACATCCAACTGCTTCGCCGAGAACACGTTGCTCAGCGAATAGGCACCGGGGGCAATCGCGACGGGGGGCGGGGCGGCTTGGACGGCGGGGGCGCCCAGTGGCAGGGCCATCACCCCGGTGAGCACTGCGGCCGACAGGGCCGCCACGGCGGAAAATCTGCGCATCAATTGACTCCTAGCTCGAACGGTGGAGCCGCACGAACCCAGGACATGGTTATGTGATCCATAACACTGTGCGGCTGTTGCAGGCTAGCAGTCCGCGCATCGGATGTCCCACGTCCGAGGAATTATTACGGGTGAGTGGCCCGAATCCGCAGCCGGGCGCACGGGCGTCGTATTGCCCGGCAGTTATGCGCCGGACTCGCCCGCAGTCCTGCTCCGCCACCCTACTGGCGCAAGACTCGGCCCCCGCAGTGCGCATGACGGACGGCCGCCCGCCGCGCCCTGCCGGGGCAAAGCAAAGGGGTGGACGACGCCGGCACGCGCGTGCCGCCGTCGCCCACCCCATTGGGTGGTTATGCCTAAGCCTGGCCGTGGGAGGCGCGGGAGCGGCTCGAGAGCGAATCGATGATGACCGCCAGGAGCAGCACGCCGCCGGTGATCATGTATTGGACATCGGAGTTCAGGCTCAGGAGCGTCAGGCCCGAGGAGATCGACTGGATGACGAAGATGCCCAGCAGTGCCGAATACGCGCTGCCGCGGCCGCCGAACAGGCTGGTTCCGCCGATGACGGCCGCCGCGATCGCGTTCAGGTTGGTGTCGCCACCGCCGCTGGAAAGATCGGCGGAGGCGAGCCGTGCCGCAGCAAGGATGCCGCCAACCGTCGCCAGCATGGCGCACAGCATGAACACGGAGATATAGATGCGGTTGACCTTGATGCCGGAGCGGCGGGCCGCCTCCACGGAACCGCCAATGGCGAAGACGGCCCGGCCCCAGCGGGTGCGGGTCAACATGAAGTTCGTGAAGACCACCAGCAACACGAAGAAGAGGAACATCACCCCGACGCCGCGGTCGGTGGCCAGGTACCAAACAGCCACGCAGAGGGCAATCAGCAGGATGACCGACTTGGCCAGCGTCACCGTGAGCGAACTCGTGGAAAGGCCGGCATTCTTGCGCCGCCTGGACCGCAGGAAATCGGACATGAACAAGCCGCCCGCCGCGACGAGGGCCAGCAGGTAGGCAACCCAGGGCGGCAGGAACCACTGCTGGGCGAATCCCACCAGCCACGTGTTGAAGGGGATGTTGACGGACCCGTTGGGCCCCAGCACATAGAGCTGGAAGCCGAGGACCGCCAGCAATCCGGCAAGCGTGATGACGAAGCTGGGGACGCCGAAACGGGTGAACAGTGCGCCGTAGATCAGCCCGATGAGTGCGCCGACGGCCAGGGCGATGATGATCGTGACGATCAGCGGCAGGTGCAGCTTGATGAAGCCAATGCCCACAATGGACGCGGCCAGGCCACTGACGGAGCCCACCGACAAGTCGATCTGGCCCAGCAGCAGCACCAGAACGATGCCGATGGAAATGGTGCCGACCGCCGCGCATTGCAGAGTCAGGTTGACCAGGTTGTTGGCGGAGAGGAAATTCGGGTTCAGGATCTGGAAGATTCCCCAGATGATGACCAGGCCAATGACCACCGGCAGGGAGCCCAGGTCACCGCGCCGAATCCGCTGCCCGAAGCCCTTCACGGAGCCAAGGAGGCCCTCGTTGAGGATGAGCCGCTCATCGTGGAGGTCCAGGCCGCGGTTGATCTCGTTTGAGTCATGGAGAGCTGTCATGGCTGCGGATTCTCCGATTCGTCTGAGCGGGCGGCCGACTTGTCGCGAGCCTGCGCACGTTGTGTGACCACGTTGTCGGTGGCGCCGGTAATGGCGGAAATGATCTCTTCGTAGCTGACGTCCGGCACCCGGAAAACGCCGTTGTTGCGGCCTAGGCGCAGCACGGCCACGCGGTCGGCCACGGCCTGGACGTCCGCCATGTTGTGGCTGACCAGGACCACGCCGAGGCCCCGTTCACGCAGGCGCTCGATCAGGTTGAGCACCTCCGCGGTCTGGGCGACGCCCAGGGCCGCCGTGGGCTCGTCGAGGATCACGACCCGGGGGTCCCCGATCAGCGACCTGGCGATGGCGACGGTTTGGCGCTGGCCGCCCGAAAGGGACGCCACCGCGATCCGCACCGAGGGGATCTTGGCGGAGAGCTGGCGCAGCAGCGTCCAGGAACGCTGCTCCATCTCCTCCTCCCGGAGGGTGCCGTGCGAAATTTCACGGCCAAGGAAGAGGTTGGCGACGACGTCGAGGTTGTCGCACAGGGCCAGGTCCTGGAAAACGGTGGCGATGCCGAGCTGGCGGGATGCGGCCGGCGACGGAATCTGGACGGTGTCCCCGTCAAAGGCGACGGTTCCGGCGTCGTGCGAGTGCACGCCGGCCAGGATCTTGACCAAGGTTGATTTTCCGGCGCCGTTGTCGCCAACAAGTGCCACGACCTCCCCGGCGTATACGTCGAGGCTGATGTCGGTCAGTGCCTGCACCGCCCCGAACCCCTTGCTGACGCCGCGCAGCGAGAGGATGGGGTTCCGGGTGGGTGAAACAGGCTCCGCAACGGCGGATTCAGCGGTCATTGTCACTCCTTTGTGCAGGTGAGGAAGATGCTGGTGCCCGGGCCGGCCGGATTGGCTTCCGGGCGGCCCGGGTGCGCTATTTGACGCCGTACTTGGTGCAGGCTGCCGCGTAGGCGGAGGTGCAGATCTGGGCTGCCGTGTAGAAGCCGCCCTGCACGATCACACTCTCCACGTTGCTGGCCGTCACCGCAACGGGATCGAGCAGGAATGCCGGCACGTTGGTCTTCGCGCTGGAGACCCCGGGGGTTTGGGCCGTGGTGGGTGCCGCGGTCTTCTTGCCGTTGGCCAGGTCGATGGCCAGGGTGGCGGCCTGCTCGGCTTCGGGCTTGATGGCCTTGTACACGGTCATGTACTGGTTGCCGTCCAAGATGTTCTGGATGCCGGTGAGGGTCGCGTCCTGTCCCGTGATGGGCGGGATGGGTGAGACATTCGCCGCCTTCAGGGACGCGAGGGCGCCGCCGCCGGTGGTGTCATTGGCCGCGTAGACGGCCTTGATCTTGCTGCCGAATTGGGTAATCTGGCCGGCCACCCAGTTCTGTGCCAGCGTCGGGTCCCAGTTGGGCGTACTGTAGGCGGCCAGGACCTTGTAGCCGCTCTTGTCGATGACCGAGTTGGCGCCGGCCTTGAACTCCGTTGCGTTGTTGTCGGTGGGCGAACCATTGACCATCAGGATGCCGCCGTCGCCCTTGGCGACGCCCAGCGAACCGAGCTTGCCAACGAGGGCCGTGGCCTGCAGGACGCCAACCTTGAAGTTGTCGAAGGAGACGTAGTAGGACAGGTCGGGGCTGTCGATCAGGCGGTCGTAGGAGATGACCGGGACATTCTTCTGCTTGGCTTCGGCAACGATCGACGCCGCCGCCTCGCCATCCTGGGCGTCAACCACCAGGACCTTCACGCCCTGGGTCAGCATCGACTCGGCCTGCTGTTGCTGCTTCGCCGCATCGCCGTCGGCATCCGCGTACAGCACGGAGCAACCCGGGCACAGCGCGGTGATCTTGTTCGTGAAGTCGGGGCGGTCCGCGGACGCGTAGCGGGGGGTGACGGAATCGGGAAGGAGCAAACCAATCTTCGCCGATGATGCATTGCCCGTGGGGGACGTGGTGTTTTGTGCCCCGTTGGAACAAGCGCTTAGTGAACCGACGGCGAGCAGAAGCGTTGCCGCTGTGACCGCTGCCCTTTTGGTGGTGATCTTCATTGATATAACCTCCGGTCGACCGTCACCGTCTTTGATGACTGGCATGAGCATGACAGTTTTCAATATTGGCGTCAAGACTTGAAGACAAGGATTTTTTACCCGCGAATCCTTACTACCCGGTAGCGATGTGCATGCTGTCCACGGCGTGGGCCACGGCGCCCAGCAGGGCGGCCCGGTTGCCCAGTTGTCCCTGCACGATGTCGGGCATGATTTCCTGCTCCACGATCACGGATCTTTCCACGGTGTGGCGCAGTGGACCGAGCAGGATTTCCCCCGCCCGCGCCAGTTGCCCGCCCACCACAATCCGCTCCGGGTCGAAGACGTTGGACAGGTTCGCGGCCGCAATCCCGATGTGCCGGCCGGCATCCGCCACGGCGCGCAGGCATGCTGCGTCACCGGCCATTGCGTGGACCACCACCTCGTTGAGCTTCAGGCTTCCCAAGTGGTCCCGCAAACCTTCCAGGATGGCCGCTCCCCCGGCGATGGCCTCGAGGCAGCCCCGGCTTCCGCACCGGCACAGCGGACCGTTCTCGAGGATGGTCATGTGGCCCACCTCCCCGGCGGTCCCGTTGCGGCCGCGGAACACCTCGCCGTTGAGGATGAGCCCGGCGCCGATGCCGTCGTCGACGTTGATGAAGATCGAGGTGTTGATGCCCCTGGAGCTGCCGTAACGGTGTTCGGCCAGTGCCGCCAGGTTGGAGGAGTTGTCCACGAAAACGCGGCGGTTGAGCCTGCGCTCAAGGACCTCGGCCACGGGGATCCCGTCCCAGCCCCGCAGGATTCCGCGGCGGGCGATGACGCCGGTGGTGCGGACCAGCGGAGCAGGCAACCCCACGCAAAGGGTCAGCACCTCGTCCATGCCGGCGTCCACGGAATCTAGCATGTCGGCGAGCATCATCATGGTGCGGTCCAGCTCGTTGTCCGCCCGGTGGTCCCGGGCCAGCGGCATGTGCTTTTCGGCGAGGATTGTCTGGGCGCTGTCGGCGAGGGCAACGCGCATGTGGCGTTCGGAAAAGTCCACGGCGGCGACCAGTCCCAGCCGGCGGGCGAGAGTTACATACTGCGCCCGGCGGCCGCTGCGCGTGCTGGGGGCCGTGTGCAGGATGCCGGAGCTGGAAAGTTCCTTCACGATGTTGGAGACGCTTGCCGGGGAAAGCCCCGTCGCGCCGGCCAGTTCCACCTGCGTCAGCCCGCCGTGCTTCTTCACAGCGTCGATAATTCTCGACCTGTTGGCTTCACGAAGTGAAGTCTGAGAGCCCGGAGTCCGTCGTTGGTCAGCCACGAGGAACAACTTACCTTGCACAATCCCCCGTGCGCGAATTTGATTCACAGGATCCTGTGAATTGCCGGGGTTATTTCCCTGCCACCAGGGAGCGGGCCGCCTGCAGATAGGACCTGGTGACGTTGCGCTGGGTCAGTTTTGTCACCGGCGCGCCCAGGGCGAACAGCAGGCCGGAGGGCTTGCTGAAGGCCAGGATCCTAAAGTACACGCCGCCGTCGCCGGTCTTCATGGCCAGGAATGCCTCCTCCCCCAGTGCCGGATGCCCGGGCAGGGTGCCGTAGCCGAATCCGGCCAGCTCCACCTCGGCGCCGTCCGTGCGCACGGCCCGGCCGGGCTCCAGCGCCCAGACAACCTCGCACGGGACGGGCAGGCGCAGGTTTCCCACCCCAAAGCCGCTCGTGATCCGGGCGCCGGGAACCGCTCGCGGCGGGGCGGAAACCCGCAGGCCCGCGCGCCGCTGGATCTGCCACGTCAGGATGCCCTCGGCCAGCGCGGTGAATGCCGCATCCCCGCTGCCCACCCGGATTTGCGTGTCCACATGGTCAAAGCCGTCGGGCCATTCGCCGGCCCCCGTGGGTTCCGCGGCGATGGTGCGGGTGCGTCCCAGCTGGGGGTAATTCAGTCTTGCGCGGTTGTCATTTGCCGGCACGGGCGCTCCATTCCAAGGCGGTTTGTTGTTTCCTGGGCAGCCCGGCCACCACAAGGTCGTATGAATCCTCGAGCATGTCCAACACCATGGCGGCATCCACCACGGCACAGTCCACCGTATTCCAGTGCCGCTTGTTCAGGTGGTAGCCGGGGATGATGCCGGGGTTGACGGTGCGCAATTGTGCGGCCAGCACGGGCTCGCACTTCAACCCGACGCTCAGCGTTGGCAGGTCCAGGCGGCCAATGGCAAACATCTTCCCCACCCAGGTGCTCCCGCCGCTGCTGGGCGCCTTGACCTTGAAGACGCTGGTCTCCTCGCCGAACGGGAAATCCTCATACGCTCCCGGGAAGGCCAGAGCCGCGACCCGGAACCCTTGGGCATCCAGCGTCATTTCGACACCGCGTACGTCAGCTGCGCGAATTGTCCGCGGGCCACGGCGTCGCGCAGGGTCAGCCGGTCGGGGCCAAGGTTGCGCGGGAGCATGGGTGCGCCGCCGGTTAACAGTGCCGGGGCCAGGGTGATCACCAGTTCGTCGAGGGCGTTGATGTCCAGGAACTGGCCGGCAAGGTCTCCGCCGCCAACCACCCAGACGTCCTTGCCGCCCGCCGCCGCGATGATCTCCGGCAGCGCGTCGGAGACCTGGCCGGAGGCGAAGCGGACGTCGGCGCCCTCGGGAACGGGCAGCTCACGGCTCGTGAAAACGTAGGTGGGCCGGGATCCGTAAAACTGGGCCCACTTGGCGGGGTTCTCCAACAGTTTTTCCTCGCGGAGCACCCATTCGTACGTGGTGGAGCCCTCCACGAAGACGCCCATGCCGTCCATGAACGCCGCGATGTCCGGGGCGCCGGCGTCGTCCACGGCAAAGAGCCAGGCGAGCGAGTTCTCTGCGTCGGCCAGGAAACCGTTGAGCGTGCTGGCCGTGTAGTAAACAATGCGGGTCATGGCCACAACGCTACCCGCATCGCGGCCCGATCCGGGGCTCACTTCACGCCCAGGTAGTCCTCCAGCAGCACAACCTTCAGCCCGGCCGCCTTTTGGGCCTTGACGAACGCGGCCAGGTCGGCCGGAAATTCGGGCCGGAAGTGCATGAGCACGATTTCCCCGGGCCGCAGCACCTTGCCCACCTGGTAGTCCATGCCGCCGGCGTTGGCCTTGGCCTCCCAGTCCACGATCGCCTTCATGCCGCATTCGGCCGCGGCCCGGCGAACGGACTGCGTATAGGGTCCGCCCGGTGGCCGGAAGAAGACGGGGCGACGGCCAAACTGCTGTTCCTCGTAGTCGGCCATGCCGCAGATTTCGGCTTTTTGCTGCGCGAAGCTCAAGTTGATGAAGCCCAGGTTGTGGCTCATGGTGTGGTCTTCGATCAGGTATCCGGCGTCGAGGTAGCTCTTGTAGAAGGCCGCATGCCCGGCAATGAAGGTGTGCGCCAGGAACAGGGACGCCTTCACCCCGTTTTTCTCGAGCAGTTTCAGGTCCGATTCCCGTTTGACGGCGCCGTCGTCGATGGTCAGGAACACCACTTTTTGCTCCGTGGGGATCTTGGTGATGACCGGGACCATCCCGTCCTCGACCGGTGGCAGCGTGTAGTCGGGAACCAGGCCGTCGAGCGTGTCGACGCGCCCGGTTCGGGCAAGTGTCGGGCTCGGGGCACTGCTGGGGGTTGCCGGGGACGACGCCGGCCCGCCGGCGGGGTGCGACGGCGTGGCGGCCGGATGCGTCGGCGCACCGCCCGGGGCCGCCGATGGTGCGGCGTCGGAGCTGAAGCGCCACACCCCAAGGGCGACGGCGCACAGGACGACGATGACGACGGCTATGGTAATCGTCCGGCCAGTGGCGGCACTGTTGCGAAGATGACGTGGCATGGGGCTTTCCAATGGGGCCTACAGGCCCCGGTAGGCGGCTTCGATTTTGGGGCAGGTATCCATGACGACCTCCAGGCCGGCGTCCTCGGCGCGCTGCGCTGCGGCCTCGTCGATGACGCCCAGTTGCAGCCACACGGCACGGGCGCCCAGCGCGATGGCCTGGTCCACGACGGCCCCGACCTTGCCGGAATTGACGAAGCAGTCGACGACGTCGATCGTGCCGGGAATCTCCGCCAGGGTCTTGTATCCCTTGGCGCCGTGGACGTCGTCGCCCTTCAGGCTCACGGGGATGATCTCCTGGCCCAGGTGCTGTTGGAGGTAGCGTGAAACGTCCAGGGCGGGGCGCAACGGGTTGTTGGAGAGCCCCACGACGGCCCAGCGGCCGGGTGTTTTCAGCAGCCGGTCGATGACGGCGGGATCGTTTGCATGTGCCATGGACCCAGCTTAACTGCGGGGACGCCGCGGATGCCGGAAGCTACGGGCGCGTTGCCGCAAGTGAACGCTATGCGTCTATGCGCAGCTCGTCGGGCTCGCCGTCGGAGTAGTCGTCGTCCTCGTCAAAGTCGTCGCCGGAGTCCTCGAATTCCGCCTCCTCCTCGCCAAGCTCATCGTCGAGTTCCTCGTCGAGGTCGTCGACGTCCACATAGTCCTCGCTGGTCAGTTCCTCCGTGTACAGGGACCAGAACTCGTTGGGCCCGGCGGCCAGGGGGTCAAGGGTTTTCAGCTGGGACTCGAAGGATTTCTTCACGGCCGAGAATCCGTCGTCGTCCTCGGGGCCCACGGTATCCCGGTCAATGGACTCCCAGGCGGCCACAATTTGCACAAAGGTCTCCAGCGTGGAGGCTATGACGGACTCGTCGTCCTCGCAGACGTACAGGACCGTGCCCTTCTTCCTGTCCACCACCACAAACTGGAAGTCGCCGTCGTTGCACACCACGGCGCGACCTCCGGGATCGTCGGCAAACGGCGGTTTCAGCCATTGGCCGTCCAGGGGAATGTCTTCCAAAGCCGACGGGTACATTGGTTCCAGTGCGGCCCAGATCTTGGAATCACTCATGACGTCCTCCTATCCCTATTCCTGACACTAACCACCGCCGGTGACGCCGTCAATGGATATTCTCAGCCTGCTGGAACCACCACCGAATTGCTTTCAAAACGGCGGTTGAGCAGCACCGGCAAAAACTCGCGCACTTCCTCCACGCGCTTGTGCGTAACGTCCGTGGTGGCCACGCCTTCGGCCTCCTCGGCCAGGAAATCCTGCGGGATTCCCATGGGGTCAAGGATCGCCGAATGGCCCACGCAGTGGTCGCTGGAGGTCCCGGAGGCCGCCACCCAGCACGTGTTCTCGATGGCCCGGGCCTTCAGCAGCGTCTCCCAGTGCTCCACCTTGTGGTCGCCCTTGAACCAGGCCGCGGACACGGCGATCAGTTCGGCGCCTTCCAGGGCAAGGGCGCGGGCCAGTTCGGGGAAGCGGATGTCGTAGCAGGTCATGATGCCCACCTTGAAGCCGCCGATCTCCACCACGCAGATGCCCTTGTCGCCGGGCTTGATCTTCCGCGACTCCTGGTAGGAAAACGCGTCGTACAGGTGCAGTTTGCGGTAGGTGCCCAGGATGGCGCCGTCGTCGTCGACCGCCACCACGGTGTTGTAGGGGCGTTCCTCGCCGCTGGATTCGTAGCCGCCGGCGATGACGGCGATGCCGCTGTCCGCGGCAATGTGGGAGACTCCCCGGACAAACGTGGTCCAGTGGGCGTCCACGGCGGTCACAAAGTCGCCGTCGACCCTGCCCACCGAAAACATGGACTCCTCGGGGAACACGATGAGCCTGCTGCCGTCCTGCTGTGCGGACACCGCCAGCCGGCGCATCACCGCAAGGTTTTCAGCAACGTCCCCGCCCGGGTTGAACTGCCCAACGCTGACCTTCATAACATCTCCCTCACCCGTAAATTGTCCTGGCTTCAAGCGTAGTCTTTTTGGCGGCGGCGGGCTCAAAGTATGCTGCAGGGATGAAGACAATTGGGCTGCTGGGCGGGATGAGCTGGGAAAGCTCCGCACTTTATTACCGACTCATCAACGAGATGGTCAGGGACCGGTTGGGCGGCCTGCATTCGGCCCGCTGCGTCATGGCCTCGGTCGACTTCGCCGACGTTGAGCACCTCCAGTCGACGGGGCAGTGGGAGGCGGCCGGGGAGTTGCTGGCGGACCAGGCCCGGGGGCTGGAGGCCGGCGGTGCCGATTTCATCGTGCTGTGCACCAACACGATGCACAAGGTGGCCGATGCCATTGAGGGGGCGGTGGAAATCCCGCTGCTGCACCTTGCCGATGTCACGGCCGACGCCGTCGCAGCCGCGGGAGTCAAGAAGGTGGGCCTGCTCGGCACGGCTTTCACGATGGAGGAGGCCTTTTACAAGGACAGGATCGCCGGCCACGGGCTGGAGGTGCTGATTCCCGACGCCGCCCAGCGCCACGACGTCCACCGGGTCATTTTCGAGGAACTCGTGGTGGGCGTGGTTTCGGAAAGCTCCCGGCAACGCTTTGTCCGGGCCATTGAGTCGCTGCGGGACCGGGGCGCGGACGGCGTCATTTTGGGCTGCACGGAGATCGAGCTGCTCATTGACCAGGCGTCCAGCCCGCTGCCGGTTTTCCCCACCACCAGGATCCACGCCGAGGCCGCGGTCGAGCTGGCGCTTGCGCCGGAGCCGGGCCAAAAATAAGGGAGGGTCGACGCCGGAACGTGCGTTCCGCCGCCGACCCTCCCCTAGGCTGGGGCCCCGCGCCAGGTTCTTGAACAATCGCGCGAGCGATTATTCAGGCCGGCAAGTGGGGATCAGTCGTTGATGAGGTCGTGCCGGACGATTGTCTGGTCACGGTCCGGGCCCACTCCAATTGCGGAGATCCGGGTGCCGGACATGCCTTCCAGCGCCAGGATGTAGTCACGCGCGTTGACCGGCAGGTCCTCGAGCGTCTTGGCGCCGCTGATGTCCTCGGTCCACCCCGGGAAGTACTCGAAAATCGGTACGGCGTGGTGGAAGTCGGTCTGCGTCATGGGCATTTCGTCGTGGCGGACGCCGTCGACGTCGTATGCCACGCAGACCGGGATCGACTCGATGCCGGTGAGCACGTCGAGCTTCGTGACGAAGTAGTCCGTGAAGCCGTTGACGCGGGAGGCGTGGCGGGCCAGGACGGCGTCGTACCAGCCGCAGCGGCGGGGGCGGCCGGTGTTGACACCGAACTCGCCGCCCGTCGTCTGCAGGTAGATGCCCATCTCATCGAAGAGTTCCGTGGGGAACGGGCCGGCACCAACGCGTGTGGTGTAGGCCTTGATGATGCCCACTGCGCGGGTGATGCGGGTGGGGCCGATGCCGGAGCCCACGGAGGCGCCACCGGCGGTCGGGTTGGAGGAGGTCACGAACGGGTAGGTGCCGTGGTCGACGTCCAGGAACGTGGCCTGGCCGCCCTCCATGAGCACCACTTCGCCGCGGTCCAGGGCCTCGTTCAGCACGAACGTGGAGTCGATGACCATGGGGCGCAGGCGCTCGGCGAAGGCCAGGAAGTACTCCACGACCTCTTCGACCTCCACGCTGCGGCGGTTGTAGACCTTGACCAGGAGTTCGTTCTTTTGCTTCAGCGAGCCCTCTACCTTTTGGCGCAGGATCGATTCGTCAAAGACGTCCTGGACGCGGATGCCCAGGCGGGCCACCTTGTCCATGTAGGCCGGGCCGATGCCGCGGCCGGTGGTGCCGATGGCGCGGCTGCCCAGGAAACGCTCCGTCACCTTGTCCAGCACCTGGTGGTACGGGGCCACCAGGTGGGCGTTGGCGGAAATTCGCAGTTTGGAGGTGTCGGCTCCGCGGGCTTCCAGGCCGTCGATCTCCTGGAACAACGCCTCAAGGTTCACCACGCAGCCGTTGCCGATGATGGGTGTGGCGTTGGGGCTCAAAATGCCGGCCGGAAGGAGCTTGAGCTCATACTTCTCACCGCCTACGACAACGGTGTGCCCGGCGTTGTTGCCGCCGTTCGGCTTCACCACATAGTCGACCAGGCCGCCCAATAGATCAGTGGCCTTGCCCTTGCCCTCGTCGCCCCACTGGGCGCCGACGATCACGATTGCTGGCATGGGATCCTCCCCCTTGCTCATAAGTTGAGCCGGGCGCTGCGGGATTCGGCGGTTGTTCCGCCGTACAACGTCCGGACACGAAAATGCCCCTTGGAAACCGCCGGCCGTCTCCAGCATGGCTGTAGCCTGGCAGGCAATCAAAGGGGGTCTTGCGTCCTAAGTTTACCGGAACGCCGCCCCGCATGCACCTTGGGGCGGGGCGCGCGGACACTGTGAAGCCGCGTGGCGTGCTTAGGCGCTGAGTGCGGAGAGGGCGGCGTCGGCCAGTTCCGGCCACCGCTGCACCGATCGCACGGGCACCAGCACCCAATCCTTGAACGGGCGGTTCATGCCGGAAGGGTCGAACAGGACGGCGCCGGGCAGCGCCAAGGCGTCCGCGTGGCCGCGCGTGTCCCGGCCCAGCTTGAAGGCCACGCCGTCCCCGTGCAGGCAGCCGATCGCCTTGGTGCCCACCATGAGCGAGGTGGCGCCAAACATCTTCCCCACGCCCACGCCGGCCTGGGTGAGATCGGCGGCGAGGGCGTCGAATGCGTCGACGGCGGCCTGGGACGGCACGAGTTTCTCCATACGGACGATCATGCCCGACGCGCGCTCCGGCGTCGAGCACCCGGGCAGCAAAAAGGACGGCGCTTGCGGTTAAAGCCGGCGGTCTACCCCCGTCTTTAACCGCAAGCGCCGTCCCTTTTCGAGCGCAGGGGTTGCTCCCTACAGAGCGGCCTCGATCGCGGCGGTCGCCGCCGGATCGGAGTCGTTCAGGAACGTCGCAATGCGGGCGGCTTCATCGGACTCGCCGATCGCGCCGGCCGCACGTCCCAACGCATACAGCGCGCGCAGGAAACCGCGGTTGCCCTCATGCGAGAACGGGACCGGACCGGTGCCCTTCCAGCCGTTGCGGCGCAGGGCGTCCAGGCCGCGGTGGTAGCCGGTGCGGGCATAGGCGTAGGACTCGATGGTGCGGCCCTCCGCATACGCCTCATCGGCCAGGATGGCCCACAAAAGCGAGGACGTGGGGTGCTTGGCCGCCAAATCGACTGCCTCGTCCCCTGCCGCCAGGCGTGCCTGGACATCCTCCTCGACCGGGAGCAGCGTGGGCTCCGGTCCCAGGAGGTTGCGGCGGAATTCGTCGCTCATTACGCGAAGGTCTTGCCTGCGGAGCCGAGCTGCTGTGCAGCTTCGACCACGCGTGCGGCCAGGCCCTTTTCGGCCGAGGCGCCCCAGACGCGGGGGTCGTAGGTCTTCTTGTTGCCGACCTCGCCGTCGATCTTCAGCACGCCGTCGTAGTTGGAGAGCATGTGGCCGGCAACCGGGCGGGTGAACGCGTACTGGGTGTCGGTGTCGATGTTCATCTTGATGACACCGTAGGAGACGGCGTCGCGGATTTCCTGCTCGGAGGAGCCGGAGCCGCCGTGGAAGACCAGGTCGAACGGGCTGTTCTTGCCCAGCTTGGCACCGACCTGCTCCTGGATGTCCTTGAGGATCTCCGGGCGCAGCTTGACGTTGCCGGGCTTGTACACGCCGTGCACGTTGCCGAACGTCAGGGCCGTGATGTAGCGGCCGTTCTCGCCGGAGCCCAGGGCCTCAACCGTGGCCAGGCCGTCGGCGACCGTGGAGTACAGCTTGTCGTTGATGGCGTTCTCCACGCCGTCTTCCTCGCCGCCGACGGCGCCAATCTCAACCTCAAGGATGATGTGGGCTGCGGAGGTGCGGGCCAGCAGTTCGCGGCCGATCCGCAGGTTTTCCTCGAGGGTTTCGGCGGAGCCGTCCCACATGTGGGAGTTGAAGATCGGGTTGCGGCCGGCGGCAACTTCGCGCTCGGAGGCTTCCAGGAGGGGCAGCACGAAGCCGTCCAGCTTGTCCTTGGGGCAGTGGTCGGTGTGCAGGGCCACGTTGATGGGGTAGTTCTTGGCCACTTCGCGGGCGAAGGCCGCGAAGCCCAGGGAACCGGCAACCATGTCCTTGACGCCGGCGCCGGACCAGTAGGCGCCGCCACCGGTGGAGACCTGGATGATGCCGTCGGTGCCGGCATCGGCGAAGCCCTGGAGCGTTGCGTTGAGCGTCTGGGAGGACGTCACGTTGACCGCGGGGTAGGCGAATCCGCCGGCCTTGGCGCGGTCGATCATTTCGGCATACTTGTCCGGTGTTGCAATGGGCATTGAAAGCTCCTTGGGGCGAAACGGTACAAAGAGGCGGCCGTTGGCCGCCTCCCGTATGGCTATCCCCATCTTAGCGATTGCCGTCACAGTGTCGAAGAAGATGAAGCCGGCGCCCACTTTGTGGACGTTGGCGAAAGCACGACGGCGGGCCCCGGCTTGGGTGCCGGGGCCCGCCGTCGTGCTTATTTGTTGGTGCGGTCGGTGCGTCCTTGGCCTAGCGGTGGTTGCCGCTGATGGCTTGGGCGAACCTGTAGCTCATGCTGCCGATGCCGGTCACGTCGTCGAATCCCTTGGTGGTCTTAAGCGAGGTGTCCATGTTCAGCGAGACAAGGTACTTGTTCCCGGTGGTGGGGTTGGTGAAGGCCAATGCCTGCTGGGTCTTGGGCGACATGACGTCGGTGAACGTTCCCGGCTTCTGCTTGCCGGTGGCGTAGATGACGGGGTTGGCGAAGCCCAGCGTCCTGCCGCTGACCTGCTGTGCCACGGCCATTTGTCCGGCCGACAACGGTGAGGCGAGGGACGTGCCACCGTAGGTTTGGATGCCAAATGGGTCGGTGGTCAGCGTCGCGTCGTTGTTGATGGGGCTGATGCCAATCACGTATCCGGTGTAGGGATCCGCCAGGGAGGAGATGTCCGGGGCCACCCGCCGGCCAAAGGCCAGCGAGGTGGGCACAACACCCTTTTGGTAGGCGGGTTGGGCGAACACGGCACTCACGCCGCCGCCGGCACCACCCCTGAATTCGGTGCCCGGAAGCGGTGCAACATAGGCGCCGTTGACGATCTGGTCGCGGTAGTCGCCCCAACCGGTTTCAAAATTGTAGGCGCCGCTTTGCTTCACGGCGAGGCTGGTGCCGCCCACCGCGGTGACCCACGGCGAACTGGCCGGGAAGTCCGGGGACGTGTAGCCAAGGTTCGCGGCCTGATCGCCGTCGTCGCCGCTGGAGAAGTACAGCCCAATGCCTTCACCGGCAGCCTGCAGCTGGATGTTGACCTCACCGAAGATGACGTCGGCCGGGAGTGCCTCGCCCACGTTGCCGTAGCTGTTGCTGACAATGTTGGCGAGCTTGTGGTCAAGGATCTTGGACATGGCAACGTCAATGCCGCCGCCACAATTGAAGCCGCCCACATACAGGATCTTGGCCCCGGGCGCGGTGCCGTGAACGGCCGCCACGTCGAGGGACTGCTCCGGCTGCCAGCCGCTGGGCCCGCCACAGAGGTCCTGATCCATGAACTCGCTCGGTGCCGGCACCACCTGCTGGTAGGTGCGCGAGGTCATTTGCGGCAGACCGTAGGTTGCCGAGTACCGGTTGATGTCCGAAAACATGGTCGGGGAGGCGTAGGCGTCGATGATTGCCACGGTCTGCCCGTGGCCGTCGGTGGCGCTGCTGTTGCCGTGGTTCGCCGCCGTCAACGCGGGCCTGCCGTAGGCCGACTGGATCTGGCTGGGCGTGTAGCCGCACAGGTAGGTGGGGAAGCTGGTTTTGCCGTAGGCGGCCGGGACCGTGTCCTGGTACTGCCCAAAGTAGTTCGAGCAGTCCGGCGTCGGGGTGGCCGGGCGGGCGGTTCGCGCCTGCGGTGTCGGCTGGTCTCCGCCACCGGGGGTGGCGTAGTTCGGGTGGGTGAGCAGGCTGCCCTGGTCCACCGATACGCCGGAAACCTCAGCGGATACGCCCTTCGGCAGGGTTGGCGTCTTTGACGGCCCCACCAGTGTGGTGCCCTTGAAGTTGTAGTTGTGCAGCTGTGCGTCGAAGGCGTTGTTCAGCTGCGCCACCGTGCCCCTGAACACCACGAACAGGCGGCTGTCGGGGGAGCCCGTGATGACCAGTCCCTGCGACTTGAGGTACTTCACCACCGACGAGTAGGACTTCTGCGTTGGCGAATATTTGCTGATCCACTGGCTGGGGGTCAGCGATTTCCCGTAGCTGCGGTTTCCGGGGGTGGAGACGGCCGTGGCGAGGGCTTCGGCGCCCTTGAGGTCGCGCAGCTGGAAGTAGATTTCGCCCTCAACCGTGTCGGCCGCCGCGGCCGCGCCTTCGTTGTTTGCCGGTTGGGCCCAACTCGGAACGGCCCCCGGGTACGGGGTGTCCGGCGAGATAGGTGATGCAATGGCGCCCGTGGTTCCCAGAGCCACGACGCAGGCTGTGGCAGCGCCAACAGCCAGAATTTTTGAGACAAAAGTTCTCGGTTTGAATGATGCACTCATCAGAGATCCTTAACCGGCTGGGCGCCCTTTGCGCCCACACAGTGCCGAGCCTAAACCCGCTGTGTTTTAACTGGCTAGGGTCTGTGAGGAATCCATGAATATTTATTTATTGCACGCGCTGGTTGAATACGTGCCGGCGAATCCACGCGTGCATGGCGATGCCGGCCGCCGACGCCGCGTTGATGGAACGAGTGGAGCCGAACTGTTCGATCGACAGCGTGGTCTGCGCCGCGGCGTGCACTTCCTCGCTCAGTCCCGGGCCTTCCTGGCCGAACACCAGCACGCAATTGCGCGGCAGTTCGTAGGTTTCCAGCTTTTCCGAGTCGGGGAAGATGTCGATCCCGATGATCGCCAGCCCTTCCGATTCGGCCCACGCCACGAAGTCCTCCACGGTGGGGTGGTGCCGGACATGCTGGTAGCGGTCGGTGACCATGGCGCCGCGACGGTTCCACCGGCGTCGGCCGATGATGTGGACTTCCTTGGCCAGGAACGCGTTGGCGGTGCGCACCACGGTGCCGATGTTCATGTCGTGCTGCCAGTTTTCAATGGCGATGTGGAAGTCGTGGCGGCGGGTGTCCAGCTCGGCGATGATGGCGTCCATCCTCCAGTACCTGTACTGGTCCAGGACGTTGCGGCGATCCCCCTCCGCCAACAGCTCCGGGTCCCAGTGCTCGCCGTCGGGCAGTTCACCCTCCCACGGACCCACACCCACCTCGTGGTGCAGTTCAAGGTGGAACGATTCGGCGTGCTCGGGGGCGTCCGGGGCTGGGGTGTTGCTGGGAATGCTCACCGTCCAACTTTAGCCGCTCGCCTCCGGGCCGCGGGCGGGCGGCGTGTCAACGGCAGGCCCATCTGCAAGACTGGTTCCAAGACCGTATCCGCCCCAAGGAGGCACCATGAGCAAGCTGAGCAATCGCAAGCCCGCTGACATTGAATGCTGGCTCACCGACATGGACGGCGTGCTGGTCCACGAGAACCAGGCCGTGCCGGGTGCCGCCGAGCTGATCCAGCGCTGGGTGGACACGTCCAAGCGTTTCCTGGTGCTGACCAACAACTCCATTTTTACCCCGCGCGACCTTGCCGCCCGGCTGCGCGCCTCCGGGCTCGAGGTGCCGGAGGAGAACCTGTGGACCTCGGCGCTCGCGACGGCCCAATTCCTGAAGTCCCAGATGCCGCACGGGCGGGCGTTCGTGATTGGCGAGGCCGGACTGACGACGGCGTTGCATGAGGCCGGCTTCATCCTCACCGACCAGGACCCCGACTATGTAGTGCTGGGCGAAACCCGCACCTACTCCTTCGAGGCGATCACCCGCGCCATCCGGCTGATCGGCGAGGGCGCGCGGTTCATCGCCACGAACCCTGACGCCACCGGACCGTCCGCGGAGGGCCCCATGCCGGCCACCGGCGCCATCGCCGCCCTGATCACCAAGGCCACCAACCGGGAACCGTACATTGTGGGCAAGCCGAACCCCATGATGTTCCGCTCCGCCATGAACCGGATCCAGGCGCATTCGGAAACTACGGCCATGATCGGCGACCGCATGGACACCGACATCATTGCCGGCATGGAGGCCGGGCTGCACACCGTCCTGGTGTTCACCGGCATCACCCAGCCCGAGGACATTGACGCGTACCCGTTCCGCCCCGACCAGGCGCTAGGCTCCGTGGCGGACCTGATCCCGGAGATCTAGGCGAGCGGCTTGAGGGACGGCACTATCGCCTCCAGTGCCGCCTTGTGGGCTGCCCATTCCGTAGCGGTTGCCTCCACCGTCAGGCGGTGGGACACCCCGGTGGTGTCAATGCCCACCAGGTATTCGCCGTCGATGGGACCTTCGGCGGACACGCAGGTGTATCCGTAGCTGAAGCCGTACAGGCCGTCCCTGTCCACGATGGCGGGAGGCCTGGTGTAGGCGAATCTTGCCAGGCAGCCAAAGCCCGATGTTCCGCGCAGGTAGACCAGTTGCGCCTGCGAGGCCGCCAGCTGGCCTCGCAGGCCGGTGTCGATGCGCTCGTGGATCTTCTCCCTGGTGACGACTCCCCGGGGTTTGGCCGATCCCTCATAGACGGCCAGGGCAGTGGAGTCCCGGTCCGCATTCTCCACGACAAACCGTTCGGTAGGGCTGTTCCCATCACTTTTGACGACTGTGACATTCTGCTGGGTTTGAACCCAGGAGGCCGGATAGCTGAACACGGCTTCCCGGGTCGCGGAGACGGATTTCGGCTGCGTCGGCGGGGCAAGCAGCGCGCTCAGCACCAGTACCAGCAGCACGACGAACGCCGCGGCTGCTGCCACGGAACCGCCGATGATCCAGGACAGGGACAGCCTCGTCTTGGGATGCCCGCGCGCGCCGCCGGGAACGGTGCGCGACGACTGCGCCAGCTGTGGCTGTGCCGGCGTCGGGCTTGGCGGGTCCAGCCAGGGTGACTGTGGTGACATGTGCGCTCCTTCATCTTTGACGGCCCGGGCCGCAACGACTGGAATTTGACCGTATGGCCGCTCCGCCGGCGGTTCAACGGGTCACTGCCGGATTGTGGAAAACGCGACCCGTATTCCGCATAAAACACCACCATTTGTTCACCCAGGGTTTGCGCGAATTCCAGAAAACATCCAGAAAGGCCACCTCTTCCCCGAGCAAGCTGATTGTGCATCGCGTCGCAGAAGCGATCGTCATTCACTTTGAGGGGACCAAACGTGCATCAGCAGGACAAGAAGAATCCGCACCATCGCAGGGCCGCACGACTCGCCCTGGCCACCGCGGCACTGGCCGCCTGCACCGTGAGCGCGGCAGGACCAGCCCTGGCCGCAACACCGGACATCACGGCCCACGGCGGCGCGCAGCGCTCCACGTCATCACATGTGGAGGACATCAAGGCCTCGATCGTCGACGGCCCCGCCAAGAACGTCATCCTTCTGATCGGTGACGGCATGGGAGATTCGGAAATCACGGCCGCCCGCAACTACGCCTACGGCGCGGCCGGCCGTTTTCCCGGCATCGACGCCCTGCCGCTGACCGGCCAGTACACCACCTACGCGTTGAACAAGAAGACGGGCGGACCCGACTACGCCACCGATTCCGCGGCCAGCGGCACCGGCTGGGCCACGGGCACAAAGTCCTACAACGGCGCCATCTCGGTCGACGTCAAGGGCAAGGCCCAAAAGACCATGCTGCAAATTGCCAAGGCCAACGGCCTGAAGACGGGCAACGTCTCCACGGCCGAACTCCAGGACGCAACGCCCGCCGTCCAGGTGGCCTCGGTCAGCAGCCGCAGCTGCTACGGCCCCGTGGCCACCACCAAGAGCTGCCCGGAGAACGCCCTTGAAAACGGCGGCGCCGGCTCCATTACGGAGCAGATGCTCAACACCCGTCCCGATGTATCGCTCGGCGGCGGATCGGCCACCTTTGCCGAGACCGCCAAAGCCGGCGCCTGGACCGGAAAGACCCTCGCCCAGCAGGCAGCGGACCGCGGATACACGACGGTTTCAACCGCCGCCGAGCTGGCCGCCGTCAAGGACGCCAACGCCGACGCACCCTTGCTGGGGCTGTTCGCACCGG